>NZ_JBXWQK010000006.1:0-398151 GCF_059612345.1 Ruegeria sp. CDSA020
GTGGCCCGTTCGTCTATCGGTTAGGACGCCAGGTTTTCAACCTGGAAAGAGGGGTTCGATTCCCCTACGGGCTACCATTTCTTCACACACCGAACTTTTCCTGACACAGGGCCTGCACCTGTCCCCAGACAGATTTGAATTCCGGCGTGTTTTCGGCGGCATAGTGGAAGTTCTTCATCAATCCCGTAAGCTGAGTGAAGACCTGGCGCACCTCGGCCTTGTCGGCGAACTGCGCGGTGGATTGAGTGACGCCATAGACCAGTTTGAACGTCATCTTCTGACGCTCTAGCGGCACCGACGCATCCACCGGGTCAAAGGCATCCTGCTGCAGATAGACCATGTCGACAAACAGCGCCTTTTGCTGAGTCACAAAATCCTCGATCGTGACCCCTTCCTCGCCGGTCACCTGCATCATCTGGTCAACCTGTTCACCCCTTTCGATCAATGCCAGCAAGTCGCGCACTTTGCCTGTCCATCCGGCCTCGGCGTTGGTGTCGTACCAGTCCGAGAGCTGTTCCAGATAACGCGACCAGCTGAGCATCGGATCGACCGCAGGATAGAACCGCTTATAGGCGCGTTCGGACGACAGGCCGAGGAAACACTTCACCGTGGACAGCGTCGATTGCGTGACCGGTTCATCAAAGTTCCCACCTGCCGGTGACACGGTCCCGATCAGGGTCAGGCTGCCGGTGTCCCCATCATTGGTCTTCATCGCTCCGGCCCGCTCGTACAGCCCTTTGATTGAGCTTTCCAAATAGGCGGGAAAGCCCTCCTCGCCGGGGATTTCTTCCAGTTTGCCCGATGTCTCGCGCATCGCTTGTGCCCAGCGGCTGGTACTGTCCGCAATCAGCAGCACATCGTACCCCATCTGACGGTAATATTCGCCCAGAGTGATTCCGGTGAATATAGACGCCTCGCGTGCAGCTACGGGCATCGAGGAGGTGTTGCAGATGATGATCGTCCGGTCCATCAGACTGCCGCCAGTGGTCGGGTCGGTCATCTTCGGGAATTCCGCAATCGTCTCGACAACCTCACCAGCGCGTTCACCACAGGCCACCACGATCACGATGTCCACCTTGGCGTTGCGTGCAACCAGGTTCTGCAGCACCGTCTTGCCTGCGCCGAACGGACCGGGAATACAGGCCGTCCCACCGCGGGCAATCGGAAAGAACGTGTCGATCAGGCGCTGAGAGGTCAGGACAGGTTCGGTTGGATAGAGCCGCTCGGACAAGGTGCGTTTCAGAACGTTTTCCGGCAAAGCCCGCCGTACCGGCCATTTCTGCGACAGGGTCAGCGTGTGCTCACCCCCCTGTGCATCTTCAAGCCGCGCCACGATATCATGGATCATGGCCGCACCCTTCTGAACCCAAATGACTTTGTAATCCCCAACCCAATTAAAGGGCAGCATGATCTTATGGGTGAAATGCCCCTCGGGCACCGCCCCGATGCTGTCGCCTGCAGTGACCGTGTCGCCCACCTTGACCGATGGGGTAAACGACCACTTTGCCTGAGTGTCCAGCGGCGCCACGTCCGCCCCACGCGGCAGAAAGGTTCCGAATTCTGCCGCCACTTTGGCCAAAGGCGACTGCAAGCCGTCAAACACCTGCCCCAACAGCCCAGGACCAAGTTCGACCGAGAGCAGCTGCCCGGATTGTTCGACTGGGTCGCCCACGGCGACGCCATCAGTGCTTTCGTAAACCTGCACATCGGCAGTGTCGCCCCGCACCCGTAACACTTCGGCTTTCAGACGTTCCTGACGTCCACCGGGGCCGGGCCGCGTGGGCAGAATGAAAACGACCTCATTCTTGACCAGCTGTCCGGGATGGCCTGTGGCATCAGGGTTCGCCTGAATCTGTACCAGCCCTTCCTGTACCGAGACGACGCGGGCAGTAGAGGTCTGCGTGGCGGAGGTTGGGGCTGTCATGCGCTTACTCCCTCAAAATCCAAGTCGATCGCACTTGCCATGGCGTGTTGCGCCAGTTTCTCAAAGCGCGTTGCCGCGTCACGCGCATTGCTTTGCGCCCAGCGATCAAAAATATTCCAGATCAGAACATAAATCGCCACGGCTTCGAAATCGAACAGATGGCGCGCGGCGTAGCGTTTCAGTTGCTTATGGCTGACCGACAAAAGCAACCGTTCAAGCCCCAGGGGGTCATCGACATCCAGCAAGTGTTTGGCTTCTTTGATCCAGGGCATTGGGGTTTCCAGCCGAAAGGCAGGGTCGCCCCAGTTGGCTGGAATGTGTCGGCTCCAGCGTCCAATGCCATAGACGCCACTAGGTGCAGCACCCCCCTGTTTGCGCAGGCGCAGCGCGGCAACCGCCGTCCTCAAATCCATCCGTTCCATGAACAGCTTGCGCAAGGTCGGTTGTGGAATGTGCCGCAACGCTTCTTTGCATCGCTCAATGGTCTGTGCATCCGTGACGTTCATATCATAGTTGTTCCAGTTTAGAGCGTGTTCCATTACCTCCAGAACCCGCGCATCCGCTGGTGTCAGCGCCCGCAAGCGCCGGTCCAGCCTGAGCCGCGACAGCGGAGGTTGTTTGGCGATGAACAACCGTTCCGAACCCGGCAAGCTGCTGATCAGCGCGATATAGGCGTCAGGGTCCGACATGTTACCGGATCACACCTTCCAAAACAGCACGAAAGCGCGGCTGCAAATGTTCCATTAACAACGAGGCGACGGCCTTATCGGTCAGATCCAGAACAACCCCCTGTTCATCAGCCCGGATGCGGATGCCATTCTGGGTGTCATCCGCGCTGTGCAGCTCAACCTGTTCCTTCAGCATTTCAGCCGTCAGTCCCAGAACGTAACGCGTCAGCTTTCCCGACTGAATATCATCGGCGTTCTGTTTGATGTCATCCTGAGTGGCGACCCTGGGGGGCAGTATGACCTGCGCGGGCCCTTCCAGTCTGGCGTCTGACGCGGCGCGACCGACGACTTCAAGGATCATTTGTTTCAGCAGTTCAGGATCAGTCATTTCTTGGGTGACCAGCCGTTCAACATCCTTGCGGAATCGATCTGTCAGACCGGCCTTCATTGTAAGCACCGCATCACGCATCGCTGTGTTCAGCGCCTCTTCTCCGGCTGTGCGATAATTATCCGCCTCGGCACGGGCCTTTTTCCGATACTCATCTACGTCGCGCTTGGCATCGGCAAGAATTTTGGCCGCCTCGGCTTTGGCATCAGCGCGCAGCTTGTCTGCATCGGCCTGACCGGCAGCCACACCATCGCTGCGCAGCTTGTCGATCAGCGCATCCACCCCATGCGAAATCATCCCGTCCTGTGCCATCAGCTAATCCCCGCGCTGATGACCAAAGCAAAGACAAAGGCAAATACGCCAAAGCCCTCGATGATTGCAGCCGGCGCAAGTGCCAGGCCAAAAATCTCGGGCTTTTCCTTGGTTGCATTAATCGCTGCAGCACAGGCCCTTCCCTGCCAGATGCCGCAATACATCAGGGCGATGCCCGACAGGATACCGATCCCGAACAGCCCGCCTGCATTTTCAGGCGTCACATCGCGGTTCAGCGTGAACATGATGACGATGCCGTAGATCACCATCGTCGATGGAAAGGCCGACACGCCGATAAACCGGCCATACCCGCCTTCGGTTTCCGTCATCGCTCCGATACTGGCCTGTCCAGCAATGGAACAGCCAATCGCGCTTGCTGCGGCGCCCAGCGCCATGGGGGCATAGATTCCCAACCAGCCCAATGTAAGTACAAGCTCATTCATTCCTGAACCTCCTTGCGGGCGAACGGGCGAAAGACGATGCCTTCATCCGGCAGGCCCCATTTAAAGAATTCGATGTAATTGAGACGTAATCCGTGAACGACGCCGCTCATCATGGCGAGCGCGAAATTGAGGATATGCCCGGCGATCAGGATCAACACTCCGAACAGAAGGCCCAGCCCTTTCAGGGACTGCATCACCGAGACCGCCAGATCGTTGAACGTGATCGCCAGCGAAGCCGAGGCCAGCCCCAGCGCAAACAGGCGCATGTAGCTAAGCACATCGCCAAAGGCCCCCATCGCCCCGGCCAACCCCTGCACGCCCTCTATCAGGCGCCACAGCCAGTCAGAGGGTTTGGCAATCTCGCGCTCGCTGGTGAACAGAAGGATCGCCAAGGCCCCAGCGATCATGATCGCGGCCCCCGGTGCAGTTGGTCCGCCTTTCATATAGCTCAGCCACAGTATGAACCCGCCGATCAACACCGCGATCCAGCCAAGATTGGCAACGGAACTGCGCCGCCCCCAAGACGCGCGTGCTGCAAGCGCATTCGCCAATATCAGGTGCAGAACGCCGACCACGATTGAAATCATCATCATCGAGTCGAAATTGTTCAGGTCCAACAGCTTGAGTTTCCCCCAGATCGTGCCCGAGGCCGGGGAAGCGCCAAAATAGCTTCCAACCAAAATCCCGTATAGGACCGTCGCGCCCGAGATGATCAGACCATAAAGCCGCCACGATCTTTTCGCCGGTGTATTGTCGAGACGTTTCCAGAAGGTCAACAGCCCCAGCAGGATAACCAGGCCATAGCCGGCATCCGCAACGATCATCGCAAAGAAGATCGCGAACGAGACGGACACGATTATGCTGGGGTCCCATTCTCGGTACCCAGGAACCTGATAGAACAGGGCAAGGTCTACCGCTGCACTGCGATTTTCCGGCTGCTCAAGCAGCGTCGGAGGCATCTCGTTCGGGCCCGGGTCTTCGATCAAAACAGCGGCGTTCTGCGAATTGGCCATGTCCAGGACAGCCTCGACCTGATCGCTGGGCACCCAACCCTGCAAGGCAAACACTTTGCCTTCGTCGCGGACCTTTTGCGTGGCATGGGCCAGTTCGGCTGCGCTTTCGGCGGCGGCAAGATTACGCCGCATCAACGTCAGAAAACGGGTCTGCCCGATACGCTCGGCTTCCAGCGCCTCAATGGCGATTTCGGCCTCTTCCAGCTGAGCTTCAAGCTCGTGAATGGGCAACGAACCCGTATGGGTGCGCGGCACTGGAAGGATGTCGTCTTCGGGATCTTCCGGGGCGATCAGAACGGCGTAGAGAAACCGGTGATCCTCTTGCAGGATGGCCCAGGGCAACTGAAGCTCCGCCAGTGCCTCACGGTGCTTTAGCGGCAGTTGATAGAACCAAAGCCGGTTGCCTGCCAACACATCACTCGGCGGAAAATCCAAATCTCCCCACGGGCGCACCTGAGCGATCCGGTGGGATAGAAAATCCCGGTGGTCGGTCATATCCCTTATGCGCTGCATCAAGTCCAGGACTTCACCGACGAACTGGTCCATATCAAAATCAGAATCGCGCCGAACCTGACGGCGCGTTTCCGACGATTCTTTCAAAAACCGCAATGCTTTATACGCATCTCGGGCTCCACGCTCGTTGATCCGCTCTAGCTCTGCCGGCGGCGGTGCCAAAGGTAAAACATGCATGCATCCCAATGTCTGCAGCGCGCCCAGAGTGTCCCCCTTGTTCGCGGCGCGGCCGACCAAAGACAGTTTCTTCAGCCTTGCAACACTCATGCCGCAACCTCCTTCGCATGTTTGCGTTTGGAGATTTTCGAGCGCACAACGGATTGCATCTGTTCATCGCTCAGATAGATGCGGATTTTCTTGATGTTGGCCCTGGCGCGCGGGATCAACACCTTCTCGAACAGATTGACGCGCTGGGTGATCGTGGCGACTGATTTGTCAAAAATCCTAACCCTTTCTTCGGCCACTTTCACGCGCAATCGGGCTTCGATCATGTCATGCAACAAAAGCGCCACTGCATCCACCCAATGTGGCTTGGCCAAAAGGGAATACGGACGTACCGCGACCTCGATTCGGTCCAGATCGGGCATGGTAACGCCAACAACGTTGACCTTCTTCAGCCGGTAATCCTTTAGTTCGACCAACCCTTCCAGGTCGACACCTAGTTGCGCCAGCATGGGCAGCTTTTCCCCGACCTGCTGTGCTAAGCGCGTCACCTCCTCCTGCAGGTACTGCACATTTTTACGTGCCTTGGCCCGTTCAGCCATCAGTTGCTGACGCTTCAGGTCCAAAGACGGCAAGAACCGCTCATAGCTTTTCAGCTGCGTCTGCTCGCGCGCAAGCGACGATTTATTCAGCTGCAACCGCGCCATGTGCATCCTTTGGGAAGTATTTGTCGATCAGATCCTGCTTCATCAGCAACTGCTCGGGGGCAAAGCATTCAGCTAGTGTCTTCCATCCCAGATCTAGCGCATCCTCCAGCGGGATCGAGACGTTGATGTCCATAAAGCGTTTGCGGAACAAAGCGCCGAATTTCAGCAACTGGTTGTCATAATCCGATAGGTCAAACGCCATGGCCTGTTTCTGCGCGGCATCTCGGCTTTCGGAATAGAACCGAATCATCGTGTTCATGATCTGGCCGTGGTCTTCGCGCGTGGTCTTGCCGATTACATTCTGCTTGAGGCGCGACAAACTGCCGAACGGGTCGATCACCCCGGAATGCAGGTAAAACTGGCCTTCAGTGATATATCCGGTGTTGTCCGGCACCGGATGCGTCACGTCATTCCCGGGCATGGTTGTGACAGTCAGCACAGTAACCGATCCACCTTTGGCATAGTCGCAAGCTTTCTCATACCGTCGTGCCAGTTGCGAGTAGAGATCGCCCATATATCCACGCTGCGATGGGACGCGCTCCTGACTGATCCCAACCTCTTTCATCGCATCGGCATAGGCGGTCATATCCGTCAGCAGGACCAGAACACGCTTGCCCTCTTCCACAGCGAATTTCTCGGCAACGGCCAGCGCCATATCCGGCACCAGCAGGCGTTCTACCAACGGGTCCATGGCCTGATTGACGAACATCACGGTCCGCGAGAACACGCCCGCATCCTCGAACGAGGTTCTGAACGTGTGGTAGTCGTCAAAAATCAGCCCTAGCCCGCCAAACACAACAATATCCGCATCCGCCTGAATGCCGATGCGGCTGAGAAACGCGTTGAACGGCTCGCCGGATACCGAAAATATTGGGATCTTCTGGCTTTCGACCAGCGTATTGAACACGTCGATCATCGGCACATCCGTGCGAATCATCTTGTTGGGAACCGACCGCTCAACCGGATTCACCGTCGGTCCCCCAATGTCGATGCGCGGTTCGGCAGACAAATCCGGACCGCCGTCAATCGCCTCGCCTGCGCCGTCAAACACCCGGCCCAGAATATTGGCCGAATACGGGGTTTGCATCGGATGACCAAGGAACGTTGCTGTCGCCTCGGTCGAAATCCCCTTGGTACCCGAGAACACTTGCAAGGTTATCACATCGCGGTCGATGAAGATGACTTGTGCCAGCGTTCTGTGCCCATCGACAGTTTCGATCACGGCCAGATCGTTGAAACGCACCGTCGCGTCAGCGGACCCGTCACTCGGAACTTTTATCTTTAGCGTATCCCCCACGATCTCGAGAACGCGGGTAAATTTCAGAAGACTTCGGGACATTTCCGATCCTCATAGCCTGAAAACTTGATTGAACTCAAATCGTGCAGCAAACGGTCACAAAAGTCTGCTTTTCAAATGGACCCGCATCACAGCGTCTGCCGAAAAACCATGCGCGCGACCCTGCATTCAAGGGGTCTGCGAACTGAAATTAATGGGCAAATGGTGCTTTAAAACATGACATAAATCAATTCATTTTCAGAAATTTATACCGGTCATCACCTCAATTACTAAAAATTTAGTTTGACACGCAGGAGGCAAATCGCTGATGCTGATCGTCATCCGGTCTGCGCCGGATCACATTATCTTTGGGAGGAAACAGATGCGGAGACATCTACTTTCCGCAGTGGCGGCGGCTGCCGTCATTGCGGGGCACGGTCCCGTTTGGGCCGACGAAGCCGCAGCACAACGCTGGATCGACGACGAATTCCAGCCATCAACCCTGTCGAAAGACGAACAGATGGCCGAGATGCAATGGTTCATCGAAGCTGCACAGCCTTACAATGGCATGGAAATCAACGTCCTGTCCGAAGGCATCCCTACGCACTCTTACGAATCTGAGGTTCTGACCAAGGCGTTCGAAGAAATTACCGGCATCAAGGTCAATCACCAGATTCTGGGTGAAGGCGAAGTAGTTCAAGCCGTTCAAACCCAGCTGCAAACAGGTCGGAACCTGTATGACGGCTACGTGAACGACAGTGACCTGATCGGCACCCACTCGCGTCTGCAGTTGGCGTATCCGCTGACCGACATGATGGGTGGCGACTGGGCGGGCACGACCTCTCCGACGCTGGATCTGGATGACTTCATGGGCATTCAGTTCACCACCGGTCCGGATGGCAAGCTGTATCAGCTACCTGATCAGCAGTTTGCGAACCTCTACTGGTTCCGCAAGGACTGGTTCGACGATGAGGCAAACAAAGCCGCGTTCAAAGAGAAGTACGGCTATGATCTGGGCGTTCCGGTCAACTGGTCCGCTTACGAAGACATCGCCGATTTCTTCACCAACGATGTGAAAGAAGTCGACGGTACCGCGATCTATGGCCACATGGATTACGGCAAACGCGCACCTGACCTGGGTTGGCGTATGACCGACGCGTGGCTGTCGATGGCTGGTGCTGGCGACAAGGGTGAGCCGAACGGTATCCCCGTTGACGAATGGGGCATCCGCATGGAAGCGGGCACTTGTAACCCTGTTGGCGCATCTGTGTCGCGCGGTGGTGCTGCAAACGGTCCGGCTGCGGTCTATGCGATCCGCAAATGGGACGAATGGCTGCGCAACTATGCGCCTCCAGGTGCCGCGTCTTATGACTTCTACCAGTCGCTGCCGGCGCTTAGCCAAGGCAACGTGGCCCAGCAAATCTTCTGGTACACCGCCTTTACCGCCGACATGGTGAAGCCGAAGTCCGAAGGCAACAACACCGTCGACGACGAAGGCACACCGCTTTGGCGGATGGCGCCGAGCCCGCATGGCCCCTATTGGGAAGACGGTCAGAAGGTTGGGTATCAGGACGTGGGATCCTGGACCTTCCTGAAGTCGACCCCGGCGGATCGTGCTCAGGCGGCTTGGCTCTATGCCCAGTTCGTGACGTCCAAGACGGTCGACGTGAAGAAGTCCCACGTGGGTCTGACCTTCATCCGCGACAGCTCGGTCAACCACGAGTCGTTCACCGAACGCGCGCCCAAGCTGGGTGGTTTGGTCGAGTTCTACCGCTCGCCTGACCGTGTGGCATGGTCGCCCACCGGCATCAACGTGCCGGATTATCCGAAGCTGGCCCAGATCTGGTGGCAGCAGATTGGTGACGTGAACTCGGGTGCCTTCACTCCGCAAGAAGCGATGGATCGTCTGGCCGAAGAGATGGACATCACAATGGGCCGGATGCAGGCCGCGGATGAAAGCGCCGGTGTCTACGGCGGTTGTGGTCCGCGCTTGAACGAGCCGCAGGATGCGTCCTTCTGGCTGGAAAAGCCGGGTTCGCCAAAAGCCAAGCTGGAGAACGAAAAGCCGCAAGGCCAGACCGTCAACTATGACGAACTGGTTCAGCGCTGGCAGTCCAAGTAAGCGTAAACTCGTAGGCCGGGCTCAGACCCGGCCTACCCCCAAATACCCCCAGAGAACACCAGATGATCGAACTTCAAGACGCGACCAAACGGGTCGGCAACGTCATCCATATCAAACCCACGAATCTGACGCTGCAAACAGGCCATTTCAATGTGTTACTGGGTGCCACCGGTTCCGGGAAAACATCACTGATCAAGATGATGGCCGGACTGGATCCGATCGCCGCAGGCAAAGTCCTGATGGACGGTCAGGACGTGACTCGGCTGAATACGCAGAAGCGTAAGATCAGTCTGGTGCACCAGTTTTTCGTCAATTACCCCCATATGAGCGTTTTCGACAACATTGCCTCGCCCCTGCGCGTAGCAGGCATGGCGAAAAGCGAAATCGAAGGCCGCGTGGAAGAGGCCGCTGATCTGCTGCAGCTGCGCCCGATGCTGCAGCGCCGCCCGCACGAGCTGTCGGGTGGACAACAACAACGCACCGCTTTGGCCCGCGCGATTGCCAAGGAAAGCCGGGCCGTGTTCCTTGATGAACCCCTTGCCAATCTGGACTACAAACTGCGCGAAGAGCTACGCGAGCAACTTCCTGATCTTTTTGCCGGACGCGGGGCCGTTGTGGTCTATGCGACATCAGAACCGGAAGAAGCATTGCTGCTCGGTGGTCATACCGCTCTGATGGCAGACGGCCGGGTCACCCAATTTGGGCCAACCGCTGATATCTACCGCAATCCGGAAAACATCGCTGCCGCACGTGTGTTCTCGGATCCGCCCATCAACGTCGCGCATATCACCGTCTCGGGTGCGCAGGCGCAACTTGCAGGGGGCGGTGGATGGGCCGTCACCGGCATCGCAGACGGTGAATACACAGTTGCGGTACGCCCGCATCGCGTGACGCCATTCCGCACATCGGACGCAGATGTAGAATTGACCGGGCGTGTGATCGTGACCGAGCTATCCGGATCTGACTCCAGTGCGCATTTCCAACATGGGAACGACGCATGGGTTTCATTGGCGGCGGGCGTACATCCCTATCAGGTTGGCGAAGACCATAGTTTCTATATGAATCCGGCCCATTGCCGGTATTTCGGCCAAGACGGCAAAAGGGTGGCCTGACATGGCACAGATCAAGCTTTCAAACCTTCGACACAGCTATTTGCCATCGCCGCAAGGCCCCGAGGATTATGCGCTGAAGGAAATCGACGTCACTTGGCGCGATGGTGGGGCCTATGCGTTGCTGGGGCCATCGGGCTGCGGCAAGTCTACGCTGCTGAACATCATCTCGGGCCTGCTGACACCCTCCGAGGGGCAGATCCTGTTTGATGACCGCGACGTGACCGCCCTGCCCCCTGATCAGCGCAACATTGCGCAGGTTTTTCAGTTTCCAGTGATCTACGACACGATGACCGTAGGCGAGAACCTAGCCTTTCCTCTGAAAAACCGGGGCGTTGACGCGGCAACCATCAAGCGGCGTGTTGATGAGATTGCCGAAATGCTGGATGTCGCGGATATGCTGGGCACCAAAGCCTCTGGCCTGAGCCCGGACAACAAGCAAAAAATCTCGATGGGGCGCGGACTAGTGCGCGATGACGTGAATGCGGTGATGTTTGATGAGCCGCTGACCGTGATCGACCCGCATCTGAAATGGAAACTGCGGTCCAAGTTGAAAGAGCTGCACCAGCGCGTAAAAGCCACAATGATCTACGTCACCCACGACCAGACCGAGGCGTTGACTTTTGCTGATGAAGTCGTGGTCATGCAGGATGGTGAAGTGGTTCAGATCGGTACGCCGGTTGAACTGTTCGAGCGGCCTCAGCATACATTCGTTGGTCACTTTATCGGCTCGCCCGGCATGAATGTCTTACCCTGCGAGACTAAGGGCGATCGCGCTATTTTCGAAGGGCATGAGGTGGCCTTGGAAGGTCCGACCCATGGTGAAGGTGGTCGCACCGATCTGGGAATACGCCCGGAATATGTAGGCTTCGGCCAATCCGGCATACCGGCACATGTCACCAAAGTAGCCGATATCGGGCGCCATTACGTGGTCAGTGCCATGGTTGGGAACACGCCGATCAAGGCCGTCACCGAACACAATGCGCCCGAACAAGGCTCGATGGTCTTTCTGCAATTCAAACCCGAGCAGTCCCGCGTCTATCGCGACGGCTGGATCGCAACGCAGGAGCGGGCCCAATGAGAACAATAAACCAAAGAGCATGGTTCTTTGTCCTGCCGGTTCTGGCACTGGTCGCGTTCAACGCGCTGGTGCCAATGATGACGGTGGTCAACTACTCGGTGCAGGAGACCTTCGGCAATAACCAGTTCTTCTGGGAAGGGCTGGGATGGTTCGAACAAATCCTGCGCTCCGACCGTTTTCAGGCCGCTTTGGGGCGACAGTTCCTGTTTACCTTCATGATCCTGATCATCGAGGTGCCGCTGGGCATCATTGTTGCCCTGTCGATGCCGCGCAAAGGCTTTTGGGTGCCGGTCTGTCTGGTGCTGATGGCTCTGCCGATGCTCATCCCCTGGAACGTCGTCGGCTCGATGTGGAACATCTTTACCCTGCCCAAAATCGGCCTGCTGGGGTATTTTCTGAATGACGTGCTGGGCATCAATTATGACATGACACAGCAACCATTGTCGGCTTGGATCACTGTCATCGTCATGGATGTCTGGCACTGGACTTCGCTGGTGGTTCTACTGTGTTACGCGGGCCTGGTTTCGATCCCGGACGCCTATTATCAGGCGGCCAAGATCGACGGTGCAAGCCCGTGGTCAGTGTTCCGGTATATCCAGTTACCCAAGATGAAGACGGTTCTGACAATCGCCATCCTGCTGCGGTTCATGGACAGTTTCAACATCTACACCGAACCCTTCGTTTTGACTGGCGGGGGTCCCGGAAACTCGACCACCTTACTGTCGATCGACCTTGTGAAGATCGCGCTGGGACAGTTCGACCTTGGCCCTGCGGCTGCGATGAGCTTGATCTATTTCGCCATCACACTGCTGGTCTCATGGGTCTTCTACACTCTGATGACAAAGGATGACGCCGAATGAAAAAGCGCTCCCTCATCCCGATCCTCTATATCGCGTTCCTGATGCTGCCGATCTATTGGCTGGTGGCGATGTCCTTCAAGACCACGAACGAGATCCTGTCGGGTTTTTCTCTGTTCCCGCAGACCTTTACGCTGGAAAATTACATCACGATCTTCACAGACCCAACGTGGTATTGGGGCTACATCAACTCGATCACCTATGTGACGCTGAACACGGTACTTTCCGTCTGTGTCGCCCTGCCAGCGGCCTATGCGTTCTCACGCTATCGGTTCCTAGGGGACAAGCAGTTGTTCTTCTGGCTGCTGACCAACCGGATGGCACCGGCTGCGGTGTTCGCCTTGCCGTTCTTTCAGCTCTATTCGTCAATCCAGTTGTTTGACACCTATCTGGCGGTGGCGCTGGCGCATACGCTGTTCAACGTGCCGCTAGCGGTGTGGATTTTGGAAGGGTTCATGCGTGGCATCCCCAAAGAGTTGGACGAAACCGCTTATGTCGACGGGTATTCCTTCCCGCGCTTTTTCGTCACGATATTCCTGCCAAATATCAAAGCGGGTGTAGGCGTTGCGGCATTCTTCTGCTTCATGTTCTCATGGGTCGAAATGCTGTTGGCCAAGACCCTGACAGCGGTCGAGGCCAAACCCATCGCTGCCGTAATGACCCGAACCGCGTCCAGCGCCGGGTACGAATTGGGCCTGCTGGCCGCCGCCGGGACGCTGACCATCATCCCCGGAGCCATCGTCATCTGGTTTGTCCGCAACTACATCGCGCGTGGTTTCGCGATGGGGCGTGTATGAGGTTCGATATGCGTAAACTGCTTTTGATCCCCTTTCTGATCCCGGGTTCGGCCTTGGCGCAAGCACAGGCCGGGTGGGGAAGTGTGGGTCAGCCCGAAGAAAAAGAGTTTTCCTGGACTGCGCCCTTGTGGCCGGATTTCTGGATGGCGTGGACACCGGCAACCCTGGCCGTATTTGTCGGCATCTTTTCAGCCATCGCGCTGATCGGTCTGCTGGAAGGGTTCAAATTCCGCGACGGGATTGAACGGCGCGGCGTTCTGGGCTTGACCACCACATTGGGCGACCGGCTGTTCATCACATTGCTTGGGGCAGCTTACATTTTTCTGGCCTGGTTAGGGCTAGTCGGGCAACCGGTCTGGACACCGCTGTTCCTGTCCATCGGCTGGGGCGTTTTCGTGTTCTGGAAAGTTTAGGCTTTGCGAAACCATCAAAGGATGCTTGTCTGTCAGGCACAGGAAAAATGACGGCACTGGGATCAATGCGAAAGAAAAAGACGACAAACCTGCTGACCGAGGTCGAACTGGAGTTCATGAACGAACTCTGGGCTCTGGGTCAGGGCTCGGTGCGTGATGTACTGGACCGGCTGCCACCAGATCGGAACCTGGCCTATACGTCAGGGGCAACAATCCTTCGCATTCTTGACGAAAAAGGCTTTGTAGAAAGTCGCAAAAACGGCAAGACCCTGAGTTATACGCCGCTTCTGGAAAAGGATAGGTATCAGGCGCGTTCACTGCAGAACCTGTCACGAACCCTGTTCGATGACACACCAGCCACGCTGGTTGCACGGTTGGTAGATGACGCCGGTCTGAGCGAGGCAGATCTTGAGGATATTCGGGCACTGGTAGAGAGGAGACTGCAAAATGACAGCGGTTAAACCGGTTCTCGACGCATTTCTCGAACTGAATCTGGTTCTTGCCCTAGCGGCTATTGTATGGATCGCGGCAAGATACGTGGTTTCAATGACGCAGATGCGACACGGGTTTGTTGCACAGCTACGCGCATTGAAAATTCTGTGTCTTTGCGTCCTGCTCAGCCCCCTTTTGGCAATCGGGGCTGGTTTGGTCATGGCGATGTATTCCGTTGAAGGCGGGGTCGCCATTGGGGATCTTGCGGTTGCCGCCTATCTGCGTGGCGATATCGCCATGCCCGCCACCCAGTTCGAGGCCCTGCTAAATACCCGGCAAAGGTGGATCGAACAGACCCTCTCAGGCGAAAACCCGATTATATCGGCAATCTTGGTGGTAATGGCGCTCTATTCTGCGGTCTGCATCCTGCGCATTATCCGTGACGGGTTAGCAATCCGAGGCATTGTGCGCTCCAGCTATCTGTGGCGAAGCTCGGAAAAGGTCGATATCCGCCTGTCCGACCGGGTCACAGTCCCCTTCGCCGTTCGCGGTTTGTGGCGCAGGCATGTGGTATTGCCCAGCCATCTGCTCAACACCCCCAGCGATATGCGGTTTGCCCTTGCACACGAGCTGCAACATGTCAGGGCTGCCGATGTTGAATGGGAACTGGGGTTCGAGCTTTTGCGGCCGTTCCTGTTCTGGAACCCGGCATATCTGATTCTCAAGTTTCAATTCGATCGGCTGCGCGAGCTGGCCTGTGATCAATCCGTCGTTTCGCGCCGTGGAATCAACGCGGTCGAATACACCTCCTGCCTGCTGAACTATTGCTCCAATACAGTAATGCGCGGCAGCCCGCGTGTATTGAATGTGGCTTTGGTTAAAGGGGGCAAGGCCAAACGCGTCTTGCGTCAACGTGTGATTGCCCTGGCAGATGCCCCTGCAATCCAACCCACAATGCCCCCTCTGTTCTTTGCCCTAAGCGCAGCTTTTGCTGTGACATTGGCGTTAGGCGCTGCGTCATTGCAGCCTGTAGACGACTGGAGCCATGACAGGTTGATGTTGTCGACCGTTGTGAACCTTGAACGGTTGGAAGCCCGCAATCAGGGCAACTGACCCTTATTCGTGGGAAATATTCTCGAAGGATCTGCAGCGCGACGCACATTCTTGCAGCGAAGCCAATCTGCGTTTGCAGAAGAAAGAAATCGCAGGTTGCTTGGTGAAACAGGCTGAGTGGCGGTGCTGTCAGGCAAATTCGAACCAGTCTCAGTCTACCTCAGAAAGCTAAAAATTAGGCGAAACTAAATTGGCTCCACGCCGAAAGGGCGGCAGTTCAACTGAGTTTGAACTTGTCGCGTGAGTAAAGCTGCCGTTCATGATTGAAGTGACTATGGACGGAAGTGTCGTCTGCGGCAAAATTTTGCAAACATCACATTTGCCGGAGGCAGAGCATCGCACGTTCTTTTCGCCGACGGAAGATGTGAATACTCAGCAAGATTGTTCTTCCAACGGCCAGTTTCTTGCCTTGAGGCATTACCTATGACTTTCATCGCCGCGTTGTAAGAGTGCAACTTGTCAGTGACGACGAAACCTGACTGGCCGTATCGTTTCATCGCTTTCTTCAAGTGTAGAAAGGCCGCAACACGATCCCGGCGCTTCGTGACATAGATATCCAGCACCTCGCCTTCATGGTCGGCTACCCGCCACAGGTGATATTGCTTGCCGTTGATCTTCAACAATAACCTTTTTTAGATGCCGCTACCAGTTCGCGAAACATCGCATCCGATCTATGCGTTTTCGGCTATTTTCTGCGGCACAGATAGGGCCAAACCTATTCAACCAGAATCGAACATACACCATCACTGCTAGACGAATGATCTCAGGCTTGGTTTTGAAGCAGCATAAAAGTGAGCGTTTTTGTCATCAAGCGAAGCTACGAAACTGCCCTGCCTGTCTCAAGCCAATTTCCCCTGCACCACCCGTTCAAATGTTCAGGGCTTGCGGATCGAATGGCACAAGAATCTCCTGATTTTCTGTACCTCGGATCAAAAGTTGGTTTCCCAGAGTTTCAACTGCAATCACCCTGGCTCCACTACGCCAACGAAGCGCCCCGATGACATGTGTAACCTCAACTTGGCGATCGGGGTTTAGATGAATGACGCCGTGATCGTTCGGGAAACTATTTTCGACATTTCCCAGGATGGGCGAAGCGGCCCCCTCCTCAACCCCAAGGCAGGCGAAGTGGCGGCTCGACCAAGGAGCATAATATCGACCACCGTTCGAATGCCACAACATCGTCATCGGCAAAGCCTGAGCCGATTTAAGCGACAGGAACATGTCGCCCTCCACGGGGCGAGTTACCGCGGTCCAACCCAATTTCTCATCAGGCGAATCCAATCCAACAACAAAGTCTTCACTCTGTGGAGTCCATGGGTAGTTTGACAGATTCACTTCGCGGTCTTTCCCGGGAAAAGACGCCAACGTTTGGCTTTCAGCCGGATATCTAAGCGCTGAATAGCCTAATGCCGGATCAACTTCCTGTTCAACCTTAGGCGTTCTCCAACACTGCTTTCGAGAGGTATGAATGATCCCACCATTGGGCAAGGATACATTTGCGTGATTTGCAACCGGCATCGTGCCGTCGCCACCAATGAAAGTGTGACGCTGGTAGACGAATGGATGCTCAGGATGCAGTGTAATCTCTTTTTGCAGCCTAGCTCCATAGACCGTTCTGTCGAGCTCAGCGCGCAAATAGCTGTCGGTCTTTTCTTCAAGTCTCCAACGAGAGTTAGCTGGCCACCCATGCAGCGGCGATGTCCCCTCAGTTGACCCGAATGGGGCGCAGAAGAAATCACCGCCGAGTTTTTCCAAATGAGGTGCTATACCTTCGGGCATAACTTCGTCTGTGCCAACCCAAGGTGCGCGATGTAGTGGTGAAATCTCAGCGTTACCGTCGTACACACTGAAACTCTCGATCAACCCCAACTGCAAATCGAATGAAAGCCGGATGCCTGTTGCGGACAGCTCGATCACAAACCACTCCTAGCCCAAAAAGTCATTCCACCAATACCATGACGCGACCATTTCCTACTCTGGTTTCGTAGGTGCGAAGATCTTCGCATACGGGTGCCCTCAAAGCTTTGCCCGTGCGATAGTCGAATAGCCCATTATGCTTGGGGCACTCTATCTCATTGTCCATCACCAGACCGTCCGATAAGTGCACTTGTTCGTGTGTACAGAGGCCGTCGGTGCAATAGAACTCATTGTCCAAACTGCGAACAATCACGTAGGTTCTACCGTCGTGGTCCCAACGAATGAGATCTTCTTCCTCAACATCGTCTACGGCGCATGCGTCAACCCAAGGCATTACGTTCCTCCTCGATCACCGATTTCTAACCCCGTGTTTCTCTCCGGAACTCCCAAGTGAAAATGTTCCCGATATGGGCGGGCCGTCGGCGGGAGAGACTTTCGTATGGCGTAACTCGGGTCAACACGCTGCTTCATGACGGAACCCATCATTTCTTTGTAGCCGTCCCAAATCGAAGTATTCGGCGGCGGCAGATCATCCTTGATCAGATCATGAAGCGCTGGAAGAGAGTAATACGGAACCATCGGGAACATGTGATGCTCAATATGGTAATTCATGTTCCAGTAAACCCAACGGCTTATCGGGTTCATATAAAGTGTACGTGAATTTAAACGGTGATCAAGAACGTTCTCCGCAAGCCCTCCATGCTGAAGCAACCCCGTCATTACAAAATGCCAACACCCATAGACCCGAGGACCTCCGATCAAGAGTATGGGGATCAGGGATTTCCATGCGGCCCCGGAGACAAGCAAAACAAATGAAATCAACAAAACAGCGGCGTAGATCGCAATGTGAATCCGCGCCCAAAGGACCGCTTTGGGCCATTGGCTTTCCGGAATGTAATCCTGCTCTTCTTGCGACAAGTTCCCCATGGCATTTCGCATTAGAACTTTGAGTGAAGTCCAGGTCTCAAAAATCCCTACAAATGCAAGCGCCTTCAGGATCAGGCTGATCGGGTGCATCCACGCTATTTCCGGATCGCGGCCAACAATGAGTGTATCGGTGTGATGCCGCGCGTGGCTCCATCGCCAATTGACCGGGTTTCGCATGATCTGGAAGGACGCGATGTGGTACACGACGTCATTCATCCATCGGGTTCGAAAGGCTGTTCCGTGTCCGCATTCGTGCCAACGGCTGTCGCAGGCCGAACCATACACGACACCGTAAACAAACCAGAAAGGCACGCAAAGCCAGCTACCCCAGAAGTATAGCCCGCCAGCCGCAAATACAAAGTGCAAAGCGATCCAGATCACTGTGTCACGAATGGCCGGCGCATCCCTGCGCTTCATAAGCGATTTCAGCTTCTTACGAGGAACATCGCTGTGGTACCACTCTGCGGCCGAAAGACCGTTTTCTATCGCTTGACGCGTATTCACACCAGTCAGGGAATAATCCCGAACAGTGAGTTCAGAGCCAATGGGTGTGGTCGACTTACTCATTTCCCCTGTCTCCATCGCTCACAGCGCGTCTTCGTTGACTATAGCAAAGGCGCCAAAATTTTGACTTCGCTAATTGGGCGGCGCAGAGCTCGCCCGCGTTACAAGCTCTACGGGAAGCGCTGATTTCATTGGAAGCGCTTTGCCAGTGTTCGCCAACTGGCCAAGCAAAACCTCTGCCGCACGGCGTCCCAGTTGGTGTCGGTCCTGTCGGATTGTTGTCAGAGCCGGAACATAAGATCCTGACATTTCGATATCATCGAAACCAACAACCGAAATGTCACCGGGCACCTTCAAACCACCCGCGACCAGCCCAGAAATCAACCCAAAGGCAACCATATCCGCGGCGCAGAACACCGCCGTTGGGCGCTCATCCATCGCAAGTATTCGTCTGGCGGCCTCATGTCCGGATTCCAGCGAAAAGTCGCCCCTGATAATCCACTCGGGCCGCGCTGGAAGCCCCAGGCGTGTCCGTTCTTCGACCACGCCCTTACGCCGAGCGGTCGTCAGAACATTCCCGTCGGGACCGGTAACATGCGCGATATTTTTGTGGCCCAAATCATGCAGATGCCTGATCGCCAATCGCGCACCTTCGGCGTTGTCGCTGGAAATCACCGGAAAGGCCTCGCCTTCCACCCATTCACACAAAAATACTATGCGGTCGCCCGCGCCGTATGTGACGCATTGCTGAAGTGCGGTCGAAGGAATGCCACCATCCAAAGAGATTGCGCCATCTATCCGGCCGTCTCGAAAGTACCCAGCAAGAGTTTCTTCCTGAAGCGGATTGCTTTCGGTGTCGGTGATCAGAACTGCATAGTCCGAGCCCGCAAACCCCTCACTGATACCGGCAAGTATGCCCGAATAGAAAGGTTTGCCGAGGTTGGGAACAAGGATCAGTACGGCCCCCGCCCTTTTCATCCGCAGGTTTCGGGCTGCCTGATTAACGCGATATCCCGTCTCGCGAATAGCTTCCAAAACAGCAACACGTGTTGATTTTGACACCAGATCGGGATTGGACAGAACACGACTGACAGTGGCTGTCGACACCTGCGAAACACGTGCGACGTCCTGTATTGTGGCGGGTTTGGGTATCTTGCTCATTGCTTGGCAGTCGATTTCTGGCTTGACTCGAATCTCATGTGATGCCGATTATGTAATCGTTTACACAATTTGGAAAGTAGGTATTTCCCAAAATGTAATCGTTTGCAGTAACGATTTCGCCAAACGAGGGAAACTGATGGCATCCGAATTCAAACGCAACAAAAGCCGGGTTCTTTGATGGTTTCGAAGGTCACATTCGACTTTGCCGGGGCAAAGGTCCTGGTGATCGGTGCCAGCCGAGCCGGCATTGGTGCCGCTATTGCAAGAGAATTCCAGGACTCGGGTGCCACAGTGGAGATTACCGGTGTGGAACCGCAATGCGTCGAAGAGGACGCCGCCCGGTTTGACTACATTCAACTGGATGTAACCAACACCGAGGAAGTCTACAATTTTGCAGGTGAGCGGGACCATATTGACGTCTTGGTAAACTGTGCGGCGGTGACTCGACGCGGTGAAGAAATGGCACCTGAGTTCTTTTCCCACGTGCTGGACGTAAATCTGACCGGGTCTTTTCGCTGCGCCGAAGCGCTGCACCCTGCCCTTTCGGTCGCGAAAGGGCGCGTCATAAATGTGGCCTCCATGTATGCGCGCTTTGGTTCACCGCTCAACCCAGCCTATGGCGCATCAAAAGCCGGCGTGGAACAACTAACAAAATCACTGGCGATTGCGTGGGCCAAAGACGGTATTCGGGTGAACGCGATCGCGCCCGGGTTCATCGTGACCGAGCAATCGGCGAAAGCCCGAAAAGACGCCAGTTTCTCAACAGCTGTAGAAGCACGCACACCCTTGGCACGCTGGGGTCACCCAGAAGATATCGCTGGAACAGCCTTGTTTCTCGCATCCGATGCGGCAGCCTTTGTGACCGGTGCCTGCGTGATCGTGGACGGAGGGTATTCGGTTGTTTGACAGGAGCGCACGATGAGTGACTTCGCAAAAATCCGCGCTGCGGTGATCGGGACCGGCTTCATAGGAACAGTGCACGTTCAGGCGCTTCGGCGTCTGGGCGTGGACGTAAGAGGTGTTCTTGGGTCATCGCCAGAGCGCGGAAGGGAACGAGCGCGGGCAATGAGCGTGGCCCGAGCTTATGACTCTCTGGAGGATCTGTTGGCGGATGAAAACATCGATATAGTACACGTAACGACCCCTAACCACGCACACTATCCGCAAGTGAAATCGATCCTGACTGCGGGCAAACACGTCATCTGCGAGAAACCACTTGCCATGACGTCCGTAGAAAGCGCCGAAATGGTCGACCTTGCCAAGGCTTCTGGCAAGGTTGCAGCGGTTTGCTACAACATTCGGTTTTATCCACTGAACCAGCAGGCTCACGGAATGGTTATGGCCGGGGATCTGGGTGATATCCGTTTTGTTACCGGGCACTATCATCAGGACTGGCTTGCCAAGCCCAACGACTGGAACTGGCGGCTGGAAAGCGAAATGGGTGGTGTGTTGCGTTCGGTCGGTGACATTGGAACGCACTGGGTTGACCTGACGAGCTTTGTCACTGGCTTGAAAGCGGCATCGGTCATGGCGGAACTGGCTACTTTTATCCCGGAACGCCAGAAACCTCTCGGCTCGGTTGAGACGTTTGCCAGCGGAACCGGCGAAACCGAAAGTGTGCATATCGATACCGATGATGCTGCTATGATCCTAATCCGTTACGAAAACGGAGCACGCGGCGTGATGAGCACATCCCAAGTGAATATGGGGCGAAAGAACTCATTGCAATGGGACATCGCCGGAGCAAATGCCAGTGCGGCTTGGGACAGTGAAACTCCTGATCATCTGTTCATTGGGCATCGTGACGCGCCCAACCAGACCCTGATGCGTGACTTCACCTTGATGAACGGTCCGGGGATCGCAGCCGCCACCTTGCCGCCCGGGCATGTCGAAGGTTTCGCAGATTCATTCTTCAACTTTTTCCGGGCGGTCTATGCCGACGTCATCGCAGGCGGGCGGCAACAAGGCAGCACATGGGCGACATTTGAGGACGGCCACTATGAGATGCAGTTCTGCGATGCCGTCGTGAAATCGGCGAGTGAGAGCCGCTGGGTCGATTTGAGCGAGATTTGAGGGCGATGACATGAAACTGGGCTTACTGACTGCACCATTCGAAAACTCTCAATTGACTGAGGTGGCGGCCTGGGCCGGTTCCAATGGGTTTTCGGCGATGGAGGTCGCCTGCTGGCCATCTTCAGGTGGCGAACAACGGCGCTATGCGGGAACCAGCCACATCAACGTAGATGGCCTTTCCGCGGATCAGGGCAATGAAATTGTCGGGCAACTCGGCGATCAGGGGATCGAGATTTCAGGTCTGGGATACTATCCCAACCCGCTCCACGCCGATGAAGAGTATCGGGTTGAAGTTATTGGACATCTTAACAAAGTAATCACCGCCGCCGGTGTTATGGGCATCAAAGTTGTCAACACATTCGTCGGCGGAGATCGCACTCTGCATCTAGACGCGAACTGGGAGCGTGCCACCGAAATTTTCGATCCGATCGTGAAGCATGCACAAAACTCTGGTGTGCGTCTGTGCTTTGAGAACTGCCCGATGATCTTCAGCTATGACGAATGGCCCGGGGGTCACAACATTGCTTACTCGCCAAGAATCTGGCGGCGAATATTCGAGGAATGGGGCGATGCGGTTGGCATGAACTTCGATCCTTCACATCTGATCTGGCAGTTCATCGATCAGACACGGTTCATCAAGGAGTTCGGTTCTCACATGGCTCATGCCCATGCCAAAGACGTGATGGTTGATGAGGACGGGCTTTATGAGAACGGTGTGATGTCTACCGGCATGGGATGGCAAATCCCACGGCTTTGCGGGCTGGGCGATGTGGACTGGTCCGGTTTCTTTTCCGGCCTGTACCGCGCCGGATACGACGGTCCGATCATTATCGAACATGAAGACAGATTGTTCGAAGGGACTGACGAAAAGGTCAAGCGGGGTTTTCTGCTGGCCCGGGATGTCCTGTCACCATTCATCAAGTGAAGAAATTATCAAATTTGAAATGACTAAAACTGGGAGGAAACTAAAATGAAGAACCTACTTTATGGTGTTGCTGCTCTTGCAGTTTCAGCGTCTCTTTCAACTGTGGCGATGGCTGACGGGCACAAGCAATACACAATCGGAGTGTCCAACACCGTTCAAGGTAATGGTTGGCGCGAACAGATGATTTGCGCCATGCGTGCCCAAGCTCTGGTCGAAGCCGATGTGACGAACCTGATCGTTGCGCATCGCAACACCGATTCAGCCGGGCAACTGGAAGACATCAACAACCTCATCGAAGCGGGTGTAGACGCCATCGTGCTAAACCCATCCAACCCGGATGCTTTGAATTCGGCACTGGAAAAAGCAATGGCGCAAGATATCGTCATTGTTGCCGTGGATGCCGGTGTTTCGGCTGAAGGCGCCTACATTCTTTCGAACAATCAAGAAGAATACGCCTATCTTGGCGCCAAGTGGTTATTTGAACAGCTCGGTGGCAAAGGTGACGTTGTCTATATGCGAGGCATTGCTGGCGTCTCAGCCGATACTGACCGCGACAACGGCTTTAAACGCGCGTTGGCAGAACACCCCGATATCAATGTGGTGCATGAAGTTTTCACCGGCTGGCAGCAAGACCAGGGTAAGCAACAGATCTTTGATTACCTGGCCACCGGCATCCCGTTTGACGGTGTCTGGACCAGCGGCATCGACAACGTAATCGTCGATGCGTTCACCGAATCCGGGGCACCTTTGGTGCCGATCGTCGGCGCAGACAACGCGGGCTTTGTTCAATACTTGACCGAGGTTGAAGGATTGAATGGCGCAGCGGTAACAAATCCTGGCTCAGTCGGCGGCGCAGGCATTGCTCTGGCTGTCGACATTCTTAACGGCAAGGCACCTGAGAACAAAACCGTTCTTGTAGATCCTGTGCTTTGGGAGAATGCGACGGACGCAGGCCGTGAAACGATCACAGCGGCTCAGAATCCTAACCTTGACCCAGAGTGGCCCGTATCAGTGACCGTTCCCGGCTGGACCGATTACACGATGGAACAAATCATCGACTGTAAAGGACCCGGCGAGGGCTGATCCGAATTGACTGGCCTTCCGCCTTTTGCTGGGCGGAAGGCAAATCCAACCCACTCGGCATTCAAGGACTTCCATGAGCAGCACACCACTTCTCGACGCGTCTGACGTGGCCAAAAGTTTTGGCGCCGTACGGGCGTTGACCAATGCGCACCTCACGGTTGCCGAAGGCGAGATCGTTGCCTTGATGGGCGCAAATGGCGCTGGCAAGTCCACTTTCGTCAAGATCATTACCGGTGCCCTTAAACCCGACGCTGGTCAGGTATTGATCAGAGGCAAACAAGCGTTTGTCGGAAGCCCCGCCGAGGCGCGCCGTTCCGGTTTGGTGCCGGTTTATCAAGAACCCTCACTCATTCCTGATCTCGACGTATCCGACAATCTTCGGCTGACAGACACACCTGTCGATCAGTTTCAAAACTGGGTTACAGAACTTGGCATCGAAGGCCTGAAACTATCGGCAATGATTGGCGACCTGCCACTTGCTACGCTGCGCATCCTCGATCTGGCACGCGCGCTGGCAGTTGAACCAGATGTCCTCTTGCTGGACGAAATGACCGCGGCGCTGCCGACGGATCTGGTTGAACGCGTATTGAAGACCGTAAGGCGCAAAGCAAATGACGGGATGGGTGTGATCTATGTTTCTCACCGTTTCACCGAGATTTCGGAACTGTGCGATCGGGCCACTGTGTTGCGGGATGGCATGTCTGTCGGAGATCTCGACATTGAACCCGGCGTAGAAGAACGCGTGGTCGAATTGATGCTGGGTCAGAAGATTGACATTGGAACACGTCAGATCCTTCGAGCAAATGAACCACAGGCCAAGACACCGCGCCTAGGCATTAAGTCACTGGCTTTTGAGCCCAGTTTCTCGGATGTTTCGTTCGACTTATTCCCCGGCGAGGTCCTAGGGGTGGTCGCGCTTGAGGGTCAGGGGCAGGATGAACTGTTTGAGGTTCTGGCGGGCTTTGATCGCCCGTCTTCAGGATCGATGGAAGTTGATGGAAAGCCCGTAAACTTCGCCCACCCCGCCGACGCCATTGCCGTCGGGATAACTTTCGTTCCGGGCGATCGTTCAGACGCTCTGCTGGCGCAAAGGTCAGTTAAAGAAAACATCGCTCTGCCATTTTCTGCCCGGCTCAAGAACTGGGGACCAATAAAATTGCGGCATGAGCGCGATCGGGTCGCTTATGCGGTCGAGAAACTGCAGATCGACACACGCGCGCAGGGCGAGGTGCAAAGGCTTTCAGGTGGCAACCAACAGAAAGTCACCATTGGTCGCTGGCTCGCGACAGGTGTCGAAACCCTGCTTCTATTCGATCCGACCCGTGGCATCGATGTGCGCACAAAACGCCAGATTTACCCGCTTGTCCGTGAGTTGGCAGATCAAGGAGCGGCGGTTCTATTCTACACGTCCGAGTTGGAAGAAATCCCACTTGCCTGTGACCGCGCGGTCGTAATCTTCAACGGTCGCGTGGTTGATGTGATTGATGCCGCTGACGCGGATGAACAAACACTGATGCGTGCGGCCTATGGCCTGACCGAAACGGAGGGCGCGGCGTGAGCGTGGCCATCCGAAAACACGCATGGGTCATGGGGTTAGCGGTTCTTCTCATGGTCCTTTTGACCATCACAAAATTGATACAACCAACTTTCGGTGCGTCAGGACTGGAGAGTATTGCCCGCGCCGCCCTGCCCTTTGCTTTCGCAACCGCCGGTATGGCCATCGTCGTAATTGTCGGCGGTATCGACCTGTCTGTTGCGTCTATGATGGCTGTCTGTGCTGTGACTGCAGCCGTTCTGATGGAGCGCATGGCCGGTGCACCGGCCTTGTTTATCGTGTTGGGGGTCGGGTTTTTGATGGGGTTGATCAATGGTCTTTTGATCGTTGTAACGCGCGTGCCCGATATCGTTGTGACACTCGCCATGCTGTTTGTGTGGGAAGGCGTCGCGCTGTTGATCCTTGAGACACCGGGCGGCGCGACTGCAGATTGGCTGGAACAGGCAATACGCGGTCAGTTTCTATTCGACGGGCTGCCTAAGGCATTGCTTGTCATTGCCTTGGGCATCGCTGTTGTCTGGTTGCCGGTCCGGCGCTCCAAACTCGGGCTCTCGATTTACGCCACCGGATCAGACGAGCTTGCCGCCTTCCGCTCTGGTGTTTCAGTGGGAAGAACAAAGATAGCAGCCTATGCGCTATGCGGGCTGTTTTGTGCCATGGGCGGTCTAAGCCTCGCTGCGCTGACCGGGATTGGAGAGCCGGTACCGGGGCCATATCTTATGGCCTCGGTCGCGGCCGTAGTTCTGGGCGGTGTCGTGCTGGGCGGTGGCAAAGGCGGTCTGCTTGGACCGATCATCGCGGTGTTCATTTTGCGGATCATTCGGACGATCCTGACATTGCTGGCCGTCGATCCAAACGTGACCACGATTATCGAAGGCACGATTATGGTTCTCGTCGTTATGCTGGGCACGGCGGCTTCACTAAAGGGAGCCCGCGGATGAGCATGGACACCATAGATCCACCGATGGTCCGCTTTGGCCGTTATCTGCGGGACAACCCAATTATCCCGCTATTGGTCTTCCTTGTCCTGATGATCGCTGTGCTGGAAGTATTGCGGCCAGGTATCGTTACCCCGGTCCGAGCAGGTCGGGATGGGCTGATTTCAACCTTTTGGGTTGGCAACCTGATCAAGTTCGCAATTCCATTGGCGATGCTTGCGGCTTGTCAGGTGCTGACAATGCTAACCGCAGGAATTGATCTCTCGGTCGGGGTAGTTGCCACCGTGTCAGCCTTCGTTTGCGCAACACTTAGTGCGATTTGGGGCGTGACACCTGCAGTATTGATCGCGCTGTCAGCTGGCCTAGTTGTGGGCGTTGTAAATGGCATCGGTGTGGGATTGGTCCGGGTCCATCCATTGATCATGACACTGGGATCGGGGTTAATCGCCACCGGATGTCTGCAGGTCTATCAACGCCTCGTTATCAATGCTGGCACCGAAATTCCCGCCTTCCTTGCCTGGCTCGGAACCGGCCGCACCGCTGGAATGCCGAACGGCCTTTTTGTATTCATCCCGTTTGCGCTCTTTATCCTGTGGCTCATGCGCTATACAGGATTTGGTCGGCTGCTGTTCGCCTTAGGCTCCAATGAGCAGGCCGCTAAGCTGTCCGGGGTCCGAGCATGGCAGGTCTATCTGGGGCTCTACGTGCTTTCAAGTTTGATCGCTGCGCTGGCTGGCTTGCTCTATCTCGGCATGATCCGTCAAACTTCGCTGAGCCTTGCCAACCCCTTGTTGTTACCCTCTGTCGCTGCGGCGGTGATTGGCGGCACATCAATCTTCGGAGGTCGTGGCAGTTTCGCAGGTGCGATTGTGGGCGCACTTATTCTGCGTGTGCTGGATACTATGCTAACATTGATGCAAATGCCGGAAGGTGCGCGCACGGCCCTGTTTGGGTTGATCATTCTTGCAGTTACCGCACTCTACGTCAGGATCACCGGCACGCGCTAAAGGGAGTTTCCAATGGCCAAATTCCGGATCGTCGGCATCAGTTTCGATCACATGCATATGGGTGACTTGCTTCGGATGGTGCACGATCATCCAGACGCTGAAATCGCCGGTATATTCGATCCTGATTGGGACAAGATGAAGGCGGCGGCAACGGCATTCAGCGTTCCCGAAGATCGGATCTTTACCGACTTCGACACATGCATGGCTGCGGGACCCTACGACATGGCAATTCTTTGTGTGGCAACGGCTCAGCATGCGGAATATACTGAACGTCTGGCCTCTTACGACCTGCATGTTTTTGTCGAAAAGCCCTTTGCCGCATCTTCTGATGATGCGCGCCGCATGATGGCTGCAATGGATAGGACCGACAAGCAGTTGATCATCAACTGGCCATTACGATGGGTCGAAAGCCACGTCACGGCCAAACGGTTGATTGATGAGGGGATGATCGGCAACCTGCGCGAAGTGCATTTCTACGACGGAAATCGCGGCCCCCTATACCATCTGGCCGACAAGGTCGAAGTCACCCCGGACGAGGTTGAGCGTCAGAAACCGAACTCATGGTGGTATAAGCGGGCATCGGGTGGTGGGTCGCTGTTGGATTACCTTGGCTACGGCGCGACGCTTGGAACTTGGTATTTAGGGGGAAAGGAGCCGATCGAGGTGACATGCACAGTCGATGAGACGCCGGGGATTGAGGTCGATCAACACGCCATTGCCGTTTGCCGTTATGAAACGGGGCTCTCAAAAATGGAAACGCGCTGGGGCACCTTCACCGACCCGTGGACAGCGCAACCTCAACCAACTTGCGGATTCGTCTTTGTGGGCACAGACGGCACCATTTCATCGCCCGATTATGCCGATCACATAACGGTTCAAACCCGCACACGACCTGACCGGCACGAGATACCAGTGACTCCGCTACCGTTAGGTGAACGAAATGCGATTGAGTACGTCCTTGACTGCATATCCAGAGAAATCCCGGTCAAAGGGCCACTGGATCCAGCACTTTGCCTGACAGCGCAACGGATCGTCGATACGGCGCTCCGCTCGGCATATGAAAAACGAACACTTCGGTTACTCGCATGACCTCAGACAGTGCCAATACAGACCAGTACGCACTAAAATCTGCGCATCGGCACGAAATCGATGCGCCGGATCTGCAGTATCTTCCACCAATGCCTCGACGCTATAGACCCCGGATCGGGGTTATTGGTACGGGTGGGATTTCTGCAAGCCATCTTGATGCCTACCGAACAGCAGGCTGGGACGTCGCCGCAATCTGGAACCGTACGCGCGCAAAGGCTGAAGAGAAAGCTGCTGTTTACTGCCCGTCTGCCCGCATCGAAGATGACTGGGAGGCGCTTCTTGCCGATAGCGAGATCGACGTTGTCGATGTCACGCTGCACCCCGAACATCGCGTGCCAATCATCAAAGCTGCCTTGCAAGCGGGCAAACACGTGCTCAGCCAGAAGCCTTTTGTCACCGACCTCGATCTGGGTAATGACCTTGTGAAGCTGGCAGATGATCAAGGCGTTAAACTAGCGGTAAACCAGAACGGTCGTTGGTCCCCGCACCTGTCCTGGATGCGTGAGGCGGTTTCAGCCGGATTGATCGGTGATGTTCTGTCGGCCCATATCTCAATTCACTGGGATCACAGCTGGACTGCAGGTACCCCGTTTGACGAAATCGACCAGCTGATACTTTACGACTTTGGAATTCACTGGTTCGACTTTCTTGCGTCTCTTGTCGGAGACAGAGCAGAAAGCGTCTTTGCAACTGCTACATCTGCGCGCGGCCAAGCCAACAAAGTGCCTCTGATGTCGCAGGCTCTGGTTCGTTTGGACCAAGGCCAAGCAAGCCTGGTTTTTGACGGGGGCGTTCCCTATGGGCCTCGCGATACAATATACGTTGCAGGTACGACCGGTAGCCTGACATCAGTTGGACCGGATCTGTCGACGCAATCTGTGACACTTGAGACAGCGCATGGCATTGCGCGGCCTGCACTCGAAGGACAATGGTTCAACGACGGGTTTCGTGGCGCCATGGGGGAGCTTCTTTGTTCAATTGAAGACGACCGAGAGCCCTCAACATCTGCAAGAACCAACCTAAAATCATTGGCCATCGTTCTCGCCGCGGTTGCTTCGTCTAAACGCAAAAGGGAGGTCGAGATAGGAAGCATTAGGCACAAGACACATAGCGAATAGATGACCAAAGCGGCGAGAGCGATTTCTGAGAGGAAGACTTTGAGACACCTGTCGAACCGCCGCGCCAGTCCTTCAATCTGCCAAAGATGATCTCAATCCGATTGCGGCGTTTGTAGCGGCACTTGTCGTATCGGACAGTTGTCTTGCGCTGTTTGCGGCCTGGGATGCACGCGCGTATCCCTTTATCTTTCAACGCTTCTCTAAACCAATCGGCATCATATCCGCGCTCACCCAGCAACCATTCGACATTTGGCGGGCTGCTGACCAATGCCCTCGCGCTAATGTAGGTGCTGACCTAACCGGCAGTGACAGACAGATCCCAGGGGTTTCATTCGCCATTGTGCTTTAACCAATAGCGCAAAAGGGCTCATCTGTCACAAACCGCATGCAACTTTGTGTTCATGCCGGCCTTGGTGTGCCCGATCAGACATGTGCACCGCTCATTTTGAACGCGATGAATCACGCAGCCAAACGGAAATCAATGGGCCTAAATTATTGTTGTCGCGTGACGTCTTCCACTGAAGCAGAATATACTCCAGCATAGTCCGCGCAGTCTCCAGACCGGTTGCTGGGCAAAAGATTGGTGATGTCCTGAGCCGCGTTCTGAGCATGAGCTTGAACGGCAGTAAATCCAGTAAGAAGCGCGCTGAATGTCAAAACACTCACTCGCATGGTTCGATCTCCTTAGGGTTTTCAGAAATCCAAAAATATGTTGCTCGATGGGAGTTGATGTCAGTCATCCTATCCTCAAAACGCGACGCGGTCCCCTCCTTTCAAGTCCAGGATTTCTCTCGCTTCATCGGGAGTTGCGACCTGACTGCCTTTCTCTCACCGAAGATTCAGGTCGCGATTCTCGACGGCACCCGGCCGCCCGAGCTCACACTCAAGCGTCTGGTCAGCGTTACCCACGCACTTGATTGGGCCGAACAGGAATGTCGTTCGACTTTTGACACCTCAAGAACCGGCCTCCCAGATACAGGGTTCGCCCTCCTTGATCTGTGGGAACAATTCCCTACTCCACCTTTTTGGGAATTTGCAGCATAGACCTCTGAAAAACATACATTTCTGAGAGGAGAAACTCTGGGTTCCAGACCGATCTCACGAAAATTCCCTGTAAGTTGCCGGGTATCAGGGAAATCCCTCCCAAAGCGACCCCGCCAAAATGCGCCACTGAGACTGAGGCCTGAATTGCGTTCTGAGTGTACGGTTTGCTCCGTCTTTGATTGAAAGCGCATGCGCCAACTCGCGGGAATTGCGGCACAATTCCGGGTCAGAAAATACAACTGAAGTGAGACAAGTATGAGTGGCGGGGAGACAGGGATTCGAACCCTGGGGACGCTCTCACGCCCAACGGTTTTCAAGACCGCCGCATTCGACCACTCTGCCACCTCCCCGCGTGGGGCCGGGTCTAAGGCTATCTTTAAACGGTGGCAAGACCAAATAGGGAAATCTTGCCGAAGCCTGTGCAGCAGACTTTCCATGGCCGAACGTGCAGGCTATGCTTTGCGTGAAAGACCGTGACAGGCTGGCAGTTCAGAACCAGCGATCGGCGGCGGGGTACGATGAAAGAGGCCCCTTACAGGCAAGGGATTGCAAATATGGATCGAGCGACCACGACACGCGCAAAACCGCGGGCACTCGCGGTTCTGGTAATAACAGTTGCGGCTCTGTCAGGGTGCGACGAGGCCCTGACATCGGGTGGAACATCCACCGAGCAGGCGGACGAAAGCGTGCAGGACGACGGCAAATTAGAGCTGTTTCCCAAAACGACAGGGAACGCGCGTGATGATGTTGAAGCTCCTGATGTCTTCAAGGTCACCGAAGCCGGTTTGTGGGATGGGCGCCCCTCGTTGGGCGGAATCTGGGTCGCGCACCCGGACGTTACACAGCCTGAACGTGTCCGGATAACGAATACAAAGAACAACAAATCCGTAACCGGCGCACTTTTCCGCCGTGAACGCAACCTGCCGGGCCCTGCGCTGCAACTGTCTTCGGCTGCCGCCGCAAAACTGGGTATCCTCGCAGGCGCACCGACTCGGGTTGAAGTTGTTGCCCTGCGGCGCAAGCCTGCCGAGAAAGTAGAAGAAAAAGCTCCTGAGCCCGAAGAGGTCGCTGAACCCGAAGAGACCCCAACGGCTGAGGCGGTTGAACCTCAGGACAAGAAAACCGATAGCCAGGCCACGGCAGATGTGTCCGAAGACGTTGATAAACCAGCCAAGCGTAAATGGTGGCAAAAGAAGGCTCCAGTTGCCGCAGCTGGTGCTGCGACAGCTGCAGCCGTGGCTGAAACCGCAGAAAAGACCGATAAGGCGGCAACAGAGATTATCGAGGCGGCGCCTGAGCCAGCACCAACCGCAAATCTGACCGATCCCACTGTCACGCCGCCAACCGAGGCTGCACCGAAGCGGAAATGGTGGCAAAAGAAGCCTGCCGACGAAATCACCGAAACACCTCTGGACCCGATTGAGGGCGCTGCAGCGGCCATCGAAGAGGCCGCCCCTACCCCGGCAGCAACCGCAGCCAGCACTGAGGCAACCACCGTTTCATCGCTTTCAAAACCGTTTATTCAGGTGGGCACCTTCACAGTTGAAGAAAATGCCGAAGGTGCTGCCGAGAAAATTCGGCGAAACGGGTTGCCTGCGAAAGTTCAAAAACTCGAAGCCAATGGCAAAACTGTTTGGAGGGTGATCGTTGGTCCTGCTTTGACGCGGGCGGAACGAAACGCAATGCAAAGCGACGTCAAAGATCTGGGCTTTTCTGACGCCTATACCGTGAAGAATTAAGCAAAAGGAGGTCCCCCTCGTGCTGTCCTCATTTCGATCATCTGTACTGACCCTCGGTTTGGCTATGTTTGCCCTGCCCGCACAAGCTTTCGATACGCAAGCCCGTGCTGCCTATGTCATGGACCAAACGACAGGAACCGTTCTTTTGTCCAAAGACGCAGACCAGCCGTTGCCGCCCGCGTCCATGTCCAAGCTCATGACCCTGTTTGTAGCATTCGAAGCGCTGCGGGACGGTCGCCTGGAACTGAATGAGGAACTTCCGGTTTCCGAACATGCGACCAGCTATAAGGGCTCAAGCATGTTCCTGAACACGCAGGACCGTGTACGGGTCGAAGACCTGCTGCGCGGGATCATAGTCCTGTCAGGAAATGACGCATGTGTTGTTATCGCCGAAGCCCTCAGCCCGGACGGAACCGAAGCTGGGTTTGCCCGGTTCATGACCCAACGCGCGCAACAGCTGGGCATGAATAATTCGAACTTTGCGAATTCGAACGGATGGCCAGCCGCAGGCCACATGATGTCTGTGCATGACCTCGCCATTCTGGCCGACCATCTGATCAGCGACTTTCCCGAATATTACCCTCTGTTCGCCGAGGAAGAGTTCGAATTCGACAACCGGGTGCCGTCAAATTCGCGTAACCGGAATCCCTTACTGAAACTTGGGATTGGTGCGGATGGGCTAAAGACTGGCCACACGCAAGAAGCGGGCTATGGCCTTGTAGGATCGGCACAGCAGGGGGATCGCAGGGTCATTTTCGTTTTGTCGGGGCTCGACAGCGTCGCTCGCCGCGCAGAGGAGGCTGAGGCCGTCGTTAACTGGTCGTTTCGCAATTTTGTCGAGAGGCAGCTTGCCGAAGCAGAAAAACCGATAGGACAAGCCGATATCTGGATGGGCACTTCGAAAACGGTTGATCTTGTCCCGCAAGAGGATTTGACACTGCTGCTGCCTGTTCTCGGGGATAAGAATGTTGAGGCCGAAATCGTCTATGACGGTCCGCTTGAGGCCCCCATCGCCAAAGGACAGGAAATCGCTGAGCTTGTCATCAAACCCGATGGCCTGCCCGAGATACGCAGACCCCTGGTTGCAGCGGAAAGCGTCGAAAAGGGTGGTTTCTTCGTGCGGATTATGACAGTTGGCGGCATTGTTGCGAAAGATGTCATCGGTAACCCGTTGGGCGCGATGTGACGGCGGGCGGGTTGTTTCTGACCTTCGAAGGCATTGACGGATCGGGCAAATCCTCGCAAGCGCGCCTGCTGGCCGAGCATTTGCGCGCTCTCGGGCATGATGTCGTACTGACGCGCGAACCTGGCGGCTCAGCCGGGGCCGAGGAAATCCGCAGGCTGGTTCTTGAGGGCGATCCCGACCGCTGGTCGGCCGAAACGGAAATCCTGTTGTTCACCGCTGCGCGCCGCGACCATCTGGAACGCACCATCGAACCCGCTTTGGCGGCGGGCAAGATCGTGATCTGTGATCGGTTTGCCGATAGCACCCGCATGTATCAGGGCCTGTCGCGCGGCGACCTGCGGGGATTGGTCGATCAGTTGCATAGGCTGATGATCAAACGTGAACCGGATCTGACCGTGTTGATCGACATGGATCCTGAAACCGGCCTCTCTCGGGCCAAGGGCCGGCAGGGCACCGAAGAACGGTTCGAGGATTTCGGCATTCACCTGCAACAGAAGATGCGGGCCGGTTTTCTGGAACTGGCGGATGAATTTTCCGACCGGTTTCGCCTGGTCGATGGCAACAGGGACATGGACAGTGTTGCCCGCGATGTGACAGATATCGTCATGCAAGCCTTGTGACGGACGATTGATGAACAACGACATCCCAATCCCGGACCAGGCACCCGGTGCCCTTCATCCGCGCGAAACGCCACATCTGTTTGGGCAGGCAGAGGCTGAGCAGGCCTTTCTTAGCGCTTATGCTTCTGATCGCCTGCACCATGGCTGGCTGCTGACCGGCCCCCGAGGTGTGGGCAAGGCGACGCTGGCCTGGCGGATCGCGAGGTTTCTGCTGGCGACCCCGGCTGTCGAAGAGGACGGGCTGTTTGGCGCGCCACCTCCCCCTGAAACGCTTGACGTTCCACCAGATCACCCGGTTGTTCATCGTATTCTGGCTGGTGCCGAGCCTGGCCTGGCCGCCATCAAACGATCCGTGAACGATCAGGGCAGGTTGCGGAATGAAATCGTTGTGGACGACATTCGCAAACTTGGGAAATTCTTCGGCCTGTCCTCGGCCGATGGGGGCCGCCGTGTCGTCATCGTAGATTCTGCGGATGAAATGAACATCAGCGCCGCCAACGCATTGCTGAAAATGCTCGAAGAACCGCCTGCGAGGACGACGCTGCTGTTGATTTCGCATCAGCCGTCGCGCCTTTTGCCCACGATCCGATCCCGGTGCCGCACCCTGCGCCTTTCGCCGCTGAACGCCGAAGATATGAACGCTGCACTGACCCAGACCGGGGCTGAGCTGACCGGGAACCCTGACCATCTGGCCGCTCTGGCTGGCGGGTCCGTTGGGGACGCTGTCCGCCTGATCAATCTTGGTGGGCTCGAAATCTATGCCGAGCTCATCGCGATCCTGGGCACCCTGCCCCGGATGGACAGGCAACGCGCTCTGGCCTTGGCCGAGGCCGCCGCACAGCGCGGAGCGGCTGAGCGGTTTGAATTGCTGCTGACGCTGATCGACATTGCCTTGTCACGTCTTGCTGTGACCGGTGCGACCGGTGCCCCACCCTTGCCAGAGGCCGCGCCAAACGAAGGTGATATCCTGTCCCGTTTGTCCAGATCGCCGGAGCAGGCGCGCCTTTGGGCGGAAACCGCAGCCCAGATCACCGCCCGCGCCCGCCACGGGCAGGCGGTGAACCTTGACCCTGCCGCTCTGGTCCTAGATACGGTGTTCAAGATACAGGAAACCGCCGGTCAGAACAGATGAGCGACACCCCCCAAATCACCGACAGCCATTGCCATCTGGACTTCCCCGATTTTGAAGGACAGTTGGACCTGATCGTCGCAAATGCGGCCGAAGCCGGTGTGACCCGGATGGTGACGATCTGCACCAGGCTGAGGAACGAACCGACTGTGCGCGCCATAGCTGAGGCTCACGCGCCGGTTTTCTACGCTGCAGGCACGCATCCGATGAGCGCAGTCGATGAACCGATGGCAACTGTGGACGAGCTGGTGGCACTGTCACAGCACCCCAAATTTGTTGGTATCGGTGAAACCGGGCTGGATTATCACTATACCGCCGACAGTGCGCAGGTTCAGCAGCAATCCCTGCGCGTTCATATCGAGGCCGCCCAGCGTACCGGACTGCCTTTGATCATTCATGCGCGCGCGGCGGACGAAGACATGGCCCGCATTCTGGCCGAAGAACACAGCAATGCCCCCTATTCCTGTGTGATGCATTGTTTTTCGTCTTCGGCCGAGCTGGCACAGTCCGCCCTGGATCTTGGGTTTTACCTGTCCATATCGGGCATCGCCGCTTTTCCCAAAAGCCAGGAATTGCGCGATATTTTTGCAAATGCGCCAGTAGACCGCATCCTGGTTGAAACCGACGCGCCCTATCTGGCGCCGCCCCCGTTTCGCGGCAAACGGAATGAACCGGCCTATACCGCCCACACCGCCCGCAAAGGCGCGGAGGTCTTTGGCATGGGCTATGCCGATTTCGCGGCGCAGACGCAGGCCAATTTCGAAAGACTTTTCACCAAGGTCGCCTCTTACAAGGCGGCGGCATGACCACGCTGCGCTGCACTATTTTGGGCTGCGGCTCGTCAGGTGGAGTGCCACGTCTTGGCGGTCACTGGGGCGACTGCGACCCCGAAAACCCCAGGAACATCCGCCGCCGCTGCTCGATGCTGGTCGAACGTGACGGGCCCGAAGGCACCACCTCGGTTCTGATCGACACAACCCCGGATATGCGCAGCCAGCTGCTGGACACCGGCACCGGGCGGTTGGACGGGGTGGTCTATACCCATTCCCATGCCGACCACGTCCACGGCATTGACGACTTGCGCATGATTGTCTTCAACATGCGCGAACGGGTGCCGGTCTGGGCTGATGGTGACACCCAGAATGATCTTTTGGGCCGATTTGGCTATGCCTTCATCCAACCCGAAAACTCACCCTACCCGCCGATCCTCAACCTCAAGACAATCGACGGCCCGTTCGAGATCACTGGCCCGGGAGGCCCTATCCCATTTCACCCCTTTAAGGTGAACCACGGTTCAATCGACGCGCTTGGTTTCAAAATGGGCAATCTGGCCTACCTGCCGGACGTGGCAGAGATATATGACGATGCCTGGACCACATTAAAGGGTCTGGACTGTCTGGTGATCGACGCGCTGCGCCGGTCCCCGCACCCGACCCATGCGCATCTGGAAAAGACCCTTGGTTGGATCGACCTGTTGCAACCAAAAACCGCGGTTCTGACCAACATGCATATCGATCTTGACTATACCACGGTCGACGCAGAAACCGCAGACAACATCACCCCTGCTTATGACGGCATGGTGATACATCAGGCTCTGTAGAGCCCTGGCCGAGATCATGCAGATATCCCTTCCCGCGCTGAAAACTGTTGCGGAACGCTGACATGCTGCAAAATCTCATTGAAGTCATCCTTCCAGTTTTTCTTGTTATTGGAGCAGGTTACGTCTCCACTCTTCTTGGATACTTCAAGGAAAACCACATTGATGGGCTGATGAAGTTCACTCAGGGTTTTGCAATCCCCTGCCTTCTGTTTCTTGCGATTTCACATCTCGACCTCAGTGTCAGTTTTGATCCTAAGCTGTTGATCAGCTTTTATTCTGCTGCTGCGCTTTGCTTTTGTGCCGGCCTGTTCGGCGCGCGACTGATCTTCAACCGCGAATGGGAGGATTGCGTCGCAATCGGTTTTTGCTGCCTGTTCTCCAATTCCGTCCTGCTGGGATTGCCGATTACTGAACGGGCTTATGGCCCTGAAAGCCTTACGGGCAATTATGCCGTCATCGCCTTTCACTCGCCGTTTTGTTACGGCCTAGGCATCACGGTAATGGAGGTGATCCGGAACCGGGGTCACGGAGGATCGCGAATGGTTCGCTCGGTCCTGACCGCGATGTTTCGCAACGCTCTGATTGTCGGGATCTCACTGGGTTTCATCGTAAATCTGTCCGGGCTCGGCGTGCCAGCCGTTGTGGATGATGCCCTTGGCCTGGTGACCCGCGCGGCCCTTCCCGGCGCGCTATTCGCGCTTGGGGGCGTTCTGGTTAAATACAGACCCGAAGGTGACCTAAGGGCGATCGCCTTTGTCTGCGGCGTTTCTCTGCTGCTGCACCCGAGCCTTTTCTGGCTTTTCGGATCCACCCTTGGACTGCCACAGGATCTATTCCGGTCCGGAGTGATGACAGCCGCCATGGCCCCTGGTTTCAACGCCTATATCTTTGCAAACATCTATGGCCGCGCCAAACGGGTTGCTGCATCCTCTGTTCTGTTGGGTACGGCAGTATCTATCCTGAGCGTCTGGTTTTGGCTGACCCTATTGGGCTGACGGTGCGGCAGGCGGATTGACTTTTACACGACGCGGCGCACCTATCGCTAAAGCGGACAGGACAGATTTATGACACACGCCCTTATCGTTACCCATGGCCAACCTTCTGACCCAGAACCAGCCGAAGCGGCCTTGGCGGCTTATGCGGCCGATGTAAATGCCCTGTGTGCCGGTGTTTCGGTTCATTCTGCAACGCTGGCAGCCCCTGGGGCACTTGACAGCGCACTGGACAAGATTCCCGGCGACGCCGTCATCTATCCCCTATTCATGGCCAAAGGGTGGTTTGTCACAGATGTGCTGCCGAAACGTATTGGTGACCGCCGAAACCCTATTCTGGATCCCTTGGGCGCGGACCCGGAATTGCCCCAGTTGGTCGCGCAAACCCTTGAGGGAACGCTGCAGGACAAAGACTGGCGGTCACAAGAAACGGACCTTGTGATCGCTGCGCATGGATCGGGCCGCAGCAGAAACCCTTCCGCCGTTGCAACGGCATTCGGCGACGCTTTGTTGCAACTGATACCACTTGGATCCCTGCGCCTTGGGTTTGTCGAAGAGGCCCCTTCGATTTCTGTGGCCGCCGCAGGAACCGGCGCCCAAACCCTGTGTTTGCCATTTTTTGCCTGCACGGGTGGCCATGTTCTTGAGGATGTGCCGCAAGAACTAAGCAAGGCCAAGTTCAAGGGACAGGTTTTACCGGTTGTGGGTGAACTGCCACTGGTGCAGCAACACATAGCGTCCGTTCTCAAAGCTTTTTCTTCATCGAAATAGAGTCGTCTGACCACATACACTTTGCCGGTTCCTTTAGGGGGAAACCTATCTGTGTGAGTGATCCACAAGCTGCGAATATAGACAGTGGCGAGACCGGCCATTTCGCTTGGCCGCATACAGGGCAAGGTCTGCCGCATGCAAAATCTCAGCCGGTTTAAGCGATGGAAACTGGGTCGAAAGCGCCGTGCCTATACTGGCTGAAACCTGGCACGACACGTTGTCGAACATCATCGGTTCCCGCAGACGTTCGATCAGCCTGCTGGCGATTGCAGAGAGAACACCCTCGTCCGTCAATCCTTTGTATATAATTACAAATTCGTCCCCGCCGACACGCGCCACTGTATCGTCTCCGCGGGTTTCCTCACCCATGATCCGCGCCGCTTGTTGCAACACATAGTCGCCCGCGGCATGCCCGAATTGGTCATTGACCGATTTGAAAAAATCAAGATCCAAATGCATCAGCGCGAATGGAGATTTGGACGAGATCATGTGATCCAATAGAACATCCATCGCCCGGCGATTTTTCAGCCCCGTCAGTGTATCTGTAAATGCCTTTTCCTCGGCGGCAAGCATCGCCCCTTGAAGGCGCAGGTTCAGAGATCTGGACGCCTCCATCGCTGCCGATTTCGCCTCGACCAGGTACAACAGCTCGATTGCCAGATCGGTGCCCGAGAAATCAGCGCTGGTCAGGGCATAATCCCGGACAGCATCCAGGATCGAAATCCCAAAGGACAGGTTGATCACCGCCCCCTTCCCCTCGGGCAGCGGAGCGATAAGGCCCTTCAATGCTGTGCGCGGGGCGTCATGGAACCTGAGCTGTAACTTGGTGCCGGCCTGGGACATCAAGCCTGAAACCGTGGTAACCGCCCTAGGGCGAAGCAGCTCAAAGATATCCAGAAAGCTTTGACCTTCCATCGGCTTTTCAGGGCGCAGCTTTTGCAAGGTTGATCCGACGCGAGTCACTTTCCCATCCTCGTTCACCAGCAAAAACATCGGGCACAGGGTTTGCAAAAGCTCTGCCAGATTATTCGCGTTCATCATGCTTTTCGCGCCCCTAAATCAAAATGCCGACCTTCTGAAAAAGCGCTTTCTACCAGAACGATTGAGATAAACTCGATCTCATCCTGCTGGCCCTCATGCGATAGCATGGCCAGAGCCCCGTAATCATCAGCCATCGCGCGCAATACACCAACCATGACGCTTGAAAAGCCAGGCAGGCCTGGATGGCAGGACAGTCTGTATTCCGTCGGTGAAAGCTCGTGCAATTCAAGTGCCGGAAGATTTAGATCCGATACGGCCAATCTGACCCGGTCAGACAGATCATCAAGCGAATGGAGAAATTCCAGATAGCTGACACCGCCAAATCGCAACAGACGGCGCAGGTCTTCCATGTTGGGATGAGACACAAGGTACGTTCCCAAGTCTTCAAGAACGTCACTGCGTGAACGTTTCAGGACCGTGCATACCTCATCCAATACCTGCTCGGTAATATCATCGTCGTAAACAAGCATGGCCTCGAACTCGGCAAAGCCCAGTTCGGCTGAATCCATCACGCGCATCCAGCACGGCTGCCCGTAGGTCACCGCAACAAAGGATTGAATCGCCCGGTTGATCAGACCATGCATGAGAGACCTCAAATTGGTTTCTCACGCAGTGTGCTCTGAAATTTGTTAACAAACACCCAACACTCGGGCGTCACCACATAGAATTCACGCAAGTATCGAAGTGGAAGTGACTGAGATTACGCTAGAAATCTGTCGGCGCTCCGCCTTCGGTTTTGCGTCGTGCGACAAAGTCAGCAAGCTCTTCCCGGATGCCCTCATCCATTGCCGGAGCTTCAAAGCTGGTGATGATTTCCTTGAACATGTGATGCGCGCGCTCAGCGGTCCAGACGCCTCCTGCGACTTCCCAACCCTCATAGTTCTTCCAGTCACTCAGAAACGGCTGATAAAACGCTGTGGTATAGCGATCCTGAGTGTGCTGAATGCCAAAGAAATGCCCGTCATTGCCGACTGACCGGATCGCATCCAGAGCAATCTCGTCAGGGCCGGTTGCCGTCAATTCCGGCTGCATATACCGCTGAATTTGCTGCAATATCTCGCAATCCATAATGAACTTTTCAGGGCTTGCGATCAGGCCACCCTCAAGCCAACCTGCAGCGTGATAGACCATGTTGGTGCCCGATTGCACCGCCGCCCATAATGAGTTCGAGGTTTCCCATACAGATTGGCCATCCGGAACGTTTGCCGCGCAGACACCCGAAGACCGCAGGGGCAGGTCATAAAATCGGGCCATCTGGCCGGTCATCTGTGTCGCCCGCATGTATTCCGGCGTTCCAAAAGCCGGAGCACCAGATTTCATATCCACATTCGAGGTGAACGTACCGATGACACAAGGAATCCCTGGTCGCACATATTGGAACAATGCAATCGCGCACAGCGCCTCGGCCAGGGATTGCGCTACTGCACCGGCCATTGTGACGGGGGCCATCGCCCCGGCCAAGGTGAACGGCGTCACAACAATCGCCTGCCCGCGCCGCGCCAACCTCAGGCAACCGTCGATCATGGGCTGATCGTGCTTCAACGGCGAGGTCGAGTTGATGTTGGTATACATCCTCGGCTTGGCTTCGAATTCTTCATGGCTCAGACCCCCTGCGATCCGCACCATTTCCATGACGTCTTCGACGCGTTCCTTGCCCAGCGAATAGGCATGCATCGCCTTATCGGTCAGAGTCAGCTTGTCGTAGAGAACATCCAGATGCCGGACGCTGGCATGTATATCCACTGGCTCGACCGGGTATCCGCCGGCAAAATGGATACAGTTGAAATACTGCGTCAACTTCAACAGGTTCCGGCACATCTCGCGATTTCCCGGTACCTTGGTGCCAATCTCCATATCCCAGTAGTTCGGCGGGGACGACACATTTCCGAACAGCAGGTTTTTGCCCCCGATCTCGATTGCGCGGTCGGGATTACGCGGTGTGATGGTAAAGGTGGATGGGGCTTTACGCACCATTTCCATGACAAAGTCCCGGCCCATTCGAACGTTGTCACCGTTGATCGTACATCCGGCCTCACGCAGGATTCCGATTGCCTCTTCGTTGTAGAACTCGATCCCGATCTCTTCGAGAATCCGCATTGCGCCCTCGTGGATCGCCGCGACGCCAATCTCGTCCAACGGTTCGGTTGGTTTGTCGATGTTGATCGGAGGGCTCCACGGCATCTGATCAATAACCGCTGCGCCCCGTCTCTCGGCGGCACCGGCCCGTCCTCCGCTGCGACCTCTGCGTGCTTTCTTGTCGGCCATTGGACACTCCTCGGAACTTGGCTTTCTAGAAGCAAGCCCCGAACGCGTACTGTTGGCCGCTCTGTCTGCGACAGGCTATGTCGGTTTCGACGTCTGAACCGCCGAATTCACAGCCCGATCACGCATTTTCGTACAACCAAGCAGGTATATGTCCGATGTTTGGCAAGACGACATCGGCCATCGCTTCGAGCGTTTCTGCACGCGCCAGACCCGTCAGAACCCCGATCGTCTTCATACCTGCTGCCCGTCCGGCCTGCAGATCATGCAGGCTGTCGCCCACCATTGCTATGTTTTCTGGGTTTACCCCCACATGCTGCGCAAAGGCGAAGAGTTGACCCGGGCCTGGCTTGAATCCGTGCCCACTGTCATAACCGGCGACAAAATCGAAATGTTCGCGGATCCCTGCAGACGAAAGATGTTCGGATGCGGGCATCTCTCCGTCATTGGTCGCAACACCCAGTTTCAGCCCAGCCTCGCGCAGCCCATCAAGGAACGGGATAAGCGGAACGGCCTGGGCTTGCGGAGATGAGGCCGACTCGGCATTCAACAGATCCACCAACTCTTCGCGCGGCACTTCCGGGACGTGCGGCTCTAGAACCTCGGCGATTTCTTCGACGGTGCCCGCAATGACAACACTGTCCTCAGAATAGGCAACCTGTTCGAGGTCAAAGCCGATCACCTGCCCAAGCTCGGCCGCCCGGGCATGATCTCCGTTCGTCACTCGCAGTAAAAAATTGCGCCCGAACGTGCCCCAGGTTTCCGCGAAATCAAACAAGGTACCGTCTTTGTCGAACAGGATGGCTTGGATTGGCATTGTGAAACTCCTGCCCGGTAGGCTTTCAGGTCCAATGAACTTCCGCGCCGCCAGACAACAAGGCGCGGGCCTGGCCCGGCTGATCATACGGCACAGAATTGACGTCACAAAACTCGACTACCCACGAATCGTCAAGCATTAGAAAATCCAGAACAGAGCCCAGAAACTCCGGCTCTGCTGCCCTGTCTTTTATGTCCTGTACCGAAGCCCCCGTCGAACCCAGAAATACAGGCAGCAGGTCATCATTGCCCACAAGCCAGGCAAGGGCATTCAGCGCCAGCGTTTCGGCGGATTGAGCGGAAATTGGCATAAAGAAGCCCCTGATCTGATATTGGAAAGGGTTTGTTAACCAGAGTCATAAACACTTTAGCAACGCATGCAATCAACGGTGACTGATATGTCGGTGCAAGGAACGATCCTTGTCCTGGACGGGACCTCAACCAATCGAATTATGCTGAAAGTACAGCTAACCGCGGCCTGGTATCACGTCGCACAGGGGGAAAATCTGCGGGGTCTTGATGGGCTGCTGAAACGTGTGCGCCCCGATTTAATTTTAACCGCGCAGTCATTGCCGGATGGAACAGCGGCTGATGTCAAGAAAGTGGTAATGGCCGACCCGGATCTGGCGGATATTCCCATTGTCGCTATCGCGCCGCAAAACGACAAATCCGCAAGGTTGAGGGCATTGTCAGATGGGTTGGACGATGTATTGGCGCACCCGTTCAAGGACACGTTGTTGCTAGCTCGGGTTCGCAGCTTGTTACGGGCACGTGCCGATACGCAGGAATTGCAAGACAATAGCGGATCGCCATGTTTGGGATTTGCCGAAGCGACAAGCACCTTTGCCGCGCCACCCAAAGCTGCGCGCGCCGCCCTACTGACGCAATCCCCTAAAACCGGGGCGCTTTGGCAGAAGGCGCTGTCCGAACATGCGCATCACAGTCTGTCAATTCACACGATATCAAACCTTCACCGCCTGCTTTCTGGCCCCATCCCGGACGCGATTATTGTCGAAATTGATGGCGAATCTTCAGGCCTGAGTATTCTGGCGGATTTGAAATCGCGCGGGGCAACGCGGCACACAGTGCTGATCGGCATCTTGAGAAAGGATGACGCGTCTCTGGCTGCCGAAGCGCTGGATCGTGGCGCGGATACCATCTGTATGGCGGGGTTCTGCCCCCGTGAAACTCTGTTGCGGCTTGATAACCAGCTTGCCCGCAAAAGCCGAATTGACCAGATGCGGGATTCTTTGCGGCGTGGCATCGCGGAATCCTGGGTGGATCCACTGACCGGCCTGCATAACCGCCGCTATGCAATGCGAGCATTGAAGCAAATCGCCCGGCAGTCTGCGCAGACCGGGCGCGGTTTTACCGTGATGGTGGCCGATCTGGACCATTTCAAATCAATCAACGACAAGTTTGGCCATGCCGGAGGCGATCAGGTCTTGATCGAAACAGCCAAGCGCATGTGCAATTCCATTGGTTCTGACGGCTTTGTGGCACGGATCGGGGGCGAAGAATTCTTGATCGGTCTGCCTGAAACTACGGGGCCTCGAGCATTGGGGATCGCACGAACCGTCTGCGATGACATCTGCCAGTGTCCATTTGACCTATCCGAGGCCGCCGAACCAATCGCAGTGACAATCAGCATCGGCCTCATTACAGCCGATGACAACACGTTTCGCCAGGGCATCCCACCCGCACCATTGGACAACATGATAAAATCTGCGGATACGGCCCTGTATGCTGCGAAAAAGGCGGGACGCAATCAGGTCATGGTCCAGAATCACGCAGCCTGATCCGGTCAGTCGCGCTTTCTGCCCGCTTTCGATTTTCGGTGCACCACATCTTCCAGACGATCAGCGTATTCGACGCGTTCTTTCGGGCTCATGGCTGACACACGGATCAGCCACTGTTCCTGCAAAGCAGACTGCATCTCTGACATCACCTGCGCCTGCTGACCCAACAAAGTCTCTACAGCGTCAACCGCGAAGGGTTCGGCACGAAGTGCGTCGCCAAGGGCTTGAAAATCCGCCGTCCGATGATCGACACCTTGGCGGTGCAGGCCCGAAAGCTCGGCCCGCATCGCCTGGCGTTCATGCTTGGGAAGCGCGCGATAAAGCGCCGATCCAAATCCCGGAGGGGCTTTGACGTGGTCATTGTTTCTGATGCGCAGCGCCGTGCCAACAACTGCACCGATGACTAGCAGATTGATAGCAAGGGACACGATCAGCAGAACAGGCATCCACCGGCGTTTAGGTTTTGACTGTTCGCTCATTCGCCTTCCTCCAGGAAGATTGTATTCAGATCCATATCCGCAACCTCAAAGCCAGAGGATTGCGAATAAAGCAACGTCGCCGGATCGGGCAAAAAGGCCGGGGCAGTCAATCCAATCCAGATGCCAGCAATGCCCGCGACCGCCAAACCTCCCATCCCCTGCCAGCCAAAGAAACTATCCAATGCCTGTGCCCAGAACCCTTGGGGCGATTTCTGAAGCCTTTGCAAACGAACGGTTTCCGCATCGACCAGAATACGACGGGCGAGAGCATCGGGTAACGGCTCATCTTCTTGACGGGCACGTAAAAACAGGTGATTCAGGTCGCTATTTTCATCCATCGGCATATCCCAACTCGTCTCTTCTTGCGGCTAACTGCTGTGCCAGTGCCCGCTTTCCCCGAGCTGTCAGACTCTCTACAGCTTCGACGGAAATATCCATGATTCCCGCGATTTCGGGATTGGGCAACTCTTCGATGTGGCGCAAGACAACAGCCTGACGTTGCCGATCCGGAAGTTGCGCCAACGCGAACTGCAGTGCGTCCAACCTAGCGGCATCCTGAAGGTGTTCGGTTGCACTGATCGCATCGCTTTCAGGTTCGGCAACATCAGAAAGACTGTCCGCCGATTTCTTCCGCCGAATATCGACACACAGGTTCAGAGTGACCCGGTAAAGCCAAGTCGACACCTTTGCCTGTCCAGCAACCCAATCCGGCGCCATCTTCCATAGGCGCATCATGGCTTCCTGTGTGACATCTTCGGCTTCGGCCCGGTCGTTCAACAGCCTGAGCGCCACCGAAAAACTGCGCGGCCCAAGCCGATCGGTCAAAATGCGTGCCGCATCAGCGTCACCCTCGGCGAACCGCCGCAACAATGCATCGTCTCCGGGGTCGCCCGCAGCCTGACTTTGGCTGCGAGCCCTCGTTGATGAGGTACTCAGGTCCCGCATCCTTCATTAGCTGTCGTCTGTGCCAGCCTTGTCACGTTTTTTGTGATGCCGGCCCATCCGGTTTTTCGCATCGGCAAATTCCTGTTCCGAGATCGTGCCATTTTTGTCCGCGTCGATGCGGTCAAACATCTTGCCAGCACGGCGCGGCTTGGGCAACTCATCATCGGATAAGAGGCCATCCTGATTGGCGTCGTGCTTTTCGAACATTTGATTCACACGCTCATTCGCCTTCTTCTGGCCAGCCGCTTGCATCTCGTCGACGCTCAACATGCCGTCGCCATTGGTGTCGGCATTGGTGAAACGCTGTTGCCTATAGGTTTGCATTTCTTCCTGCGTGACCTGACCATCATTGTTCAGGTCCAGCTCTTGAAAGGTCACGTCCTCTCGGCCTTTCGGACCGACAGCCAAGGCGGTTGTGCCTGTCAATGCAATGGCCGATACCAGAATGGCCGGGATAAGTTTCGCGCTTTTCATATCGTTTTCCTTTGTTTCTCGCGACCGGTTTGTCGCTGCTCACATAGGTTAAAACGGTGCAGTTTTCGGTTTCCGTCGCCCAATTTTATTTTTTTTCTGTTGCTCACTGCCAACGACCACATAATTTCCGGACATCTCATCGCGGCACAAAGCGACGCACCCCCCTTTTCTGTGGGGCAAAACAAGCGCAATATCAGGGCAATCTGAATGCGCGAGTTTCAAAATGACAGATCAAACGATCGACACAATATCCGAGAACGACCGTCCAACCCGGCCTGCGCTAATCAAAGGCTTCCGTTGCCGCTGCCCAAAATGCGGTGAAGGCAAGCTGTTGCACAGCTACCTGAAGGTGAATGACAGCTGCAGCAGCTGTGGTCAGGAACTGTTTCATCACCGTGCGGATGACGGTCCAGCCTATCTGACGATCCTGTTGGTCGGTCACCTGCTGGCGCCCGCTTTGCACATCTCTTATGTCCAGTGGCGCCCTGACCCGCTGAACATGTTCCTGATTTTTGCATTCGGATGTACAGCCTTGACACTGTTCCTGTTACCGCGAATGAAAGGGGCCGTTGTCGCCTATCAGTGGGCACGACGGATGCATGGGTTCGAAACGGACCGATGACTGGAATGATTGGGTCGGCCCTGAGATGAGTACAGACAAAACGGCTATACGGGACGCTGCAACCGTTATCGTGTTGCGGGACCGGATGACGAACCCTTCCATTTTGATGGGTCAAAGGGGCGCAAAAGCCGTTTTTATGCCGAACAAATTCGTGTTTCCAGGTGGCGCGGTAGACGCAGAGGACGCTCTGGTCCCGCTATCGGCTGACATGTCCCAGCTCTGCCGCGATCGGCTTACTGAACAGTCTCCGCCCGGGCTGCAGAATGCTTTGGCGGCCGCCGCAATCCGCGAGCTCTGGGAGGAAACCGGCCTGGTGCTTGGAGTTCCCGGCGCTTGGACAGGTGAGGTGCCGATTGACTGGCGAAGCTATGCAGAGGCAGGATTTCTGCCCTCTGCACAGGCATTGCAGTTTGTTTTTCGCGCCGTCACCCCGCCCGGCCGTACGCGCCGGTTTGATGCACGATTCTTTTTGGTAGATGCAGACGCCCTGCAAGGCGATCTGGATGACTTTGGCCGCGCTTCGGATGAGTTGTCTCACCTGCAATGGGTTCCGTTGAACAAGGCGCGCGAGCTTGATCTTCCCTTCATAACCGAAGTTGTTCTGGCCGAAGTTGCAGCCCGGGTCACACGACCCGAACCACCCCAAAGCGTTCCGTTCTTCCTCAATCAAGAAGAACAAAGCCTGTTCTTACAGATCAAAGGCTATCCAATGTCCGAACAGGACTTCTAGCCGAACCTACTTCATTCGGCTGATCACCGTGGTCACCTCGGGCTTTTTGCCGATCTCGGTCTTTGCTGTCTGACGCACGATCCGGCGCAATGCCTCTTCCAGCTTGTCATCGTCGCGCCGGGTTTTGGTATCCGCCCGCATGAGGAACTGGTTCAGGTCCTCTTCCAGAACTTCGACCAGTGCTGCGCGCGATGTTCCGGTCTCGGCCAAGCCCATCGTATCGCACCACGGTTCACCCAACGGTTCGTCTTCTTCGTCTAAAATAACCGTCACGGTTACATGCCCGTTCAAGGCCATGCGAATGCGGTCGCGGACAACTCCATCCAAGGCTCCGACCTTTACGGATCCATCCAGATAAGTTCGGCCTGTCTCGACGTAGTCGACGACCTTGGGGGCATTGCCGCTGAGATCCAGCATCGTGCCATTGACTGCCACAACCCCGGTACGACTACCCGCTTCGGCCAGTTTAGCATGTTCGCGCAGATGTCGGTGTTCACCATGCATGGGAATAACCATCTGCGGGTTGACTATGGCGTGCACTTTTTCCAGATCAGGCCGGTTGGCATGGCCAGAGACGTGATACAGACCCGAGCTGTCATCCACCACATCAACGCCTTTTTCGCTGAGCTGGTTCATGATGAAGATCACGCCCTTCTCATTGCCCGGTATCGTCTTCGACGAGAACAGGAACAGATCGCCTTCCTTCAACTCGATCCCGCGGTATTTACCGCGTGCAAGCTGGGCACTGGCCGCACGGCGTTCGCCCTGGCTGCCGGTTACGATCAGCATCAGGTTCTGGCGCGGGATATCTACGGCCTCTTCGGCGCTGATAACCTTGGGAAAATCCGTGAGAATACCGGTTTCCGTCGCGGCCTCGATCATCCGCCGCATCGCACGACCTAACAGTACGACCGAGCGTCCCGCGCGCTGCCCAGCCTCGGCCAGCGTCTTCACCCGTGCGACATTCGAGGCAAAAGTCGTCGCAACCACCATTGATTTGGCATTTTCGACCAATTTGGTGATCTCAGGCCCGACTTCGGATTCCGAGCGGCCCGCATGCGTTGAAAACACATTCGTGCTGTCGCAGACCAGTGCTTTCACACCGTCCTTTGAAATCTCTGCCCAAAGGTCTTGATCGAACGGTTCACCTACCACAGGGTTGGCATCCAGCTTGAAATCCCCTGTATGCACGATCCGCCCCGCAGGCGAGTCTATGACAAGCGCCGCACTTTCGGGGATAGAGTGCGATACCGGCAAAAACCCGACTGTAAACGGGCCAACCGTCACCTGTTCAGGCCAGGCTGACAGGGTCTGAACCGCGTCTGTCGGATGGGCTTTCTCTTCCATCTTGCGACGCGCGAGATTTGCGGTGAAGGCGCGTGCATAGATCGGGGCGCCCAAGTCGTCATAGCAATGCGCCACAGCGCCGACATGATCTTCGTGGGCATGGGTGACGAATACCGCCTCAAGCCGGTCGGCACGTTCTTTTAGCCAGTTGATATCGGCATGGATCAGGTCGACACCGGGTGTTGTGTCCATATCTGGGAAGGTTACACCAAGATCGACAAGGATCAGCTTCTCCTTTCCCGGCTTGCCATAGCCATAGACATAGGCATTCATCCCAATTTCGCCCGCCCCGCCCAGGGGCAGATAGATCAGTCGTTCACTGCTCATGTTGAGCCATTTTCCTTGTTATAGCGATGGATCACGGTCAGTCCGTGCATCGTCAAATCGTCTTCTATAGCGTCAAACCCAACATCTGCCTGATCGAACAGAGGCGCAAGCCCCCCGGTTCCCACGACTTTCATTGGCATGCCATATTCCGCCTTGATCCGGGCAATCAGCCCTTCGATCAGACCGGAATAGCCCCAATACACGCCAGATTGAATGCAGCCAACCGTATTTGTTCCAATCACTTTTTCGGGACGTGTGATGTCGATATGCGGCAACGCGGCGGCCCCCTGGTGCAACGCCTCAAGGCTCAGGTTTACACCTGGGGCGATGATGCCGCCGACATATGCTCCATCCGAAGACACCACGTCAAAGTTGGTGGCCGTTCCAAAATCGACAACAACCACATCCCCACCATGCCGTTCAAATGCCCCGGCCGCATTGGCCAGGCGATCCGGGCCAGGGACCGTACCCTCATCAATGCGCGGGCTGACAGGCAGCAGACACTCCGGCTTGCCCACGACCAATGGGCGACAGCCAAAGAACCGGTCCGCAAAGACGCGCAGATTGAAAACCACACGCGGCACGGTCGAGGCGATAATCACATCGGTGATATCAGCTTGGATCTCATAATGTTTGACCAGCGTAGAGTACCAGGTGAAATAGGCATCTGCCGTACGGGCATGGTGCGTAGACGTGCGCAGCGTGCAGACGAATTCCTTACCATCCCAAATCGAGAAAACGGTATTGGTGTTGCCGCAGTCGATGGCTAGAAGCATTGGTGCCCCTTTCAGAAAAATACGTCTGCCGCAGGTATGCTGACGCGGCCCTTCGCGGTGTTTAGGACAAGGTTACCGCCTGCGTCCACCGTTTCGAAGGTCCCGACCGTCTCAGTGGTGACAGTACGCGCGGTGATGACCTCGCCCAGCTTAGCTGCGCGGGACAACCAGGCAGCGCGGATGGGTTCGAACCCGTAGGTTACAAACTGGGCCTCAAAACGCGCATAGGCCGATGCAAGCTCGGTCAAAAAATCTTCGGTGGTGACATCTGCCCCTGTCTCGGACAACAGCGAAACCGGCCTTAGCGCACCTGGTTCGACTTTATCTGCAGTCGGTGCCTGCGCGAGATTTACGCCGATGCCGATTGCCAAATGCGAGACGTCTCGCCCCTGCCCGGTACTTTCCAGCAGAATCCCCGCAAGCTTACCACCGTTCAGCAACACATCATTGGGCCATTTTAGCGACAAACCCGATATGCGTCCGGTGACCGCCACACATGCATCAAACAGGGCCAAGGCAGCGACAAAACTGCGCAGAGCGGCCTGTTCCGGGCGTCCTGCGGGCCGCATCAGCAGCGTTGCGGCAAGATTTCCCTCGGGGTTGGTCCAGACCCGTCCGCGCCGACCGCGCGCCTGTGTCTGGCGGTGCGCCAGGATCCAGACCGGACCCTGAGCCATCGGCGCGATCCGGGCGGCTTCGTTCAGAGTGCTATCGACCTCTTGCAATACATGCAGGCCATATCCATCCGGCCAATCACTCATATCACAAGTACAATAGGCCGCGGGCAATGGTCGAAATCAGTTAACAAGCGTCGCCGCTGCAGCTGCCGCTGCGCCCTCAATCCCAAACTGATAGAATACGCCAACCAACATCAATGCAGCTGACCCCATCAGAGCAACCCACAGAACCGGAGACGAATTTGCGTCGATCGGGTCGTCATTCTCGGCACCGAAATACATATAGTATACGATCCGTAGGTAATAGAATGCACCGATCACCGAGGCGATGGCAGACATGATAACCAGACCGGTCAGGCCAGCCTCAATACCCGCTTGCCAGACGCCGAATTTCGCAAAGAACCCAAGCATTGGTGGAACACCGGCAAGGCTGAACATCAGGACCAGCACGGCCAGAGCCTTACCCGGATCGCGTTTGGAATACTGGCGCAAGGCGTCAATGTCGGTAACAGGTTTACCGTCCCGTTCCATCATCAGGATAAAGGCGAAAGTTCCGACATTCATGGTCACGTAAATCGCCAGATACATCAGCATCGCCTTGATACCCAGCTCGGTCCCAGCCGCCAGTCCGATCAGCGCATACCCCATATGGGCAATCGACGAAAACGCCATCAGCCGTTTAATGTCGCGTTGTCCGATGGCAGCCACGGCCCCCAACAGCATAGACAGAACAGACAAGAGTACGATCACCTGCTGCCAGTCCTTTACGACACCTCCAAATGCGTCGTGCAACACGCGGGCAAACAGGGCCATGGCGGCCACTTTGGGCGCCGTGGCGAAGAAGGCAGTGACTGGTGTGGGCGATCCTTCATAGACATCCGGCGTCCACATGTGGAACGGAACAGCCGAAACCTTGAACGCAAGCCCCGAGATCAGGAAGATCAACCCGAACAGCAACCCGAGGGTCACATCGCCGTGATGAACGGTCTGAATGATGCCCGAGAACAGCGTGGTCCCGGTAAAGCCGTATACAAGCGACGCCCCATAGAGCAGCAAACCCGAGCTAAGCGCGCCCAGAACGAAATACTTCAGTCCAGCCTCGGTGGATTTGGCGCTGTCACGGCGCAGCGCGGCGACAACATAAAGCGCCAGCGACTGCAGTTCGAGCCCCATATAAAGGGACATCAGATCGCCCGCGCTGACCATCATCATCATGCCAACAGCAGCCAGTGCCACCAGCAAAGGGTATTCGAACCGCAACAACCCGCGGCGGGTCATATAGTCCTGGCTCATCATCAAAACGGCTGCGGCAGATAGCAGGATCGCCACTTTGGCAAAGCGCGCGAATCCGTCATCAACGAACATGCCGTTAAACGCGATGTTCGTTCCGTCGCCATTTGTTGCGATCCAGAACGCCAGCAGCGCCATCAGCCCGGCGGTCACCCAAACCAGCGTCGGCGCTAGCCCGTCCTTGGTGGTGTAAACAGCCGCAAGCAATGCCGCCATCGCATATAGTGCCAGAACGATCTCTGGCAGGATAATTGTCAGATCAGCCTGGATCATGTCTCCAAAGCCTCCTTAATGCGAGGCGGCTGTCTGGGTCGCGGTCTCAGCCGCGGCCAGAGCCGTATCATAGTTCGAAATCAGCGCGGCAGTCGAGTTGCCAATCACATCTGTTACCAGCGATGGATACACACCCAACAGGATCGTCATGACGATCAGGGGGGCAAATATCAACCGCTCGCGCGAGCTCATATCAGTCATCGCCTTGAGGCTTTCTTTGATAAGATCCCCAAATACGACCCGACGATACAGCCACAAAGCATATCCCGCCGAGAAGATAACACCGGTCGCGGCCACAGCAGTCACCCAGGTATTGACCTGGAATGCGCCCATCAGGGTCAGGAACTCTCCGATGAACCCACTGGTGCCCGGCAGGCCAACATTGGCCATGGTGAACAGCATGAAGACTAGCGCGTAGGCCGGCATCCGGATTACCAGACCGCCATAGGCCTCGATGTCGCGGGTGTGCATCCGGTCATAGATCACGCCGACACACAGGAAGAGCGCCGCCGAGATGAACCCGTGGCTGAGCATCTGGAAGATGGCTCCGTCGACACCCTGCTGGTTTGCCGCAAAGATGCCCATGGTGACAAAGCCCATATGTGCGACCGAGGAATAAGCGATCAGCTTTTTCATATCCTCCTGCACCAGAGCAACCAGCGATGTGTAAACCACAGCGATGGCCGACATCCACAGCACAAGATCGGTCATCACCGCCGACCCCACCGGGAACATCGGCAGGCTGAACCGCAGGAAGCCATAGCCACCCATCTTCAGCAGAATAGCCGCCAGTACGACCGAACCCGCCGTTGGCGCCTGCACGTGTGCATCGGGCAGCCAGGTGTGGACCGGCCACATCGGCATCTTCACCGCAAATGAGGCAAAGAACGCCAGGAACATCAGCGTCTGCATACCGCCTACGATATGGATGCCCAGAACGGTAAAGCTGTCGGACGAGAAATGATGCGCCATCAGCGCTTCGATATCCGTCGTGCCTGCATCCGCATACATCGCAACCATAGCCACCAGCATCAGCACAGAGCCAAGGAACGTGTAGAGGAAGAACTTGAAGCTGGCATAGATGCGCTCTTTACCACCCCAGATGCCGATGATCAGGAACATCGGGATCAGACCTGCTTCGAAGAACAGGTAGAACAGCACCAGGTCCAGCGCCATGAACACGCCAAGCATCAGCGTTTCCAGCAGCAGGAAAGCAATCATGTATTCCTTGACACGGTCTGTCACATTCCAGCTGGCCAGAATTGTCAGCGGCATAATGAAAGTGGTCAGCAACACGAACAGGACGCTGATGCCATCCACACCCATCTTGTATTTCAGACCCATCAGCCACTGGCCCTCTTCCACCATCTGGAAGCCGGTGTTTTCAGGATCAAAGCCAGTATAGATGCCAATCGAGACCAGGAAGGTCACCGTCGTCGCAACCATGGCCACCCATTTGGCATTGCGTTGCGCGGCTGCGTCGTCGCCCTGCAGAAACAGCGCCAGAATGGCGGCCGCCGCTGCGGGGATGAAGGTGACGATCGAGAGGATATTGTCCATTAGTGTGCGCCTCCGCCGATCGACATCCAGGTGACCAGGGCAGCAATTCCCAGGACCATCCAGAAGGCATAGGTAAATATGTAACCAGTCTGCGCCTTGCCTGCGAGGCGGGTGAAGAATGGCACGATGCCCATCGCTACCCCGTTCAGGAAACCGTCAATCGTGTTGCCGTCGCCGCGTTTCCACAGGAACCGCCCAAGTGCCAAGGCAGGTTTGACGAAGATCGCGTCATAGATCTCATCAAAGTACCATTTGTTCAGCAGGAACAGATAAAGCGGACGCTGGTTTGCTGCCAAGCGCGCGGGCAACGTCGTATTCACGATATAGAACCAATAGGCCACGATGAAACCAAGCAGCATCGCAACGAAGGGTGAGACCTTGACCCATTTCGGAACAGCATGCGCATCGTCCAGCACATGATTGTCCGGTGCGATGTAGAGCGCGCCTTCTCCGGGCGTTCCAACAAAGGCATAATGGTGATCGCCGCCCTGCGCGTCCTTCTCACCATGGCTGTCCTCCGCGTGACCAGCATCCGCATGCGTATCGTCGCCGTGATCATCTTCGGCATGGGTATCGTCCCCATGCGCGCCCTCTGCCGCGTGGCCATCCACCGAAGCCTCTGCAACCGGAATGCCATAGAACTGGCCGACCTTGTCGGTGTGGCCAAAAAAGTTGCCATACCAGATCATCCCGGCGAAAACCGCACCCAGCGACAGAACGCCCAGCGGAACCAGCATGACCAACGGGCTTTCATGCGCATGGTCATGCGTGTGCTTGTCCCCGCGCGGCTCGCCATAGAAGGTCAGGAAAATCAGACGCCAGCTGTAGAATGACGTAAATACCGCCGCAATCACCAGCATCCAGAACGCATAGCCGGTGCCTCCGGCAAAGGCGCTTTCGATGATGGCATCCTTGGACAAGAACCCGGCAAAACCGAATGTGGTCAGCGGAATGCCAACCCCGGTAATAGCCAGCGTACCGATCATCATCGCCCAAAACGTATAAGGGATCTTCTTCCGCAATCCGCCATACTCGGTCATCTCTTGCTCGTGATGCATCGCGTGGATCACGGAACCAGCGCCAAGGAACAGCAGCGCCTTGAAGAACGCGTGCGTCAACAGGTGGAACATGGCAGCCGAGTACATACCAACGCCCGCGGCGACGAACATGTAACCAAGCTGCGAACAGGTCGAATAAGCGATGACGCGTTTGATATCGGTCTGCACCAAACCCACGGTCGCGGCAAAGAACGCCGTCGACGCACCAAGGAAGGTGATGAACCCGGTCGCACCCGGCGCGAACTCCATCAGCGGCGACATGCGGCAGATCAGGAAGACACCAGCGGTCACCATGGTCGCGGCGTGGATCAGGGCTGATACAGGCGTCGGACCTTCCATCGCATCCGGCAACCAGGTGTGCAGGAACAACTGTGCCGATTTGCCCATCGCACCGATGAACAGCAGAACGCAGATCACCTCGATCGCGGTCCATTCACCCCACAGGAAGTGCAGCTTCTCTTCGGCCAATGCCGGGGCAGAGGCGAAGATGTCCGAGAAATTGATGCTGTCGGTCAGCAGGAATAGCGCAAAGATACCAAGCGCAAAGCCAAAGTCCCCAACCCGGTTGACGATAAACGCCTTCATCGCCGCCGCATTGGCGCTTGGCTTGCGGTAATAGAACCCGATCAGCAGATAAGACGCGACGCCCACACCTTCCCAGCCAAAGAACATCTGAACCAGATTATCCGCCGTCACCAGCATCAGCATGGCAAAGGTAAAGAAGGACAGATAGGCAAAGAAGCGTGGCTTATAGCTTTCGCCTTCGCGCCATTGCGGATCGTGATCCATGTAGCCAAAGGAATACAGGTGCACCAGCGCCGAGACGGTCGTCACCACAATCAGCATGATCGCGGTCAACCGGTCCAGACGAATGGCCCAGCTTGTCGAGAGCGAGCCGCTTTCGATCCAGCGCATGATCTCGATCTGCTGGGTGTGGCCGTCGAACGTCAGGAAGACGATCCACGACAGCAGACAGGCCAGAAACAGCAGGCCCGTGGCGGTCCACATGGCGGCTTTCTCGCCAATGAACTTCCAGCCGAACCCGCACAGGATCGCGCCCACCAGCGGGGCAAAGAGGATGGTGGTTTCCATGTGCCCTTACCCCTTCATCATATTGACATCTTCAACCGCGATCGAGCCGCGGTTGCGGAAGAAACAGACCAGAATGGCCAGCCCGATCGCCGCCTCGGCCGCCGCCACGGTCAACACAAACAGCGTAAACACTTGCCCGACCAGATCGCCCAGGAAGCTGGAGAACGCCACAAGGTTGATATTCACCGCCAGCAGCATCAGTTCGATGCTCATCAGCAGGATGATGACGTTCTTGCGGTTCAGGAAGAGACCGAAGATGCCGATGACGAACAGCGTCGCCGCGACCGTAAGATAGTGTTCAAGTCCGATCATAGCTTCGCTCCTGGCGAGTCGGGGTAGTAGAGTTTGCAGCCGCAAAAAAGATCAAAACGATCCTTCTTGGGCACCTTCTTTCCGAAGTCATCCAAAAGAAGCTGTTCTAAAGCCTCATCTACGGTGACTTGATCCGAAAACTCTGACAGATGGCTTTTCAATCCGGTAAGATTTGAGCCCTCTGTCAGCATGAATGGTCCGTCTTTCTCCAACAATGGAACGGGCTCCCGCCCCACAAAGTTGCAAGCTGAGTCCAGCCGCTCGACCGACCACTCTTCAAAGCTGAAAACGCGAAAAACTTCACGCGAAGTACAGTCTGCTACAAGAACGTCGATAACCTTATCTTCATTACGACCAAGCACTTGGTAATATCGAGAATTGCCGAGAGAAATCGCGGGTTCTGCACTGACACGGTCCCTGATACCAGCATTCAAAAACTCGCAGCTTTTACCTACTAGGACAGGTTCGCTTGATGCGCGTGCTGCCCGGTTTTTCTCACGTTTCTCAGCCTTGGTTGGCTCTTCTATTGAACAGGCCTCCGAGGTCTCACCCACAAGTGAGACGGCTGTGACGGCAATCGCCAAACTTATGGTTTTGCTAAACCTCACAACCCCTGCCCCGGTTTCACGTCCTTCAACTCCATCGCCTTGGCCGGGTCGCGCATCATCTGGCCGATGATGTCCTGACGCTTGATGTCCTGACGGTGGCGCAGCGTCAGCACGATGGCGCCGATCATGGCCACCAGCAGAATCAGGCCCGCCAGTTGGAACAGAAGGAAGTATTGGTCGTAAAGGATGACACCCAGTGCCTCGGTATTGTGACGATCCACCGGAACCGGCTGTGCCAGATTGGCGGAAGCACCCTGCGCGCTGTCCCAAGCCCCAAAGGCCATGACAAACTGCATCAGGATAACCAGACCGATCAGCAGGGCCAGCGGCATATAGCGCGCCATCTCGGCCTTGAGCTCAGCAAAATCCACGTCCAGCATCATCACGACGAACAGGAACAAAACCGCGACCGCGCCGACATAGACGATGATCAGCAGCATCGCCACGAACTCAGCCCCCAGCAGCACAAACAATCCTGCCGCGGACAGGAAGGACAGGATCAACCACAGCACGGAATGCACCGGCTGGCGGCTGATCACCGTGAACAGCCCGCCGGTGATGGCGCTGATGGCGAACAGATAGAAGGCAAAGACGGTCATTGATCCTCATCCTCGTTATCGCCCATGACCTCTTGCGCCAATTCCAGCGCGCGGGTCATGGCCGGGATGCCGGCAAAGACCGACATCTGACCGATCGTTTCCACGATCTCTTGTTTCTTGGCACCGGCTTCCACAGCGTGGCGCACGGTCTGACGCACCGCCGCATCCGCCTGCGCGCCCTGACAGGTCAGCCCGGCCAGTGTCAGCAACAGGCGCGTTTTGGCATCCAACCCGTCTTTGTTGACGGTGTTGCCGAACATCATCTCCATGACTTCTTTCGGCATGGTCGGCCATAGAGTTTCGAACCCTTTGGGCGAGAAGCTCTCCATCGCAGGGTTCATCGCCTTGGCCATGTCCTGAGCTTGCTTCATCATCAGCTCGAACGGATTTGTCGGGCTGTCATTCATTGATCAATTTCCCATCAACCTTGGGCCAGGGAGAGTTCGCAAAAACCCAAATGACAATGATGTTCACGAATGGGATACACATCAGAAGTGCCAGCCATTTCGATGAACCTGTTCTTTTCGCAATCTTTAGCGAGGGAATACCAACGGCCAAAAATGCTATGCCCAATATTAACAACAGCGCCGGCAGACCGGACACATGAAATTGGAAACTTTCTGTTGCGTCATTCATTAGTTTTCTCGCTTAGCGATACGGCGCGTCTATTTCCAGATTGCGGGCGATCTCGGCTTCCCAGCGTTCGCCGTTATCCAGCAGTTTTTCCTTGTCGTAGAACAGCTCTTCGCGGGTTTCCGTGGCGAATTCGAAATTCGGACCTTCGACGATGGCATCGACCGGGCAGGCCTCTTGGCAGAAACCGCAATAGATGCACTTGGTCATGTCGATGTCATAGCGCGTGGTACGGCGGCTGCCATCTTCGCGCGGTTCGGCGTCGATTGTAATGGCCTGTGCAGGGCAGATCGCCTCGCAGAGTTTGCAGGCAATACAGCGTTCTTCACCGTTGGGATAACGACGCAGGGCGTGTTCACCGCGAAAACGCGGAGACAGAGGACCCTTTTCATGCGGGTAGTTCAGGGTGGCCTTCGGTGCGAAGAAGTACTTCAGTCCCAGCTTCATGCCGACCCAGAAGTCCTGTAGCAGGAAGTACTTGGCGGCGCGGGTGTAGTCGATTTGGGTCATGTCAGCCTCCTACGCTCCAGCGAGCGAATGCACCCCAGAACCAGTCGAATTTTGCCGCAAAGGCCACGAATACCACCCAGGCCAGCGAAAACGGCAGGAAGACTTTCCAACCCAGCCGCATCAGCTGGTCATAGCGGTAGCGCGGCGTGATCGCCTTGACCATTGCGAAGAGGAAGAAGAAGAACGCCATCTTCGCGACCATCCACAACACGCCGTCGGGCAGGCCCGGGATCGGGGACAGCCAGCCGCCGAAAAACAGCAGCGTGGTCAGCGCGCACATCAGGAAAATGGCGATATATTCGCCAGCCATGAACAACAGGAAAGGCGTGGCCGAGTATTCGACCTGATAGCCCGCGACCAGTTCGGATTCCGCCTCTGGCAGGTCAAACGGTGGGCGGTTGGTTTCGGCCAGCGCCGAGATGAAGAACAGGAAGACCATTGGGAAATGCGGCAACCAGTACCAGCTGAAGAACCCAAAGCGCCCGTCTTGCGCATGCACGATGTCACCGAAGTTCATCGACCCGGTCGACAGGATCACACCGATGATGATCAGACCAATCGAGACCTCGTAGGAAATCATCTGAGCGGCAGAGCGCAATGAGCCAAGGAAAGGGTACTTTGAGTTCGACGCCCACCCCCCCATGATCACGCCATAAACCTCCAACGAGGACACGGCGAAGACATACAGGATGGCGACATTTATATCCGACAACACCCAGCCGTCGTTGAACGGAATCACAGCCCAGGCGATCATCGCCAGAACAAATGAGGTCAACGGCGCGAGGATAAAGACGGTGCGATCTGCACCCGCTGGGATAACCACCTCTTTAACCACATATTTCAGTGCGTCGGCCACCGATTGCAGCAGGCCATAGACGCCCACCACGTTGGGGCCACGGCGCATCTGAACCGCCGCCCAGATCTTCCGGTCTCCATAGACAAGGAACAACAGCGAGATCATCACAAAGGCCACAACGGCAAGCACTTGTGCCAGAATGATGAGGGCTATTCCGCCTGGGGTGTTAAAGAATTCAGCCATTGGTCCTCACACCGTGGGTATTCCGTTTTCCGCACGAAATGCTAAGGCCATGTGCCTGCGCAAAGTGCGTCTGGGTCGGCGCGTTGGTGTAAACAGCATCTGCAGCCTCTACGCCACCCTTTTTATTCCGTTTCATAGGCAAAACAGGGGCGAGCCCCTGTCCGACCAGCACAGGGTCGAAATGCGATATGACAGAGTTTCGGTTCATTCCGCCGCGATCTTTTCGCCTTTGCGTGCCTGCGTCTGCGCCGATAGCTCAGCCATCAACTGCGAGGCCCGTGCAATCGGGTTGCTCAGGTAGAAGTCCTTGACGGTGTGACGGAAGCTCGCCTTGCCCAGAGGGCCGAGCTTCAGCGCCTGAACCTCGTTTTCGATCACCTCGTCGATACGGGCCAGATGCGGCACCGCCTCGATCAGCGCGGTGCGTAGTTGCGCCAGCGAGTCATAAGGCAGCGTCGCACCCAGTTCGGCAGACAAAGCGCGCAGGATCGCCCAGTTTTCCTTCGCCTCACCTGGTGCAAACCCGGCACGCATCGCCAGTTGCGGGCGGCCTTCGGTGTTCACGAACAGGCCGTTTTCCTCGGTATAGGCTGCACCCGGCAGGATCACGTCGGCGCGGTGCGCACCTCGATCGCCATGGCTGCCCTGATAGATGACAAAGGCGCCGTCGCCGATTTCAACTTCATCGGCACCGAGATTATAGATCACATCCGCCGCGCTGATTGTATCCATGCCACCTTCGTTGGTGGCATCGACATCCATAGAACCAACACGTGAGGCGGCTGTGTGCAGGACAATCAAACCGCTTTCGGTATTCGCCGCAATGGTTTGCGCAGCGGCCAAAACCGCAGCGCCATCCGCTTCCTGCAATGCACCCTGACCAATGATGACCAACGAGCGTTTGCCCTTGACCTCATCATCTCCGCCCATATCCACCACCTGCTGCAATGCCGCACGATCATCGCCGACATGGTGGTAATCATAGGTCAGATCGACTGCTGGACCGACCATAGCAATCTCGGCCCCATGCGCCCAGGCTTTGCGAATGCGCGCGTTCAGCACCGGCGCCTCATCACGCGGGTTGGTTCCGATCAGCAGAATGCGCTCGGCGCTGTCGATATCTTCGATCGCAGCGGTCCCGGCATAGGCCGCGCGGTTGCCCGTTGGCAACTTGGCGCCATCGGTACGGCATTCGACAACCCCGCCCTGCCCTTCAATCATCTGCTTCAGAGCAAACGTAGCCTCGACCGGGGCCAAGTCGCCCACGATACCGGCGGGCTTTTCAGCCCCTTTCAACGCCTCGGCCGCTTTGGTCAACGCCTCGGGCCACGTCGCCGGGCGCAGCTTACCGTTTTCACGCAAGTATGGCTTGTCCAGCCGCTGACGACGCAGGCCGTCCCACACAAACCGCGTCTTATCACTGATCCATTCTTCGTTCACGCCATCATGATTGCGCGGCAAAAAGCGCATGACTTCGCGCCCTTTGGTATCCACACGAATGTTCGAACCCAATGCATCCATCACGTCGATGCTTTCGGTCTTGGTCAGTTCCCAAGGGCGCGCGGTAAAAGCATAGGGTTTCGAGGTCAGCGCCCCGACGGGGCACAAGTCGATGATATTACCTTGCAGATTCGAATCCAGCGTCTGGTTCAGATATGACGTGATCTCGGCGTCTTCGCCCCGTCCGGTTTGACCCATCTGAGTGATCCCGGCCACTTCGGTTGTAAAGCGCACGCAGCGGGTGCAACTGATGCAGCGGGTCATCGCGGTACCAACCAGCGGACCCAGATCCAGATCATCGACCGCGCGCTTGGCTTCCTTAAACCGCGTGCCCGACATGCCATAAGCCATCGCCTGATCCTGCAGATCGCACTCGCCACCCTGATCGCAGATCGGGCAATCCAGTGGATGGTTGATCAGCAAGAACTCCATCACTCCTTCGCGGGCCTTCTTGACCATGGGCGAGTTGGTTTTGACCACCGGTGCTTGCCCTTCCGGCCCCGGACGAAGATCGCGCACCTGCATGGCACAAGAGGCCGCAGGTTTAGGCGGCCCCCCAACAACTTCGACCAGACACATCCGGCAGTTCCCGGCAATCGACAGACGCTCGTGATAGCAAAAGCGCGGCACTTCGACCCCGGCCTGTTCGCAGGCCTGAATCAGGGTCATCGCACCATCGACTTCGATTTCCTGTCCGTCGATGTTAACTTTGCGGAGGTCAGACATGATTTAAACTACCCTTTCAGGAATGTGCCGATAGCAGATTTTTTGGCGATTTCGCTTCGCCCTGCCGAGCACATCGTATCTGGAACGCCAATCACGATGCCGTTTCCTTGGATATAACGAATAGCGTCGTCCTGTATCCGCTTCCGCGGCAAATTTCTTTCGAGATAGACAAAATCACTTTCCCGATACCCCTTGGCTTCTAGGTCGTCAGCTACCGTTTTCATGCTTTGCCTGATCTGCGAACGATTGAGCGACAAATTCGGACAACCGCCTGCAATCTGCTCTGCCATAGCGTTGGCAAAGGCCACATCATAGAGGCTCTGCGGAACCTGTGTACGAAACTGAGCGCGAGATGTGTCAGCGTCCAAAGCTTGGCTGGATGTTGACTCGCATCCAGCTAAGACCAAAAGCAAAACACCAGCAAAGCCCGTCATCAAAGCTCTGAAACCCATACTCAATTCGCCCTCAAATACACGCCGATGGCGCTGTTTCTTTCAATTTCCGCGCGACCAAGCGTACAGAAGGAATTCGGCCGGTCATACGACACGCCATTTTGGGCCAGATAGGCCTCGCCCTTGGCGCGCATTCGGTCTTTTTCTGCATCCGAATCGACATAGGAGCGGATTTCACTGTCGGAATAGCCCAACTGGTTCGCCTTCGACCGCAAGCCCCACATCACACCAATCGCCTTCATACGCCGTCCGCTGATGGAGGGGCAGTATTCCGAAATTTCGTTCGCGATTGCGATGTAATAGAGTTCGTTGTCGATCTCTTTGACTTCGCGCAAGGGAGGTTTAGCCAAAGCAACCGCGGGCAGTGTCAGCGCCGTTGCAACGGCAAGCATTTTGATACCAGACATGACAAATCCTTTCGTCTTGGAAAGACCAAGACGACGGAGGCCAGCATTGCTATGCAATAGCAATGGGCCTGTCACGGCGTGATATGCAAAAACCCGCTTCATGGACGGCGGCAGCTCCCGGCAAAGGTTAGTCTGTCATCGTTGATCTGAAGGTTTTGTGGTTCGGTATCCGGCCCGACCTTCCAGTCGATCCTGGAGGATCCGAAATTCGCGATGCAAAACTTGGTGCCCTCATAACGGCCAGCCTCGCGCGCACCATCCAATGAGGCAGATACTCCTTTGATCACAACCGTGAAATCCGAAGGAGACGCTTTTTTGTTGATGTGCTTTGCTTTGGCTCTGAACGACTTGCCATCGAATAGAATACGATCTTCCGAAGGCTTAATCAGCCCGCAGGCCGAAACCGCCACCAGCAGTAAAACTGCGCCGATGAGGGAAACATTCTTGGTTCTGGTCACAAGATCAACAGTTCGTACAATCATTAAAACGCCGCCACCAATGCCATGATCCCCATCACGAACATGCAAAGCCAGGCAACCACGTAAAGAACCGAGCGCAAGCCAGAGTTCGGCTTACCCAGTCCACGCAGATGAACAAACAGCATTGCCAGACGCGAAACCAGTGCCACCGAGGCGAGCAAGTTTACCCAAAACGGGCTGACCCCCACCAAAATTGCCGCGATCGTAACCGCCGCAAAAGCAGGAAGCGTTTCAGTGCCGTTCAGATAAGCACGGTTCAACCGATAGGCCCTGTCTGAATAATCTTGCTCGGGCGTGGCGCCTGGCGCCAGCCCTTTGCCCTGTTTGGCCATTGCCGAAAATGGGGCTAGGAACAGGACGACGAGGGTGAAGATCATCACCGATGCAAGTGCATGGCCATAGTCCGAGAATACTTCCATTTGAATCACTCCGCTGCCATCGCACCCGTGCGGCCCGATTTCTGGGCCTTGATGCGGTCTTCGATTTCTTCCCGGAAATTGCGGATCAGGCCCTGGATTGGCCAGGCTGCCGCATCACCGAGGGCACAGATCGTGTGGCCTTCCACCTGTTTGGTTACGTCAAACAGCATGTCGATCTCTTCCAACTCGGCCTCACCGCGCACAAGGCGATCCATGACGCGCATCATCCATCCGGTGCCTTCACGACACGGTGTGCACTGACCGCAGCTTTCATGTTTGTAAAACTTCGACAATCGCCAGATCGCTTTGATTATATCGGTGGATTTATCCATCACGATCACCGCAGCCGTACCCAGGCCCGAGCCCAGATCGTTGCGCAGGTGGTCAAAGTCCATGATCGCGTCGCGCATGTTCTCACCGCGCACACAGGGCACCGACGAACCACCCGGAATAACCGCCAGCAAATTGTCCCAGCCGCCGCGAATGCCGCCGCAATGGGTTTCGATCAGTTGTTCAAACGGAATCGACATCGCCTCTTCAACGACGCAAGGATTGTTCACATGGCCCGAGATCGCAAACAGCTTGGTGCCCGCGTTGTTCTGACGGCCAAAGCCCGCGAACCAGTCGGCCCCGCGACGCAAGATCGTCGGCACTACCGCAATGGATTCCACATTGTTCACCGTGGTTGGGCACCCATACAGACCTGCGCCCGCCGGGAACGGCGGCTTCATCCGCGGCATGCCCTTTTTGCCCTCAAGGCTTTCGATCAGAGCAGTTTCTTCACCACAGATATAGGCGCCCGCCCCGTGATGCAGGAACAGATCGAAGTCCCAGCCTGACCCAGCGGCGTTCTTGCCCAGCATGCCCGCGTCGTACGCTTCGTCAATCGCGGCCTGCAGCGCTTCGCGTTCACGGATATATTCTCCGCGCAGGTAGATATAGCAGGTATGCGCATTCATCGCGAATGAGGCGATCAGACACCCCTCGATCAACGTATGCGGATCGTGGCGCATGATCTCACGGTCTTTACATGTGCCAGGCTCGGATTCGTCCGCGTTCACAACAAGATAGGATGGGCGGCCGTCGCTTTCTTTGGGCATGAATGACCATTTCAACCCGGTTGGGAAACCCGCACCGCCACGCCCGCGAAGCCCTGAATCCTTCATCGTCTGGATGATCCAGTCGCGCCCGTTGCCGATCAGGCCAGCGGTGCCGTCCCAATGCCCCCGGGCCTGTGCACCGCGCAATGTACGCTCATGCATCCCGTAGATGTTGGTAAAGATCCTGTCCTGATCCTTCAGCATCATGTGTTACCTTCAGCTGTCCTGACGCATGCGCCAGAGTTGAAAAATGTTGACGCCCGCATAGATGAACCCGGCCAGCGCGGCAAAATCAAACAGCAGCGCATAGCGTCCCGGCAGTTCCATCGCAGGGCCAATGAACATGGTCATGGCAAGCCAGATCAGCATGGTCACGGCGATGACCACTCCGATATGTCGACCCTTGCGGGCCATGGCCTGTTCCTTGTCCTTGTCCATCTTGTCCTAAATGCCCAGAGCGGGCACACATCCTAGTCTTCGTATGTACCGTCGTCCTTGACCCGCTTGGCGAACTCGGTTTCTTCACCCGCCGCCAGCTTGGTGGCCTGATCAATCCAGCCGTCTCTCTCGATCCGGCCTTTGAACTTCAGCCGCGCATCAACCCAGGCAACCTGCTCGGGCGTCCATTTGGCGATCTGATCATAATGATAGAAGCCCAGCTCGTTCAGCGTCTTCTCAAGCTTAGGCCCGACACCTTTAAGCAGCTTCAGATCGTCCGACTTGCCGTCCCGCGCACCCGAAAGCGTGTCGGGTTGGTCTTCTTTGACCGCCTTCGCTTCAGCCGCTTGTTTCACCGCAGGTTTGGCAGGTGCGGGGGCCTTGGGAGGTTTCGGAGCAGCCTTTGTCGCCGCTGCCTTGCCATCCTTGCCCAGCCATGGCGTAAGGATCGGAACCTCGGTCCCGTCGATGCGTTTGACGGTATCCCCCAGATCAGTCGCCAACTGAACGCTGGCGTTATACTGGGTTCGGCCGCTGTCATATTCTGACAGGCTGGTCAGCCCCTTCAAAGGCTCTGCCGCATAGCGCCCGTTCTGAGGACCCGGTGTCGGCACTTTGCCAGCGGCCAGATCGTCGATGATCTTGCCAAAACCCTCGGCGGTCAGGTCTTCGTAATAGTCCTTGCCGATCTGCGCCATCGGCGCGTTGGTGCAAGAGCCCAGGCATTCGACCTCTTCCCAACTCAGCTTGCCATCGGCGGACAAAGCATGCGGCTTGGCGGCGATCTTATCCTTGCAGACCGCAATCAAATCCTCGGCCCCGCAGATCATGCAGGAGGTGGTGCCGCAGACCTGAATATGCGCCACCGAGCCAACCGGCTGCAGCTGGAACATGAAATAGAACGAGGCGACTTCGAGCACACGGATATAGGCCATTCCCAGCATGTCAGCGACGGATTCAATCGCCGGACGGCTCAGCCAGCCCTCTTGTTCTTGCGCGCGCCACAGCAGAGGGATCACCGCGCTGGCCTGACGGCCTTCGGGGTATTTGGTGATCTGCGCTTCGGCCCATTGCCGGTTGGCAGCGGTGAAGGCAAAGCTATCGGGTTGTTCAGGATAGAGACGGCGGAGCATTAAGCACATTCCCCATTTTCTGCCAATCCAAGTTTCCATAAATTTGGATCATTTGAATTATTGGACGAGATCACTTTGGCGTCCACTAGATCAAAAATGGCCCACAAAAATGGCTCTTGTCCGGCGGGACAGTTCTCAACGCCTGACCCCGCCAACAATCTAGAATACACCATGCAGCTTTCTGATGAGCTAAGTTTGCTCAACACATAGTTCGAAGCGCGCTCTTCAAGCGATCTGTAGTGCTCGAACACCTCCGGAAACTCGTCAACCGGATAACAACCTTTCGTTGCGCTACAGTCGGCTACTTTCTCCAGAATGTCTGGGGATAGAAAGAGGCAAAAATCACTCAAAGGCGCCGCCGATACCGCATGGCCCATAGGAAGGATAGCTAAGGTAAACGCTAAGAGCTTCTTCACCGATCAATCTCCCCGAACACAACGTCCATGGTGCCGATGATGGCTGCGACGTCGGCCAGTTGGTGGCCTCCGGCAATGTGGTCCATGGCTTGCAGGTGCAGGAAGCCCGGCGCGCGCAGTTTGGCTCTGTAAGGCTTGTTGGTGCCATCGGCGACCAGATAGACGCCGAATTCGCCCTTCGGGGCCTCGACGGCGGCATAGACCTCGCCCGCAGGCACGTGGAAGCCTTCGGTGTACAGCTTGAAGTGATGGATCAGGCTCTCCATCGAGGTTTTCATATCCGAGCGTTTCGGCGGGGTGATCTTGCCACGGGCCAGAACGTCTCCGGGGCAGTCCCGGATTTTGGCGATGGCCTGACGGATGATGTGCAGTGATTGACGCATCTCTTCCATGCGGCAGAGATAACGGTCATAGCAGTCGCCGTTCTTGCCGACGGGGATCTGGAACTCGAATTCATCATAGCATTCATAGGGCTGCGCGCGACGCAGGTCCCAGGCCAGACCCGATCCACGGACCATTACACCCGAAAAACCGTATTTCTGGATGTCATCCTCAGTCACCACACCAATATCGGCGTTGCGCTGTTTGAAGATGCGGTTCTCGGTCAGCAGACCGTCAATATCGTCGAGAATGGTGGGGAATTCGTGGCTCCACGCCTCGATATCGTCCAGCAGTTCCGGCGGCAGGTCCTGATGTACGCCGCCGGGGCGGAAATAGGCCGCGTGCAGGCGGGCACCGCATGCCCGCTCATAGAACACCATCAGCTTTTCGCGCTCTTCAAAGCCCCAGAGCGGCGGAGTCAACGCGCCCACATCCATCGCCTGGGTGGTCACGTTCAGCAAGTGGTTCAGAATGCGCCCGATCTCGGAATACAGCACCCGGATCAATGAGCCGCGGCGCGGCACCTCGACCCCGGTCAGCTTTTCGATGGCCAGACACCAGGCATGTTCCTGGTTCATCGGCGCCACATAGTCCAGACGGTCGAAATACGGCAGGTTCTGCAGATACGTCCGGCTTTCCATCAGTTTTTCGGTGCCACGGTGCAACAAACCGATATGCGGGTCGCAACGCTCAACAATCTCGCCATCCAGCTCAAGCACAAGCCGCAAAACCCCATGCGCGGCAGGGTGTTGCGGGCCAAAGTTAATGTTGAAATTGCGGATCTTCTGTTCTCCGCTCAGCGCGTCCGTGCTGCCGTCATCGTATCTTGAGCCGTCCATCAACGCCCCCGCTTATTCTTTTTTGCATCAGCCCGAACCCGGACCTTTTCGGCCTCGGCCGCCTTGGCTGCAGCCCCCGCCAGAAGGACCCCCAGCGCACCCAGCACGATCAGTTCCCCCAGCATCATCATCTCAGCGGCGCTCCAGCTCTTGCAGTTTCAGCCCGACCCACCACAGCAACGCGATCGTGCCAAAGGGGATCAGACAGAGCAGGCACCAGTATTTGTTAATCCCGAAGAACGGCAAAATCTTCACCATCGGGATGATGGTCAGTGCAGATAGGATCAGCCACCAAATGCCACCCATTATTCGTTCTCCTGTTTCTCATCGCCGGGCAGGATGTAATTCGCACCCTCCCACGGAGACATGAAATCAAACTGACGGTATTCCTGCACCAGATTGACCGGCTCATAGACCACACGCTTTTGCGCCTCGTCATAACGGACCTCGGTATAACCGGTGGTCGGGAAATCCTTGCGCAGCGGATAGCCACGAAAGCCATAGTCGGTCAGGATTCGCCGCAGATCAGGATGGCCCGAGAAAAGGATGCCGAACATATCGAACACCTCGCGCTCGAACCAGTTGGCCGAAGGGTGAACATCGACAATCGACGGTACCATGTCATCCTCACGGATCGACACGCGCAGGCGGATACGCTGGTTCTGGTACATCGACAGGAAGTGATAGACCACATCGAACCGCTTGGCCCGTTCGGGATAGTCAACGGCTGTGATGTCCACCAGGGTCGAAAACTTGCAACTGGCATCGCCCTTCAGGAATTCGATAAATTCCACAAGGTTCGACGGGGCCACGTCCACGTTCAACTCATCATGGGTGACATCCCAGGACAGAACGCAATCGGTCCGTTTGAGTTCCAGCTGCGCGCCGAGTTCTTTGAGTGCTTCGCTCATTGCCCCCTCCTCAGCGTACAATGGTGCCGGTGCGGCGGATTTTGCGCTGCAGCTGCATCAGACCATACAACAGCGCCTCAGCCGTCGGAGGGCATCCAGGCACGTAGATATCGACCGGCACAATGCGGTCACAGCCGCGCACAACAGAATAGGAATAATGGTAATACCCGCCGCCGTTGGCGCAGGAGCCCATCGAGATCACATAGCGCGGCTCGGGCATCTGGTCATAGACCTTACGCAGCGCAGGCGCCATTTTGTTGGTCAGCGTTCCGGCCACAATCATAACGTCTGACTGACGTGGGGACGCGCGTGGCGCGATACCGAACCGTTCTGCATCATAACGCGGCATCGAGGTGTGCATCATCTCAACTGCGCAACAGGCCAGCCCGAAGGTCATCCAGTGCAACGACCCGGTTCGGGCCCAGTTGATGATGTCCTCCGTCGAGGTCAGCAGAAAGCCTTTGTCCTGCAGCTCGGCATTCAGGGCCTGGGTGGCGACTTCTTTGTCGACGCCGGCGGTGTTTGCACCCGTCATCACTCCCATTCCAGGGCCCCCTTCTTCCATTCATAGGCAAAGCCGATGGTCAGAACGCCCAGGAACACCATCATGGACCAGAATCCGACATCGCTGATGTCTTTGAAAGCCACGGCCCAAGGGAACAGGAACGCAATTTCCAGATCGAAGATGATGAAAAGAATCGCGACCAGATAGAATCGGACGTCGAATTTCATCCGCGCATCATCGAAGGCGTTGAAGCCGCATTCATAAGCGCTGACCTTTTCAGGGTCGGGATTGCGGACGGCCAGCACCACAGCGGCAAGAATCAGGACGATTCCAAGGCCCGCAGCGACGACCAGAAACACCAGGATCGGGAGGTACTCCCGCAGCAGGTCTTCCACGAATAGCTCCTTTCCTGCGCGTGCCCAGTAGGGGAGCGCCGTCAATTAGCGTGTTGACTGGACATTCTCTATCCGCGCGGGGTCAGAGGGTCAACCAAACACAACCGCATGGCACCCTAATATTCCGTTTCATTCCAGCCGAACTTCGATCCGTGAAACGCCCAAACCGACAGAACGTAAACCTAACTATTCCATACAGGTTTTCGCTTGTCGAAGAATGCGCTGATTCCCTCATGCGCCTCGTCGGTTTCCCAGCGCGCAACAAGCGCCCGGATCGTTTGGTCGATAACGGGATCGTCAACACGCGGCCCCAAACCATGGACCAAGGCCTTGGCCGAGGCCACCGCACCAGGCGCACATGACAGATAGGGTTCAACCTCGGCCTCGACAGCGTCCGCCAGATCTTCTGCTGAGACCGATTTGGCCAATAGGCCCAAATCGACGGCCTCGGCCGCGTCAAACAATCGGGCCGACATAAAGACCCGCCGCGCACGTGCCGCCCCCATCCGAGCGACAACATAGGGGCCGATGGTGGCCGGGATCAGACCCAGTCGCGTCTCGGTCAAGCCCATTTTCAGGGTCTCGACACCTATTGCCACGTCGCAGACGGCGGCAAGTCCCACGCCGCCACCAAAGGCGTTGCCCTGTAACGCTCCGATCAGCGGTTTGGGCATCACGTTCAACGCCTGCAACATCTCGGCCAGTTTGCGTGCTTCGACAAAGCGTGTCTGAGGATCCGCTGCCATCTGGTCCTGCATCCAGCCCAGATCCCCACCGGCACAAAAGCTTTTGCCTGCTCCGGTCAGAACGACGACGCGCACTGTGCCATCGCTGCCCAACTGCACCGCCGCTTGTGTCAGTTCCCGGATCATCTGCGCGGACATCGCATTATGCTTTTCCGGGCGGTTCAGCGTCAGGGTTGCAACGCCACGTGGATCAACCGTGACCGAGATCGTTTCAAACATCGCCTACTCCGCCCTCATGGCCAGTGCCATTTGTGCCGCTTGTTCCACGATCCCCAGATCAAGTCCCGTTTCGTATCCAAGACGCTCTAGATGCGCGACCACGGCTTCGGTGGCCACGTTCCCTGCTGCGCCAGGTGCGTAGGGGCAACCGCCCAGCCCCCCGACTGCTGAGTCAAATGTCCGCACGCCCAGCGCCAATGCAGCGTCGATATTGTCGATGGCCCGACCATTGGTGTCGTGGAAATGTCCCGCCAAGCGGGTAACAGGCACCGTCTCACGCACCGCCAGAAGCATATGGGCGATAGTGTCCGGTGTTCCCTGCCCGATCGTATCTCCCAGCGATACCTCATAGCAACCCAGCGCAAATAGTGTGTCCGCAATCTCGGCCACCTTCTCGGGTGGGGTCGGACCATCATAGGGGCAGTCGGTCACGCAGGACACGTAACCGCGCACCGGCAGGTCAATATGGCGCGCAGCCTCTAGGATCGGTTTGAACCTCTCAATGGATTCGGCGATGGTCGCGTTGACATTGGCCTTCGAGAACCCTTCCGAGGCAGATGCGAATACGGCAATCTCATCCGCTTTGGCAGACAAGGCGTCCTCGTACCCACGCATATTCGGCGTCAGCGCCGCATAGCGCACCTTACCAACCCGCTGGATCCCGGCCAGAACATCGGCACTGCCAGCCATCTGGGGCACCCATTTCGGAGACACAAAACTGGCAACTTCGATCCGATTGAAGCCCGCCTTGCTCAGGCAATCGATCAGAGCGACCTTCTCGGCAACAGGAATTTCCCGCTGTTCGTTCTGCAGCCCATCACGTGGCCCTACTTCAAAAATGTCGACCCGTTCACCCATAGCTTTCGCCTCCCGTTATGCCGTGTTGTCACGACTGTGCCACGTTGCGGCGCAGCGGGACAGATCATTCCTCCTCCAGCCGGACCAGCGCCGCGCCGGCCTCGACCTGAGCGCCGGTTTCGGCCAGCACCTCGGCGATCACGCCATCGCGGGCGGCCAGCAGAGAATGCTCCATTTTCATCGCTTCCAGAATGGCCAGTCGATCACCTTCTGAGACGGCTTGCCCTACGGTGGCGAACATGGCCTTGACCAGACCGGGCATCGGCGCCTCGACCACATTCGTATCGCCCAAGGCGCTTGCATCGCGATCCAGCGGATCGACATGCTCAAACACTTGCCCATAGTCATCGAATACTGTGATTGTCGCACCAGCCAGTGCCACGGGCGGCATCGGGCGGTCATCTATGTACCAGCCTCCATTGCGCCGTTGCGCCAGAACCGTTGTGTCCTTGATCTGCCAGACCTGCCGGTCAGGTCCTTCGACCTGTACGTCTAGATCAATGAGCTCGCTATCGCACTTCAACTGGACGGCCCGGTGCAGCGGCGCCCACAGGCTGAAACCCGTGTCGGGCCCGGTCTCGACCAGATCAAGCGCCGTCATGGCTGCTGCAACAATCAAGCGCGCGCCCGCGTCAGAAGTTCGGACCAGCCCGTCGATATCCCGACCGATCAGCCCGGTATCGACATCGCCCGCCGCAAATCCAGGGTGCCGGGTCAGCGCGCCAAGAAACGAGAGATTCGTGACCGTCCCGGCAACCTCGGTCCGCCGCAGAACCCGGTGCAGGTTTTCCAGCGCCACCGCACGCGTCGGGCCATGCACCACGACCTTGGCAATCATCGGATCGTACCAGGGGCTGATTGTATCGCCGGACCGCACTCCGCTATCGGCGCGGCATTCCGCAGGAAAGCGCAGATGTGTCAGCGTACCTGTTGCGGGCAGAAACCCTTTGGGCACGTCCTCGGCGTAAAGCCGGGCTTCGAACGCATGCCCGTTGATCGTCAGGTCATCCTGCGTTTTTGGCAACGCCTCACCCGAAGCGACTCGCAACTGCCATTCGACCAGATCAACGCCGGTAATCGCCTCGGTCACGGGGTGTTCCACCTGCAAGCGCGTGTTCATCTCCATGAACCAGAACCGATCCGGGCGCAGCCCGTCCGAGGCATCGACGATGAACTCAACCGTGCCTGCGCCCTTGTAGCCAATCGCCTCGGCGGCGCGCACGCCCGCCTGCCCCATGGCCTCACGCATTTCAGTTGTCATTCCAGGAGCCGGGGCCTCTTCGATCACTTTCTGGTGCCGCCGTTGCAGCGAACAATCGCGTTCGAACAGATGCACCGCTTGGGTGCCATCGCCGAACACTTGCACCTCGATATGCCGGGGCTTGGATACGAATTTTTCGACCAGAACGGCATCGTTGCCAAAGGCGGTTTTTGCCTCTCCCCGCGCACTGTCTAGAGCCTCAGTAAAGTCTTCGGGGTGCTCTACCAGCCGCATCCCCTTGCCGCCGCCCCCCGCAACGGCTTTGATCAGCACTGGATAGCCGATGGTCTGGGCCGCGCCCGCCAGATGATCAGGGTCTTGGTTATCGCCGTGATAACCCGGAACCACGGGCACGCCCGCCTGCTCCATCAACACTTTTGCCGCGTCTTTGAGGCCCATCTTGCGGATCGCATCCGCCGAGGGCCCGATAAAGATCAGACCCGCAGCCTCAACCGCGTCAACGAAACCGGGGTTTTCAGACAGAAACCCATAGCCGGGGTGGATCGCCTGCGCGCCTGTATCCAACGCTGCCTGAATGATCACATCACCCTTTAAATAGCTGTCCGCCGGGGCCGCTCCACCGATATGCACCGCCTCATCCGCCATTTGCACATGCTTGGCCGAGGCGTCCGCGTCCGAATACACTGCAACACAGGACACACCCATTTTCTGAGCCGTTTCCATCACCCGACAGGCAATCTCGCCCCGGTTAGCAATCAGGATTTTGTTGAACATTGATCGCCTCCTACCACCATGACCCACTCTTTTCGTCTGTCAAATGCACGCGAACAAAGTTCGGCAACGGCCATGCATCCCGATCCATGCCGCTAATCTTGCCAAGATGACCATCGCGATATGCGTGGTGATAAAGTTCGGGGTGAATAGTGATCTCGATCTCAGCCAGCGCGCCTTCGACCTTAGTCTTTGTTCTGTCAATTTCGTCCGCAAGCTTGGCTTCATCGCTTTTACCCATCAAGATGCGTGGCAAAGCGATGTCACCGAACACTTTCTTCCCTACGGATAGGGCGATTGCCAAAATTATGTTACCGACCAATCCGCCAACGATATCCACAGCCGAGTTCAATCCGAAACTCCAACTCAACCAACCACGCTTACCCTTCTCGGCTGCGAGTTCTGCACGCATCCGATCAAATTCACGCGCAAAAACCTGGCGAAATTCGCGCGCAAACCGAACGCGACTGAAATCGTCTCGCCCAGAGAATATCTTTAACGCCGGGCGAACGAAGTAGCCGCCATTCGACCGATCAACAAATTCCTCGAAATCAAAGAGAAAAAAGTAGTCCTCCGGATCGCGAGAGTTGTGCACCAGAAAAACAGAAATCTCTGCTCTTTTAGTGAGGTCCGGCACTTTGACCTCAGGCATGGTATCAAGAATTTTCTTTTTTAGATTCATCGTATCTACATCCTGAACACGCCGAAACGTGTCTCCTCAATCGGGGCATTCAGGGCGGCACTCAGCGACAAGGCCAGAACATCGCGACTTTTGCGCGGGTCGATGATGCCGTCGTCCCATAGGCGCGCCGAGGCATAGAGTGGGTGAGATTGTTCCTCGAACATATCCAATGTTGGGCGCTTGAATTCGATCTCTTCCTCAGCCGACCAACTGCCACCCTGCCGCTCGATCCCGTCTCGTTTGACGGTGGCCAGCACGCCCGCCGCCTGCTCGCCCCCCATTACGGAAATACGCGAGTTCGGCCAAGTCCACAGGAACCTGGGCTGATAGGCCCGCCCGGCCATGCCATAGTTCCCGGCCCCGAACGAGCCGCCCACCAGCATGGTGATCTTGGGTACCGAGGTCGTAGCAACGGCTGTCACCATCTTGGCCCCATGCCGCGCGATGCCTTCGTTTTCGTATTTGCGGCCCACCATAAAGCCGGTGATATTTTGCAGGAATACCAGCGGGATTTTGCGTTGCGAGCACAGCTCGACAAAATGCGCGCCTTTTTGGGCGGCCTCGGAAAACAGCACGCCGTTGTTGGCGATGATCCCAACCGGGCAGCCTTTGACATGGGCAAAGCCGGTCACAAGCGTCTCACCAAAGCGCGGTTTGAATTCGTCGAACCGAGAGCCATCGACAAGCCGCGCGATCACCTCGCGGATATCATAGGGCGTGCGCAGGTCGGCGGGAACAACGCCCAGAATTTCCTCGGGGTCATAAGCCGGGTCTTCGGGGCTGGCCCAATCCACGGTCTGCGGTTTGCGCAGATTCAACGATCCCACCGCCTGCCGCGCCAAGGCCAGCGCGTGGGCGTCGTCCTCAGCCAGGTAATCAGCCACGCCGGACAGACGGGTATGGACGTCGCCACCGCCCAGATCCTCGGCGCTGACAACCTCCCCGGTCGCGGCCTTGACCAAAGGCGGACCGGCCAGAAAGATCGTGCCCTGATCTTTGACGATGATCGTCACATCCGACATCGCGGGCACATAGGCCCCGCCCGCCGTACACGAACCCATGACCACCGCGATCTGAGGGATTCCTTTGGCACTCATTCGGGCCTGATTATAGAAGATGCGGCCAAAGTGGTCGCGGTCGGGAAAGACCTCATCCTGATTAGGCAGGTTCGCCCCGCCGCTGTCGACCAGATAGATACAGGGGAGTTGGCTTTCCTCGGCAATCTCCTGCGCGCGCAGGTGTTTCTTGACCGACATCGGATAATAAGTGCCGCCCTTCACGGTGGCGTCGTTGCAAACCACCATGACCTCGCGCCCCTGCACCCGGCCAATGCCCGCAATCACACCAGCGCTTGGCGCTGCATCACCATACATCCCATGCGCCGCCGTCGCGCCGATTTCGAGAAACGGAGACCCCGGATCGAGCAGGTTCGCAACCCGGCGCCGGGGCAGCATCTTGCCCCGCGATTCATGCCGCGCGCGGGATTTCTCACCCCCGCCCATACGGGCCGCTTCGGCAACGTCAGAGATTTGCCCCAGCGCGTCGAGATGAGCCGCGCGGTTTGCTTTAAAGCCCTCAGAGGTGGGTATGGCTTTTGATGTGAGTTTCATCTTATTCCCCTAGCGCCTGTCTCAATCGCGAAAAGTCGGGTTGGCCCTGCATTGAAATGCGCCATGTATCAAACCTTGGGTTCGGATATTCTTGATTTCTGACTTTCGAGCGCCCATTCATCCAAATACTCCGATGTCCTGCATTTTTTCCAGAGGAAGTGGTCACGCAGTTCTTTATGAAATCCGCTGACGACATTAGCCACATTTCGTCGAGACGTTCTGAATAGAACAAAAAGTAATAACCATCTCGTTCCTTCGGATGAGACTGCCCGACGCCGAACAAAGCGGAAGAACCAAATTTCACCTGACCCGAACGTGCTTTGATTTGCAGGTCGATCTTTTGTCCTGCTCTGCCTCGGATGATCGCGTCAATGCCATCATCATCGACAAGCGGTACAAATACATCGAAGCCATCTTTTAGCAGCAGCCCGATAACCCAATATTCGATGCGCTTTCCAAATGACGCGGAGTTTCTGAAACTCATCTTCTGACCTCCAACGCCGCCCGCGCCTTCAATTCCTTCCGGATCACTTTCCCCGTCACAGTCATCGGCAGTTCCTCCAGAAACGCCACCTCGCGCGGATAGGAATACTGCGCCAGACGATCCTTGACCCAATCCTGCAACTCCCGCTCCGCAACCGTGGCTCCCGGTTTCAACACCACATACGCCTTCACGATCTCGGTCCGCAACGGATCGGGCTTGCCGACCACACCAACTGTCGCCACCGCCGGATGGGTCAACAGGCAATCCTCGATCTCAGCAGGGCCGATGCGGTAGCCGGCGGAGGTGATCACATCATCCTCACGACCGACGAAGCGTAGATAGTCACCCTCCCACACGCCGCGATCTCCGGTGATCAGCCAATCGCCGCGGAACTTCTCGGCCGTGGCCTCAGGTCGGTTCCAGTATTCCAGCAGCATCGAGGCCGAGCCTCGGCGGATGGCCACGTCGCCCTCTTGATCTGTGGGCTGGCCATCCTGGTCGATCACTGCAACATCATGCCCCGGAACCGGTTTCCCGATGCAACCCGGGCGCACGGGAAAATCCTCAGCGCAGGAAGACACGACCATGTTGCATTCGGTCTGGCCGTAGAATTCGTTGATCGTCAGGCCGAACGCCTGCTTCCCCCATTCCAACATCTCGGCACCCAGCGGCTCCCCTCCGGAAGCGACCGAGCGCAGACCGGGGATCGCCTGATCCGTGGCCTTGAGCATCCGCAATGCGGTAGGCGGAAAGAACACGTTCCGTACCCCGCCACGTGCGATAACATCCACACAGGCCTCTGGGGTGAATTTCTCAAGCCGGGCCGCCACAACGGGAATGCCCAGCGCCAGCCCTGGCATCAACACATCGAACAACCCGCCAATCCATGCCCAGTCGGCGGGCGTCCACAGACAGTCACCTTCGCGCAGATGGTTGTGGCTGATCGAGACCCCCGGCAAATGGCCGGTCAAAACCCGATGCCCATGCAGCGCGCCTTTGGGGCTGCCCGTGGTGCCGGAAGTATAGATCAGAACTGCCGGATCCTCGGGGCCGGTATCCGCAAAGGGCACCGGATCATCAGACGGAGCTATCTGATCGACCCGAACCGGTACGGCCAAATCCCCCAGCAGCGCAGCACCCTCTGCGTCTGTCAACACCAGTTGCGCCCCTGCATCCGCGACACGCGAGGCCAGCGCGTCATGTTTGAACAATTTAAACAAAGGCACCGAAATCGCGCCGATCTTCCAGATCGCAAGATGCGCCGCCGCGCAGCCGGGTGACTGGCTGAGCAGTACTCCAACGCGATCCCCAGCCCGCACCCGATCGAGCAAGGCGAGTGCGATGTCATCGGCCAAGCGTCCGAGTTGTGCAAACGTGACGACCTTGCCCTCACCCCCGGTCAGGTCGATGATCGCCGTCTGCTCTGGGGGCTGTTCCAAACATTGCCGCGCCATGTTCAACCGGTCCGGCAGGTCCCAGCCCCCACCCTGATGCAAACCAGGTATGCTTTCAGCGGGACACATTACCGAAACCCTTTGTTTTTCTAGGTCTTTTCTGAATCGAGCCACCAAAGACGGTCACGGGAATTTGATGCAGATCAGAGTCGGCGGGCTTTGCTTCATGCAAAACCCGGTCATCAACAAATCCAAAGGCCGTAAAATGACCAAGAAACTCGCCGCTTTGACCCTTTCGACCGCGCTCGTCGCGTTTGCTGCGCCCGTTTTCGCCCAAAATCAGGGCGACTGGACCGTTGGTGTCGGTGTCGGCTATCTCGACCCGAAATCCGACAATGGGTCCCTCGCCGGGCTGGATGCAGATGTCGATTCCGACACACGCCCGATCTTTACTGCCGAGTATTTCGTTCGGGATAATCTGGGTATCGAGCTGCTGGCCGCCACACCGTTCAGCCATGAGGTCACACTGGGTGGCAGCCTCGACGCAGGGACCGTCAAACACCTGCCGCCCACACTGTCGCTGAACTATCACTTCCCGACCAACTCGGTCTGGAAACCCTATGTCGGCGCGGGCATCAACTATACCATCTTCTTCGACGAAAAATCGGCTCTGGGTGATCTCGAACTCGACAACTCGGTCGGCCTCGCACTGCAGGCCGGTCTGGACTATATGGTCACCGAGAAAGGCGCCGTGCGTCTGAACGTTCGCTGGTTCGATATCGACTCGGATGTCACACTGAACGGTGCCGATATCGGCACCGCTGAAATCGATCCTTGGCTGGTCGGCGTATCCTACGTTCACCGCTTCTGATCCTTTACACAGAACGCCCTGCCGTTACCTCGTCGGCGGGGCGTTTTTTTGCTCAGAGCATTTCGTTCATCAGTTCCCGTCCGATCAGCATCCGGCGGATTTCGCTGGTACCGGCGCCGATTTCCATCAGCTTGGCGTCGCGGAAAATGCGGCTGACCGGCGAATCCGACAGGAACCCCGCGCCGCCCATAGCCTGAACTGCCTGATGGGCCTGCGTCATGGCCTGTTCCGAAGCATACAGACAGCACGCTGCCGCATCTTGCCGGGTCACATCCCCGCGGTCACAGGCCTTGGCGACCTCGTAGACATAAGCCCGGGCTGAATTCATGGCCGTGTACATGTCAGCAATCTTGCCCTGCATCAGCTGAAAGCTGCCAATCGGTTTGCCGAACTGCTTGCGCTCGGCCAAATACGGCATGACTTCGTCCAGACAGGCGGCCATGATTCCGGTTCCGATCCCGGCGAGCACGACGCGTTCGTAATCCAGCCCTGACATCAGAACCGTGACACCCTTACCCTCCTCGCCCAGTACATTTTCAAAGGGCACCTCGACGTCATCGAAAATCAATTCCGCCGTGTTTGATCCGCGCATGCCCAGCTTGTCGAAATGGGGCGACGTGGAAAAGCCCGTCATCTCTTTTTCGACCAGAAAGGCGGTGATCCCTTTGGATCCAGCATCAGGATCCGTCTTGGCGTAAACGACCAGAGTATCCGCGTCCGGCCCGTTCGTGATCCAGTATTTGCTTCCGTTCAGCCGGTAGTGGTCGTTGCGCTTTTCCGCCTTCAGCTTCATCGAAACGACGTCTGATCCGGCGGACGCCTCAGACATGGCCAGCGCGCCCACATGTTCGCCGGAAATCAACCGAGGCAGATATTTCGCCTTTTGCTCGGGGCTGCCGTTCAGCTTGATCTGATTGACGCACAGGTTTGAATGCGCCCCGTATGACAATGAGATTGAGGCAGAGGCCCGCGCCACTTCTTCGACTGCGACGGTATGGGCCAGATAGGACATGGCCGCGCCACCATATTCCTCGGACACTGTAATTCCCAGCAGGCCCAATTCGCCCATCTCGCGCCAAAGCTCATTGGGAAACGCGTTCAAGGCATCGACCTTCGCGGCCATCGGCTTCACCCGCTCTTGCGCCCAGCGATGCACCATTTCACGCAGTGCGTTCACATCTTCACCCAGATCGAATTGCATGGCCGCCGTGAACATCGAACTCTCCCAGTAAATGAACGATTGTTCAAATAATCTGCCATGACCATGAACCCGGGTCAAGCGCTGACCGAAAAAGGTTCACCCGCGAGCCGGTCCGGGGCGTCACAAATTCACCATACTCGACGATTAGATCGCCAAAGCCGTTAAGGTTTTTTGCTTCAAGGATTCTGCGAATGGCCCCAACCAATGTCATCGTAAATGGTACTTTTAATAGCGGTTCCGCAAATTGGTCTGGTACGGATATCGAAGCTGACCACACTGAGGGTGCCTATCTTGGGAATGGTTCATCGAATCGTGTGGCCGAAATGGATGGCAACGCAAGCCAAGTCACGGTGATGGAGCAAACCTTTACGCTGGATGACCCCAAATCCGGCGAGCTTAGTCTGGATTCCGCACTTAGGACGGCATCTAACTCGAATGCAGGCAGCGAAGGATTTACCGTCGAGATTCTGGACAGCAACGGCGTCGTTATCGCCTCGATGACTGTTCTGCCGACTGCGAACAGCTTTTCCACATTCACCATGCAGGTCGATTTCCCTTCCGCCGGTGACTATACCCTGCGCCTTACCGAACTTGGCCCTAATGATAGCCTTGGCGCCATTGTCGATAACATCGAGTTACTGGTGTGTTTTTGTCAGGGCACCCTGATCGAGACGGAATTCGGGGAACGTCCCGTTGAAACCTTGCGCGAAGGTGATCTTGTGCTGACCCGATCGGGGCTGAAACCTGTCAGATGGATCGGACAGCGGCATCTTTCGGCAACCGATCTGGCAATCAATCCAAACCTGAATCCGGTTCGAATCGCGAAATCCGCATTGGGGGACGGTTTGCCGAAACAGGATCTATTGGTTTCCCGGCAGCACAGAATGCAAATCTCTTCGGCGGTGGCGCAGCGCATGTTCGGATCGCCGGATGTGCTGGTCGCGGCCATCAAGCTGTCGGAATTGCCGGGAATCGAGATAGACAACAGCCTTGATCAGGTTGTGTATTACCACCTGCTGTTCGACAGCCACGAAATCGTTTTTGCAAATGGCGCCCCGAGCGAAAGCCTGTTGCTGACCGACACGTCGCTGGCATCCGTTACGGCGCAGGCCCGCGAAGAAATCCAAATGATCTTTCCGAATCTGCTGGAAGCCAAGAATACGGTGCCGTCTTATCCGATCCCTGAAATTCGGCTGCAAAAAAGACTGGTCGAGCGGCTGCGGAAGAACCAAAAATCCCCGCTCGAGTCACAGGTAATGTGATCAGGACTGGAACACCGCGCCGACTTCGGAGCGAATGATCCGTGCGATCAACCGGCAATCATCCAGTGAAAAAGTCAATGGCACTCGCATATCCATGATCCCGGTCAAAATGCGGTCACTCGCAGGCAGAGGCGCGCTTTCCACATATCGCCAACTGTCATAGCGCGAGGTAAACCCGGTGGGCTCTGCTCCGCCGAACCATTTCAGATCCACACCACGCGCCGCGCAGCGCTGCATCACAAGAGCAATCCGTTCGGGTGACCAGTCCAGCAGCAAGAACTGAATAGACGAGCCCACATAAGTTTCCGCCTCGGGTCGTTCGACAATGGTAAGTCCCGGCGTGCCGCGCAGCCCTTTTTCGATCTCGACATAGCGCTCATTCCACCGGTCAATCTGTTGTTCCAGATTGCGAAGCTGCGGCCTAAGGATCGCGGCCCTCAAATTGTCCATGCGCCCTGAGACATTGGGCGTGGTGTACTTGATCCGCTCGAACACCTCTGGGCCCGGCGCTGCAAGGTGGCGCTCATACAGCATGTAGGATCCTGAAAGGACCGTCGCCTTGGCAGCCAGTTCCTCGTCATCGGTAATCAACAAACCGCCTTCACCGGAATTTATGTGCTTGTAGGTCTGGCAGGAATAACACCCGATAACGCCCTGCCGTCCGGATTTTTGCCCGCGCCATGCGGCGCCCATCGTGTGCGCGCAATCTTCGATCACGGCCACACCGGCGGCATCGCAGATTTGCATCAACCGATCCATGTCGCACAGATGCCCGCGCATATGGCTGAGCATCAGCACATCAGACTGATCCAGTTTGCTTTCGAGATCATCCAGATCAATCGTCAGCGCTTCGGTCACACCGACAAATACCGGCTTGGCTCCGATCGAGGCAATCGCCCCCGGCACCGGCGCCAGGGTGAAAGCGTTGGTCAGAACCGTATCTCCGGGCTGCACCCCTATCGCGCGCAATGCTGTCGCCAGTGCATAGCCGCCCGAGGAGACCGCCAGACAATATTTTGCGCCGGTCTGCGCGGCAAATTCCTGTTCTAACAGGGCGGTCTCGGCCAGTTCGCCGGGCGACACGTTATATCTGTGCAGCCGGCCATGACGCAAAACGGCCAGAGCCGCCTCGATCGCCTCATCCGGGATTGGTTCCTGCTGGGTGAAATTGCCAGTAAACTTCTCAGTCATCTTTTCGCTCTTGAGGCCGCGATGGGCCGGGGTCAAGGGGTCAGGCTGCAGCTCCGACCAAATCAAAAACAAGTTTCGGCAGGTCATCAAAATGATGCAACAGCGCTTCGGGTTTCAGCGCAGCCATGTCGTCGCCAGATGGCCCGAATGTTACAAGCACCGAAGGTACACCTGCAGCAAGCGCCGTATTCCGGTCGGTGTCGGAATCCCCGATCAGAACGCACAGATCCGGGTGCCCACCTGCCCGGCGGGCAGCTTCACGCAGGGGCTCCGGATCGGGTTTGCGAACCGGCAAAGTATCCGCACCGACGAGTGAGCCAAACCGGTCGCGCACACCCATTTGGGTCAGCAACTGATGTGCCAGAGCCTCGGGTTTATTAGTGCAGATACCAACGCCATAGCCGGCCTCTTTCAACTTTCCAACCGCGTCCAGCGCGCCTGGATAAAACCGGGTATGGGTGTCAATCGCCTCCGAGTACGCTTCTAAAAGCATCGGGTAATAAGCGTGAACAGCCTGCTCGTCATAGGCCCCAACCCGCTTCAAACCGTGGGTCAGCATCATCCGCCCACCACGCAAAGCGATGCCAGCATCCTGCCCGTGGACCAGCACATCGCCGTGCCCCATATCGCGAAAACAATGGTTTGCGGCCTCCAGCAAATCCCCGGAAGTATCCGCCAGTGTCCCGTCCAGATCAAAGATGACTGTTCGCATTACGCCTCCTGCCTCGGCGGGTTTTCGCCACGTCTTGTTGCAAACGGCAATCTAGTTTGATGGCTGAACCGCTTGCGACTTTACCCTCAGCGGATAAAACGGACTGCAACAAAACACAAAGAGAAAACGATTTCATGAGTATCGCCCTTGTCATCCTTGCTGCCGGTAAAGGCACCAGGATGAATTCGGATATCCCGAAAGTCCTGCACCCGATTGCTCAGGCGCCTATGCTGGTCCATGCCATGCGCGCTGGTGCTGTTCTGTCGCCCGAGCGGACCGTCATTGTCACCGGGCACGGGTCCGAAGCCGTTGCCAAAGCAACCCTGGCCGAGGACGAGACCGCACAAATCGCCATTCAGGCCGAACAGCTGGGCACCGCCCATGCTGTCGCACAGGCGCGTGAAGCGCTGCAGGGTTTCAACGGCGACGTGGTTGTTCTGTACGGGGACACGCCCTTTTTGCAACCCGATACGTTGGAACGTATGATCGAAGCGCGGGCCAAGAACGATCTGGTTATTCTGGGTTTTGAGGCCGCAGATCCTGCACGCTATGGCCGGTTGGTCATGAACGGACAGACCCTTGAACGCATCGTCGAATACAAAGACGCCTCAGATAAAGAGCGCGATATAGCACTTTGTAATTCTGGCCTTTTGGCCTGTGACGCTGAATTGCTGTTTTCGCTGATCGACAGCGTGGGAAATGACAATGCCGCCGGTGAATATTACCTGCCGGATGTCGTGGCAATCGCCCGATCCCGTGGCCTGAATGTCACCGCAGTCGCCTGTGACGAGGCACAAACGTTGGGTGTGAACTCGCGCGTTGACCTGGCCGCTGCGGATGCGGTTTTTCAGGTCCGTGCCCGCGCCGATCTGCTGGATCTGGGGGTCACGCTGATGGCGCCGGAAACCGTTTATCTGGCCGCCGACACCGTCATTGGCCGCGACACAGTGATAGAACCCAATGTGGTCTTTGGCCCCGGTGTCACGGTGGAAAGCGGCGCGACGATCCGGGCATTTTCTCATCTTGAGGGCTGCCATGTCAGCCGCGGCGCCATCGTCGGCCCCTATGCCCGGCTGCGCCCCGGCGCTGAGCTGGCAGAAAACACCCGCGTCGGTAATTTTGTCGAGATCAAAAATGCTGAGATCGCCGAAGGCGCGAAGGTCAACCATCTCAGCTATATCGGGGACGCAACGGTTGGGGCGGCGACGAATATCGGCGCGGGTACGATCACTTGCAATTACGATGGCGTAATGAAGCACCAAACAACCATCGGCCAGAACGTCTTTATCGGATCGAACACCATGTTGGTGGCACCTGTCACCATTGGTGACGGCGCGATGACGGCCACCGGAACCGTGGTGACGCGCGATGTGGAAGCGGATGCTTTGGCCGTAGCGCGCGCCAAGCAGGACAACAAGCCCGGTTATGCGCGTAAATTGTTTGACATGTTGACGGCGAAGAAGGCTCGTCGCGACAAAGGAGCCTGACAGATGTGTGGGATTGTAGGTGTATTGGGCAAGCACGAAGCTGCCCCTATCCTGGTCGAGGCCCTAAAACGGCTGGAATACAGGGGGTATGACAGTGCAGGCATTGCTACGGTCAATGGCGGATCTCTGGGTCGGCGTCGGGCTGTGGGCAAGCTGGTAAACCTCAGCGACCTGCTGGTGCATGACCCGCTTCCGGGTAAATCCGGTATCGGCCATACCCGCTGGGCCACCCATGGCGCGCCGACAGTTTCGAATGCCCATCCCCACCGGGCCGGGCCGGTTGCCGTTGTTCACAACGGCATCGTTGAAAACTATCGGGAGCTGCGGACAGAGCTGGCGGAACACGGGATCGGGTTCGAAACCGAAACCGATACGGAAACCGTCGCCCTGATGGCGGAACATTACCTCAAATCAGGGCTGTCCCCGGTTGAGGCCGCCTATAATACCATCGACCGCCTGGTCGGCGCATTTGCCCTGGCCTTTCTGTTTGACGGCGAAGATGACCTGATCGTAGCCGCGCGCAAAGGCTCGCCACTGGCAATCGGGCACGGGGACGGAGAGATGTTTGTCGGCTCGGACGCCATCGCGCTAGCGCCGCTGACGGATCGCATCACCTATCTGGAAGAAGGTGACCGTGCGGTTCTGACCCGCACATCGCTGGAAATCCGCAACGAAGCAGGTGAGCTTGCCAATCGCGAAACCCGCAAGATCAAAGTGGATCACAGCCGCGCCGACAAGGCCGGGCACAAGCATTTCATGGCCAAGGAAATCGCGGAACAGCCGATTGTGGTTGCCGAGGCGATCCGGTCCTACCTGCCCTCTGCCGGGGATCAGGTCGTTCTGCCGGGGGATCTGGATTTCACCAAGCTGGACCGTCTGACGATGGTCGCTTGCGGGACTGCTTTCTACGCCTGTTTGACCGCCAAATACTGGTTCGAGCAACTTGCCAGAATACCGGTCGAAGTCGATATCGCCAGCGAATTTCGCTATCGTGAACCTCCGATCCCGGAACGCACTATGGCGCTGTTTGTCAGCCAATCGGGTGAAACCGCCGACACGCTGGCCGCCCTGCGGTATTGCGACGGCAAAGCGGACAAGGTCGTCTCAGTCGTCAATGTTCCAGAAAGCTCGATCGCACGTGAAAGCGACATCGCCCTGCCGATCCATGCCGGGGTCGAGATTGGCGTCGCCTCGACCAAAGCCTTCACCTGTCAGCTGAGCGTGTTGCTGATGCTGGCGCTCAAGGCTGCCGAGGACCGTGGCACGTTGAGCGACGAGGAACTTGCCGATCACGCCGCCGCGTTGCGCGGGCTGCCTTCGGTGCTGAACACCGCGTTGGATCAGAACCGGGCCATCAGGAAATCCGCCCAGCGCTTGTCCGAGGCGCGCGATGTTCTGTTTCTGGGACGCGGCCTGATGTACCCGCTGGCGATGGAAGGGGCGCTGAAACTCAAGGAAATAAGCTATATCCATGCCGAAGGTTATGCTTCGGGTGAGCTAAAGCACGGCCCCATTGCCCTGATCGATAAACACATGCCCGTGGTGGTTCTGGCCCCGCGAGACACGGTGTTCGACAAAACCGTGTCGAATATGCAAGAGGTCATGGCACGCAAGGGTAAAGTCATCCTGGTGTCCGATGATGACGGCATCGCCGAGGCCGAAGACGGGGTCTGGAGCACGATCCGCATGCCGCATGTGCACCCCAGCCTTGCACCGATCCTCTATTCGGTGCCCGCTCAGTTGCTGGCCTATCATACCGCGGTGGCCAAGGGCACGGATGTGGACCAGCCGCGCAATCTGGCGAAATCCGTAACGGTGGAGTGACACATGTCCAAGCAATTTCCGGCGCTGGATGACGCCCATCGCAAGTTTATCGAGGATCAGCATCTGTTCTTCGTCGGCACCGCCGGACCTGAAGGACGGGTCAATATCTCTCCCAAAGGGATGGACTCGCTGCGGGTACTGGGGCCCAATCGGATTGTCTGGATGAACCTGACCGGCAGTGGCAATGAAACCGCCGGGCATTTGCTTGAGGTCAATCGCATGACCCTCATGTGGTGTTCCTTCACCACACGCCCGCTGATCCTGAGGACCTATGGCACCGCGCGTACATTGCATGCCGGGGACGAGGGCTGGGACGCGTTGGCCGGGCTGTTTCCCGACCACCGCAGCGCCCGCCAGATCTATGACATTGCGATTGACATGGTTCAGACCTCTTGCGGGTATGCCGTACCGTTCATGGAATACCAGTCCGAAAGGGACACGATGCAGAAATGGGTCGACGGTAAGTCCGATGACGATATCCGCGATTATTGGGTTGAGCGGAACCATCAGACGATCGACGGCAAGCCAACACGCGCTGCGGACCAATGACGCCCGTCACCTATCTTGACCAGATCCGGGCCCATGCCGACCCAGAGCGCGCCGTGCAGATGGCGGCTTATCACAAGGTCGAACGCCTCTATCTGGGCGTTGCAAATCCGGTTCTGAACGACCTGAGCAAACTATGGCGACAGGAACTGGACGTTGCTGCGCGGGTGGATCTGGCTGACGCCCTCTGGCAGACCGATATCCACGAGGGCCGTCTGGCCGCAGCCAAGTTGCTAACCCAAGCCCGTATCCGCCCCGATGAGGCTGCTTGGGACCTGCTGCAAAGCTGGTTACCAGATTTCGACGCCTGGGCGGTGGCAGATCACGCCTGTATGGCGATGCAGAAACGCTTGTCTGCGGACCCGGCGCGGTTGGAACAGGTCGAAAGCTGGACAGCGTCAGACCACATGTGGACACGGCGCGCCGCGCTGGTGGCCACCCTGCCTTGGACCAAGCAGAACCACCCCAAGCCAGAAGACCTGAACCGGCGCGACCGTATTCTTGGCTGGGCAGCGGGCTATGTGCCCGACCGTGACTGGTTCATCCAGAAAGCAATCGCATGGTGGCTGCGCGAGCTGTCGAAACATGACGCGGACCGAGTGGTTAACTTTCTGCGCGACCATAGTGCGGCCATGAAGCCCTTTGCCCGGCGTGAAGCTGGCAAATATCTGAAAGGTCAGTTGGAATAAACTTCCAGCTCGACAAGTTCGTCATAAGGCAAAAGCAGCGCCCGCATTGCATCCAGCGACAGCCTGCTGCCGCCGCTTTCGGGCCCACGGGCCGGGACCAGCGTGATATAGGCCTGCGCCCCTGTTCTGGGCACAACAACACGTCCTGTGAACTCTGTCTCGACCAAAGGCGTTTCCATCCAGCGTCCAGGCGTTGTCGGATCACCCAAGCTGGCAATGGTGGTCTTGGCGCCAACCCAACCAGCGGCGGTTGCGGGGACCGGAACGGATTCGGTGACGTCAGCTTCCGCGGCGACCTCTGGTTCAGCCGCAGGTTTGTCGCGACCGAAAACTCGATCAGTTGTCGAGCGGACAGTGTCACAGCCTGCAACAAGGATACAAATGGTCAGCAGAGCGTATTTCATGGCCTGAACTTAGCCCCCCTCACAGGACTGTGCCAGCACAAAGCACAGTTCAGGCTTGTCGCAGGCCAGTCGCCGCTTTACGTATGACGCATGACAGCTCCGCTTATCGACCCGTTCGCACGTGCCATCACCTATCTCCGCGTCTCCGTTACGGATCGCTGTGATTTTCGCTGTGTTTACTGCATGTCCGAAGACATGAAGTTCCTGCCGAAAAAGGACCTGCTGACGCTGGAAGAGCTGGACCGTATGTGCACGACCTTCGTGAAGATGGGCGTGGAAAAGCTGCGCATCACCGGGGGCGAGCCGCTGGTCCGCCGAAACATCATGTCATTCTTCAATGCCATGACCCGGCATCTGGACAGCGGCGCGTTGAAAGAGCTGACGCTGACAACCAATGGCTCGCAACTGCACCGCTTTGCTGACGATCTCTATGCGGCGGGCGTGCGCCGGGTGAATGTGTCGCTGGACACGTTGGATGATGAGAAATTCAGCCAGATCACCCGTTGGGGCCGGTTGAAACAGGTTCTGAACGGAATTGATACTGCCCAAAAGGCTGGCCTGCGGGTCAAGATCAACGCTGTGGCCCTGAAGGGTTTCAACGAGGCCGAACTTCCAACAATCACCCAATGGTGCGCTGAGCGCGACATGGATCTGACCTGGATCGAGGTGATGCCGATGGGCGATATCGGGAACGAGAACCGTCTGGATCAGTACTGGTCGCTCAAGGATGTCCGCAAGGAATATGAAAGCCACTATACCGTCTCCGATCTGGCAGAACGCACTGGTGGACCAGCGCGATATGCGCGGCTTGAAGAAACGGGCCAGAAGATCGGCTTTATCACACCGCTGTCGCATAATTTCTGCGAAAGCTGCAATCGCGTCCGCCTGACCTGTACGGGTGAGCTGTATATGTGTCTGGGGCAAGAGGATATGGCCGATCTGCGTGCCCCCCTGCGAGATCATCTCGATACCGAGGCGCCGCTGGAACAGGCCATCCGCGCGGCGATAAATCTTAAGCCCAAAGGCCACGACTTCGACTATTCCCGCCAGGCGGTCGACGGCAAGATGAGCCGCCATATGAGCCATACGGGCGGCTGACATGACCGCCCCCTCTGGCCAGCCGACGCTGCTTTACCGTTTGTATTGCAGCCTGACCGCCGTTGCTGCACCTTTGGCTTGGCGCACCGTGCGCAAGAAACTCCTGGCGGCAGATGTCCCGACAATTCGCCAGCATGAAAGGCTCGGCCATGCCAGCCTACCACGCCCCAAGGGCCGATTGATCTGGTTCCACGCTGCAAGTGTGGGGGAAACCCTGTCGGTCATCAGCCTGATCAAACGGCTGGGTGAACGCCTGCCGGATGCCCAGTTCCTGGTTACCTCGGGCACCCCAACTTCGGCGGCGCTGATCGAAAAACGGATGCCACCCCGTACGCGACACCAGTATCCGCCGCTGGACACCGCAGGGCCGGTCCGGCGATTTCTGGATCACTGGCGCCCCGAAGCCGGAGTATTTGTCGAAAGCGAAATCTGGCCACGCCTGATCGTTGACGCGGCTGGACGGGGAATCCCTCTGGCCCTGTTGAATGCGCGCCTTTCAGATAAATCCGTCGAAGGTTGGAAAAAACGTCCACAAACCGCACGATTCATTTTGGACAATTTCAGCCTGTTCCTGACCCAGAATGGCAAAACCGCCGCTAATCTGGTGGACATGGGGGCTGTGGCGGACCGCGTGCAACCGGGAACCAACCTCAAAGCGATGTCCGATCCGCTTCCGGTCGATAATTCTGTGTTGGAAGATATTCAGACCCAGATTGCAGGGCGTCCTGTGTGGATCGCCAGCTCGACCCATGCCGGAGAAGAAGAAATCGTTCTGGCTGCCCATGCAAAATTGCTGGAACGTTGGCCGGACCTGCTGCTGTTGTTGATCCCGCGCCACCCCGAACGCAGACAGGATGTGGCCGCGCTGTTGAAACAGGCCGGTCAATCCGCAGTTTTCCGAACATCGGAGGGGCGGATCGAAACTGAAACACAGGTCTTTGTTGCCGACACACTGGGCGAGACGGGCACGTGGTATGCGCTGTGCCCAATCGTATTTCTGGGCGGTTCGCTGCACGAGATCGGCGGCCATAACCCGTTCGAACCCGCGCAGGCTGGGGCGGCGGTAATAACCGGTCCCGGATACTTCAACTTTGCCGAGACCTTTGCGCCGCTCATCGAAACCGGTGGCGCGGTTGAGGTGAACTCGGCGCAGGCCCTGGCAGACGCGGTCGCGGTTTGGCTCAGCGATCAGGACGCGCTGGATACAGCGCGCGATGCCGCGAAATCCTGCGTCAACACGCAGAAATCCGCGCTCGATTCCATTGTCGAGACCCTGTGCGACCGGCTTGACCTGAAGACCAAACCTTCATCTGGCTAAGGGCATTAGGGGCAGCGCAGGTGCCTGCCCCTTGGGGTCAAGCCGCTGGCATCCTTTGCTCCACGATTTCGGCCCACCAGCTGCATCCCGCGGGGATAGCTTCATCGTTGAAGTTGTATTCAGGATGGTGAACCGCAGCGGTATCCCCATTACCCACCAGAATATAGGCGCCCGGACGCTCTTCGAGCATAAAGGCGAAATCCTCGCCGCCCATGATCAGCGGAGCCTGGTCACAATCGCCCGAGACCGACCGCGCCACCTGGGCTGCGAAATCGGTTTGATCATCGCTGTTCACCATTACCGGATATCCCCGGTAATAGGTCACCTCAACCGCTCCTCCAAATGTGGCGGCCACTCCGGTGCAGATCTCGGTCACGCGCTTTTCGGCCATATCCCGCATGTCCCGGCTCATTGTACGGACCGTACCGCGCAGCTTTACAGTCTGAGGGATCACGTTGAATGCGGTTGAAGAGGTTTCGAAGGAGGTCACCGAAACAACCACCTGATCCACCGGGTCAGCGTTTCGCGCCGCGATGGTCTGGAGCGCCAGAACCGCCTGCGCCGCCATCACAGTTGTATCCACGGTTTCGTGCGGCTTGGCTGCGTGGCCGCCTTTGCCTTCGAAAACGATGTCGAACTGATCAGTAGCTGCGAAAAACGCGCCAGGACGGATGGCGAAACTGCCCACCGGACGGCCGGGCCAGTTATGCATTCCGTATACTTCCTGAATGCCCCAGCGATCCATCATCCCGTCTTCACACATCTCACGACCACCGCCGCCACCTTCTTCGGCAGGTTGGAAAATGACCACCACTGTCCCGTCAAAATTCCGCGTTTCCGAAAGGTATTTCGCCGCCCCCAACAACATCGCAGTATGACCATCATGGCCGCAGGCGTGCATCGCCCCATCGGTATTCGAGGCATAGTCCAATCCGGTCGCCTCATGGATCGGCAGCGCATCCATATCGGCACGCAAACCGATAACCTTACCGCCCGTGTCCGCCTTGCCCTTGATCACACCCACCACGCCCGTTCGGCCAATTCCGGTTACCACCTCATCGCAGCCGAACTCTTTCAGCTTTTCCGCCACCAGCGCACTGGTGCGATGGGTTTCAAACAGGATCTCTGGATTTTGGTGGATATCACGCCGCCATTCCGTGATTTCACTCTGCAGTTCTGCGAACCGGTTTTTGATCGGCATGTGTATCTCCCAAAATCATCGTTCGTCGCTGTCACCGGGACGCAACGCGCCTGACAACAGGACAATGAAAACAGCCAGCGGCAGCAAGGCCATGAATGCAAGACGCAATGTAAGCATCTCTGCCAGAAACCCAATAAGGGGCGGGCCAATCAACAACCCGCCATACCCTAATGTGGCCACGCTGGCGATGGCTTGACCAGGCGGGACATGCGGATCATTTGCCGCCCTGCTGAACGCAAGCGGCATGATCACTGCATATCCAAGCCCCATCAGTCCAAACCCAACCAGAGCAATCCCGGCATCATAGGCCGATACCACAGCCAGCACCCCCAAAGCGGCGCATACCCCTCCGAAACGGGCCGTCGCGGTTGGTCCGAACCGCGCGATCACGACACCACCCACCAGACGGAACGCGACCATTGTCACCGAAAAGACGGCATATCCCAGCGCCGCGACGCTTTCGGGTGCACCGGTCACATCCCGCAGGAAAATCGCGCTCCAGTCCGCGACGGCCCCTTCACCCAATGCCCCGCACAGGGCAATAAATCCGACAAGTATCAACGCACCCGACGGAAGTGCAAATATCGCCCCGCCCGCGGCCACAACACGGTGCGAATTCCACTGCACACGGGACAGAGCCAGTGTCAGCCCAACTACGATGCCACCGGCCAGCAAAAAGTGCTGTGACACCGTCAGGCCCATCTGTATCGCACCAAATCCGCTCAGCGCTCCCAGACCGGCCCCCAGGCTCCACATCGCGTGAAAAGACGACATAACGGGCCTGTCATAAGCGCGCTCAACCTCTGCTGCCCAGGCGTTCATCGCAACATCCATTGAGCCGTGGAAGGCCCCGAATACGAACAGGAAAAACGCCAATGCCCAAAAGCTTCCGGCAAAGGCCAGCAAGATAAGGGATGCGGTATAAAGAATGGCGATGATCCGTGTGATCACCACAGCCCCGAACCGATCTGTCAGACGTCCGGTAACCGGGAACGAACACACAGCCCCAGCCGCCATGAACAGCAAGCCGTAGCCAAGCGCTTCGTGCGACAGGTCCAGGTGATCCCTGACTGCGGGAATACGCGAGGCCCAGATCCCGAACAAAGCGCCGTTCAAAATGAACATGGCCGCCACGGCCCGCCAAGCGGCCATAATTCCGATCACGTATTTTCCTTTGCTCCGCGCCCGCCCCTGTCAGTTCTACAGCCTGGGGAAGGTTTAGCAAACGCGGATTAGGCCAACCGCTTTCGTATATGCCTGATACCCAGCCAGACACACAGGACAACCGGCAAGGTTGCTGCCGCGGTCAGCATCCCCTTGCTGATCCCGGTGGCGGTCAACGGGTACAACAGATAGCCGGCCAGTGAGACCGCATAATAGCTAATCGCCACCACGGAAAGCCCCTCGACTGTGTGCTGCAACCTCAGGGCCAGATCAGCACGGCGGTCCATACTTTCCAGCAATGCCTGATTCTGGGCGCTGCGTTCCACATCTACCCGGGTCCGCAGCAACTCACCCCCCCGGATCGCCCGGTCGGACAAGGTCTGCAGCCGACTTTCCGTGGCTTTCACTGTCCGAATTGCGGGCTCATACCGGCGCATCATGAAATCGGCAAAGGACTGACGGCCCTCGAACCTTTCCTCGCGCAATACTTCGATCCGTTGGTTAACGATGGCTTCATAGGCCCCGGTAGCCCCAAAGCGAAATGCGCATCGGGCAGAAAGCGTTTCCAATTCGATGGATGTTGACAGCAGATCCGGCAGTAGTTCGTCAGGATGCGCCGAGTTATCTGTCATCTGCCCCATAAGCCGGGTCAGCTTTCCATCCAGCTCTCCGATTTTCGGCATCAGTTGCTTGATGCGAGCAAAGCCCAACATGGACATGGCCTTGTAGGTTTCGATCTCGCACAGGCGCTGGATGATGCGCCCGGTTCGGCGCTGTCCTGTTCCCTTGGTCACGAAGAGCGCGAACCGCATATGCCCAGCTGGATCAATCCGAAAGTCACTGGCACAAATCGCAGCATCATCCAGCACGCGCGCAACCGCAAGGCTTTCGGGTTCGAACCATTCGGCCAGCGCGGCTTTTACCGCCTCATCATCTGGTCTTTCAGTCACCCGAACCATGGCCGAGGTTATCCTCTGGCCCGGGCTGGCCATCAGCCAATCAGGTGGGAAAGCTTCAAAATCAGCGGGGTTGAAGGCCCGGTCACTGACATTCCGGGTGATCGCCGTATAGGTCACAAATTCCGTGTGCTGCTCCCACTTGAGCCAGTGACGCCCGATCTGACCCGCGTAATGCGTCGCGTCCGGCTGCGGGTGCTGCGCACCGTGACGGTCCAGAAGATTGACCAGATGGGCAATGTCTTCGCTCCGGTCCCTCGCTACCGCCGCCACGGGTTTCTTGATGGCCAAAAACGCAACGGTGCATGGCGTCGAGGCCACGGGAAACGGGCGCGCATGCAACTCGTTGGCCAGCGAATAGCGCAATGGATGATCGTCGATCGGCGTCATTGAATGCTCCGGCGTTGTCCGGCGCACTATACGACAGTTCAAAAATACATCAATTATCTTTTTATTTCAATAACTTACATGGATACTACGGTATACAAACCCCTTATGTCATTGATTTGGCTGCCACAGTTCGATTGGGTTGCCCTCAGGGTCGTGAATACGTGCGAATTTTCCAACCTCGCTATCCCATTCCGGATTGGTCTCGACGGCAATGCCTGCGGCTTGCAACTGGGTCGTCATGGCAGACAGATCATCAACCCGAAAATTGATCATCCACTGCTGCTCGGCGCGGCCAAAATAATCGGTGTCCTGCGCAAACGGGGCAAAGACCGTATAGCCTTCGCGCTGCTTCCAGGGGACGGGATCGTAATGATGAACGCCAAGATGGGTCTCGTACCAATCCCGCAGCGCTTCCGGATCTCTGGCGCGAAAAAACACGCCACCTATGCCGTTGACCTTTTCCATGGGGCACCTCCTAGTCTTTCTATAATAGCCCAAGGATACCACATTCCGCCCGCCTCATCTGGCCAGAAAAATCTTGGGGGCTTGGAGGCAAAGCCCCCAACATGACAAACAAGAAAAGGGCGCCCGAAGGCGCCCTTTGCATTTTGGTTAAGGCTTTAGATCAATCGATCATTGGCAGCAGCTTGTCCAGCGACTGTTTCGCGTCGCCATAGAACATGCGGGTGTTCTCTTTGAAGAACAGCGGGTTTTCGATACCCGAATACCCCGTACCCTGACCACGTTTGGACACGAACACCTGCTTGGCCTTCCAGCATTCCAGAACCGGCATACCGGCGATCGGGCTGTTGGGGTCTTCCTGTGCTGCAGGGTTCACGATGTCGTTCGAACCGATGACGATGGCAACATCCGTTTCCGGGAAGTCCTCGTTGATCTCGTCCATTTCCAGAACGATGTCATACGGCACCTTGGCCTCGGCCAGCAGAACGTTCATGTGGCCCGGCAAACGACCGGCAACCGGGTGGATCGCAAAGCGCACATTCTTGCCCTGCGCCCGCAGCTTGCGAACCAGTTCGGACACCGATTGCTGTGCCTGCGCCACGGCCATGCCATAGCCCGGAATGATCACCACGCTGTCGGCGTCATTCAGGGCTGCGGCAACACCGTCGGCCTCAATTGCAATCTGCTCGCCTTCGACAGCCATCTGCTCACCTTGCGGACCACCAAAGCCACCCAAGATCACACTGACAAAGTGCCGGTTCATCGCCTTACACATGATGTAGGAGAGGATCGCACCGGACGAGCCCACCAGCGCACCGACCACGATCAGCAGGTCGTTGCCCAGCGAAAAGCCGATGGCCGCAGCCGCCCAGCCTGAATAGCTGTTCAGCATCGACACAACCACCGGCATGTCGGCACCGCCGATGCCCATGATCAGGTGATAACCAATAAACAAGGCGGCCAGCGTCATCAGGAACAGGGGCAGGAATCCGCCCGTGGACGTGTACCAGACCAGACAGATCAGCGAGAGCCCCGCCGCAGACGCATTCAGCGCGTGACCACCGGGCAGTTTGGTTGCCGTCGATGTGACCTTGCCAGCCAGCTTGCCATAAGCCACGACCGAACCGGTAAAGGTGATCGCGCCGATGAAGATGCCCAGGAACAGTTCCACGTGCAGGATTGCCAGCTCTGCCGCTGTCTTCTTGGCGATCAGCTTGGCAAACGCGCCCAGGTCGGACAGGTCGACGTCTTTGGCGGCATCAACAACCGCAAAAACTTCGGCGACATTCTTGATTTCAAAATGCGCGTTGAAACCCACGAACACAGCCGCCAAACCAACCAGCGAATGCATCGCAGCCACAAGCTGTGGCATCTCGGTCATCTGGACGCGCTGCGCCACATATTGACCGATCAGACCACCACCTATGATCAGCAGCAGTGACAGCAGCCACAAGCCCGAACCGGGGCCGACCAGCGTAGCGAAAACCGCCAGCGCCATACCGACGATGCCATACCAGACAGCGCGCTTGGCGCTTTCCTGGTTCGACAGGCCGCCAAGCGAGAGGATGAACAGAACAGCCGCAACAACGTAGGCGGCAGTGGTGAAGCCATAATCCATGCGCCCGGCCTCCTTAAGATTTCTGGAACATGGCAAGCATGCGCCGAGTTACGAGGAAGCCACCGAAGATGTTGATCCCGGCCATGAATACGGACAGAGCCGCCAGCAGAATAACCAGGAACGACCCGGATCCGATCTGCATCACTGCGCCAACGATGATGATCGACGAGATCGCGTTGGTGATCGCCATCAGCGGTGTGTGCAGGCTGTGTGCAACGCCCCAGATCACCTGGAATCCCACGAAGATCGCCAGCACAAAGACGATGAAGTGCTGCATGAAGCTGGCCGGAGCAATCAGACCGATCAACAGCATTAGCGCACCGCCGATACCCAGCAAGGTGAACTGCTGTTTGGTTTGTGCCTTGAAGGCCGCAACTTCCTGCGCCTTTTTCTCCTCCGGGGTCAGCTCCCTGACCTCAGGCTTTTTCTGAGCGGCAATCGCCTGAACTTTCGGCGGCGGTGGCGGGAAGGTGATTTCACCTTCATGCGTCACGGTTGCGCCGCGGATCACGTCGTCTTCCATGTCATGGTTGATCTGACCGTCCTTTTCAGGCGTCAGGTCTGTCATCATGTGACGGATGTTGGTTGCGTAAAGCGACGAAGACTGCGCCGCCATCCGGCTGGGGAAATCGGTATAGCCGATGATGGTCACGCCATTATCGGTCACGATCTTCTCGTCAGCAACGGTCAGCTTGCAGTTGCCGCCTTTTTCCGCCGCAAGGTCCACGATCACCGAACCCGGTTTCATCGCTTCGACCATGTCCTTGGTCCAAAGCTCAGGCGCTTCGCGGTTGGGGATCAGCGCCGTAGTGATGACAATGTCCATTTCCGGAGCAAGTTCGCGGAACTTGGCCAGCTGTGCCTCGCGGAATTCATCGGACTGAACACTCGCGTAACCGCCGGTTGCCGCGCCGTCCTGCTGGTCTTCTTCGAAGTCCAGATAGACAAATTCGGCGCCCATGGATTCAACCTGCTCGGCCACTTCGGGGCGCACGTCGAACGCATAGGTGATTGCCCCCAGCGAGGTCGATGTCCCGATCGCGGCCAGACCGGCCACACCGGCACCTACGATCAAGACCTTGGCAGGCGGTACTTTACCAGCAGCCGTCACCTGACCGGTGAAGAACCGGCCAAAGTTGTTACCCGCTTCGATCACCGCGCGGTAGCCCGCGATGTTGGCCATCGACGACAGAGCGTCCATCTTCTGGGCACGACTGATACGCGGCACCATTTCCATGGCGATCACGTTGGCGCCCTTGGACTTGGCGGCCTCCATGCCCTTTTCATTCCCTGCGGGGTTGAAGAACGAGATCAATGTCTTGCCCTTGGTAAGACGCTTCAGCTCGGTTTCATTTGGCTGACGTACCTTGGCGACGATGTCGGCGGCTTTCCACAGCGCAGCCGCGGTTCCGATAACCTCGACACCCGCCTCTTTATATGTGGCGTCCGAGAACCCGGCCGCAGCGCCGGCCCCTTTCTCGATCAGGCACTCATACCCGAGCTTTTGCAGTTGACGGGCTGAATCCGGAGTCATCGCGACCCGGTTCTCACCGTCAAATGTTTCCTTTGGCGTTCCAATCTTCAACGGCGCGTCCCCCTAATTTTCGGTCAGTTCGCAAGGATAGTTGGCATTCTATCTGAAGAACCAGTTTTAACTGCGCAAGATTATTTCGCAAGCGCAGCATTGTTACGTCGTGTAAAATCCCGTCCACCTCAGATCCAGCGGCGGGTTTGCCTTTCATATCTGGCGAAATCCGTGCGAAAGGCACGGCGCATACGGTTTTCTTCCGGCGCAATAAACCTGCGTTCCAAAATCCAGACAAAAATAGGCATCAACACCAAGGACAGCACCGCGTCGAAACGCAGAATCAAGCCGGCCAGAATAAGTACATCACCAACGTAGATCGGATTGCGGCTGCGCTTGAAGATACCTGTTTGAACCAGACTCGATGGAGTTTCATGCGGCAGGACGGTCGTTCGATGCCGACGAAACTCGGCAATCGCCAGCACGACAAGAACGACGCCGCCCCCGATCAGAAGGCCGCTGAGCAGGTCGGTAAACCCGCTGGCCAGCGACAGACCGAAGGACGCATAGGTCGCCTGCAGCCAGGCGAGAACAGCAAAGGCCACCAACCAAGCGGGCGGAATGTCGAGTTTGCGCTTCATGCTTGTTCCTTTGATCCTGCGGTATGGATGTCGCATTTGTCGGGGTATGTACCGCTTTGCATCCACGAAAGCAAAACCACAGTTGGTCGCATCTGTGCATTTTCGGCCGAACGCGTAGACACGGCAGAACTGATCAGATAGCCCTTTAGTCAGACATTTGTCAGAATTCTGCACAGGACCTCCATGACTGATTTCGCTGCAACCAAAGCCATGTTCGATCTGCCGAATGGAACCATTTATCTGGACGGCAACTCGCTTGGCCCATTGCCACGTGCTGCTGCCGAGCGGGTGAGTGGAATGATGACACACGAATGGGGTCAAATGCTGATCACCGGTTGGAACAAGGCCGGGTGGATGGGGCTTCCGACCGGGCTTGGCGACCGTATCGGGCGGTTGATCGGGGCGGAACCGGGTACCATCGTGACCGGCGATACCCTGTCGATCAAGGTCTATCAGGCTGTTGCCTCGGCGCTGGAGCTTTGCCCCGACCGCAAGGTTGTGCTGTCTGATAACGGCAATTTCCCTTCGGACCTTTATATGGTCGACGGCCTGCTGCGTTCACTCGGATCGGAATACGAATTACGGGTGGTCGCACCCGAGGAAGTTTCCGAAAACATCACCAAAGACGTCGCGGTTCTGATGCTGACCGAGGTCGATTACCGGTCTGGCCGGATCCATGACATGGAGGCGCTGACGGAACAGGCCCATGCGAACGGCACAATAACCGTTTGGGATTTGGCCCATTCCGCAGGGGCGATCCCGGTTGAGCTGTCCAGCTGCAATGCAGATTTTGCCGTTGGCTGCAGCTATAAGTATCTGAACGGAGGCCCTGGCGCGCCGGCGTTCATCTATGTGGCGCCCCGCCATGCGGATCGCGTGCGCCCTGCATTATCCGGGTGGCTGGGCCATGAAGCCCCGTTCACGTTCGATCTGGATTACCGCCCCGGACAGGGTATCGAGCGGATGCGTGTCGGCACACCTCCGATCATCCAGATGACCGCGCTGTCTGCGGCGATGGACATCTGGGACATGGCCAACATCATGGACGTGCGCGCCAAGTCAATCGAACTGACCGAGCTGTTTATTTCGGGCGTCGAGGCCACCTGCCCTGACCTGAAACTGGCCAGCCCCCGCGACCCTGCGCAGCGTGGCAGTCAGGTTTCATTCCGTTTCGCCGATGGCTATGCCGCAATGCAGGCCTTGATCGCGCGCGGCGTGATCGGTGATTTCCGCGCCCCGGACATCATGCGCTTTGGGTTCACCCCGCTTTATATCGATGAGCAGGATGTAAACGGAGCGGTGGACATTCTGGCCGACATCATGACCAACCGGTTATGGGACGCACCGGAATACAAAGTCAGACAGCGGGTTACCTGATTTCCAACGCTGCACCAATCATGGCGGCAAGGTTCGAGTTCATCCGGTCAAATTCTTGAAAATCCGTCGCGCTGATTTTGTTTCCCCGCAGCGCAGAGGCAATGGTCTCCGCGGTCTCTCTTGCGCCATCAAACAAACGGACACGATCATTCGACGCTTCTTTCTGTAGCCACCCGGTATATAAAGATTGCAGCCGGGCCTCGCCCTGCGTGATGATATCCGAGGCCAGCGACTTTCCTGCATCTAACAGTTCCATCCCGTGTGGAGAGGACATGATCTGAGCCATACCATCGGTCTGCACGTGGATTGCCTGGCCGATGATCTGCGAAACCGAGCCGTCTGCCTGCAGGGCTTTCGCAACGGCTTCGATCTTCTCCTCATAGTGCAACTCGGTGAGTCTGCGCAGGATTGCCTCTTTGTTGTCGAAATACAGATACAATGCCGGGCGCGAGATCCCCACGCCCTTTGCGATTTCATCCATCGACGTCTTTTTAAAGCCGTAAGCCGCGAATGCCTTACGCGCCGAATCCAGTATGGCAAGGCACTTTACGTCTAGCACGAAATCTCTCATCTGAACCTTTTGACACTTTTCACTCAATTTGTCAGTTGACACTCTGACACTCACACCCATTTATGTCAGAACGTCACTAAATGCCAAGAGGGAGACGCAGCTATGACGGCCAGCTTAAAGATAAATGGGACGTCATATGAGGTCGATCTACCCGAGGATGTCCCCCTTTTATGGGTTCTGCGCGACGAGATCGGACTGACCGGCACCAAGTTTGGCTGCGGGGTTGCGGCATGCGGCGCCTGTACCGTTCATATAGACGGAGAAGCCGTGCGCTCTTGCCAGGTTGCCTTGTCCGATGTCTGGGGTGACGTCACCACAATCGAAGGTCTGGGCAGCCCGGACGCGATGGCCAAGATACAGCAGGCCTGGGTTGACCATCAGGTTGCGCAATGCGGTTATTGCCAGTCGGGTCAGGTCATGCAGGCCGCCGCGCTATTGGCCGAGAACCCCAGCCCCACGGATCAGGACATAGACGATGCGATGCAGGGCAATCTGTGCCGCTGCGGCACCTATCCCCGTATCCGTGCCGCGATCCATGACGCAGCCTCCAGACTGAAGGAGGCATAAGCGATGGCCTCCGTAGGAAAAATTCTTCGCCGCACGTTTCTCATCGGCTCAGCCGCCATTGTTGGCGGCGTCGCGTTTGGCGCCTATTATGTCAGCCGCCCGGCAGCTAACCCGCTGAAGCCTGGCGATGGGGAAACCGCGCTTAGCCCGTTCATCCTGATTGATCAGCAGGGCGTAACCCTGTTCGCGCCACGTGCCGAGATGGGACAGGGCGTAATGACCACTTGGGCAGCCCTGATTGCCGAAGAACTGGACGTCGAATTGGACGATATCCGGGTCCTTCACGGGCCTGCGGCAGCCGCCTATTACAACTCGGCCATTTTGGGTGAGAGCCTGCCGAACAAGGGATATGACATCTCGAATTTCCAGCACAATCTGGCACAGTCGCTGGGCGTTCTGGGCAAGGTTGTCAGTCTGCAGGTCACAGGCGGCTCGACCTCGATGCGCGATGGGTTCGAACGCATGCGCGAAGCCGGGGCAACAGCCCGGGAAACGCTGAAACAAGCAGCGGCTGATCGTCTGGGCGTGGAGCGTGACCAGTTGAAGACCGAAAACGGCGCCGTGATCGCGCCGGACGGGACGCGCATTCCCTATACCGAACTGGCTGAGGCCGCCGGGCAGATCGAACCCATGCAGGTCGAGCTGCGCGATCCCTCAGACTGGCGTTTGCTGGGACAGAACCTGCCGCGTGTCGATGTGGTCGGCAAATCCACGGGCACGGCCGAGTTCGGCATTGACGTGCGCCCCGAGGGTCTGAAATTCGCCTCGGTTCGGATGAACCCGAAACTGGGCGGTGCGATGAACGGCTTTGACGCCAGCACCGCGGAATCCATGCCCGGCGTGGAAAAGGTGGTCGATCTGGGCAACGGCGTGGCCGTTATTGCCAATAACACCTGGCTGGCCATTCAAGCGGTTGAGGTAATAGACGTCGATTGGGCCGACGCCCCATACCCGCCGGGTACTGACGGTATATTCGCAAAAATTGCCGAGGCGTTTGACGACTCGCCAAATTCGACCATGCGTGACGATGGCGATGTTGAAACCTTGCCCGAAGGGGCCACCGAAATTACCGCTGAATATCAGGTGCCCTATCTGGCGCATTCCACGATGGAACCGATGAACGCCACCGCGCTGTTCACTGGTTCCAAGCTCGAGTTGTGGTGTGGCAACCAGGCGCCGACATTCCTTCTGACCCGCGCCGCAAACACGGCGAATCTGGATAAAGAAGCGGTCGAGATTCACACCACCTATCTTGGGGGCGGATTTGGTCGTCGTGGAGAGCTGGATTTCATCGAAATCGCAACCAAGGTCGCCATGGCCATGCCCAACACTCCGGTCCAGACCACCTGGAGCCGCGAGGAGGACATGCGCCACGATTTCTACCGCCCCGGCGCGCTGGCGCGGATGCGCGGCGCGGTCAAAGACGGCAAGGCGGTTCTGATCGACGCGAAGGTTGCATCGCAATCCTGCACGCAACAGGCTGTGGAACGCATATCGGGCCTGCCCGGCGCTGGCCCCGACAAGGTCCTGGTCGAAGGTCTTTTTAACCAGCCCTATGCCGTGCCCAACTATCGCGTCAGCGGCCACATCGCCGATCTGGATGTACCTGTCGGGTTCTGGCGTTCGGTCGGCAATAGCCATAACGGGTTCTTCCACGAGACATTCATGGACGAGCTAGCCCTGGCCGCCGGTCGCGACCCGCTGGAGTTCCGTCTTGAGCTGGCCCAAACCGAGCACGCGCCGTCGGCAGGTGTCCTGCAAGCCGTCAAGGAAATGTCAGGTTGGACGGGTGAAACGCCTGCCGGTGTTGGTCGTGGCGTAGCAATGACCTACAGCTTTGGCACCCCGGTAGCGCAGGTGATCGAGGTGGTCGATGAGGACGGCACCATTCGCATCGCAAAGGCGTGGATTGCCTGCGATGTGGGTCTTGCTTTGGATCCGGGAACGGTCGAAGCGCAGATGTTCGGTGGCATGATCTATGGCCTGTCAGCAGCCGTGATGGGTGAGATCACCTTCGCCGACGGTGAGGTCGAGCAATTTAACTTCCCCGACTATGACGCGCTGCGGATGCATAATGCCCCGGTGACCGAGGTCCGCATTCTGGAAACCAATCGCCATCTGGGTGGTGTGGGTGAACCGGGCACGCCTCCGTCGATGCCAGCACTTGGCAACGCCCTGTTCGACCTTTCCGGCAAGCGCGCACGCAGCTTGCCGTTGATCAATCAATTCAATCTGCTGGTTTGATAGCAAAGCGCCGGTCCCTTCAATCAGGGCCGGCGCAGGGACTCAGGCGGTTTGTTTAACCAATCCCGATCGCACTCCTGCGGACCAGTCGCGTGCCGCATCGCCAAACGCCTCAAAAAGCGGCCGCGAGACAGGGTCATTGACCGCGTCCCATTCCGGGTGCCATTGCACCGACAGGGTGAAACCGGGCGCGTCCTGCACATAAATCGCCTCGGGCGTGCCGTCTGGTGCAGCGCCGTCAATCACAATGCGATGTCCAACCGTTTTGATCCCCTGCCCGTGCAGCGTGTTGGTCATCACCTCGGCAGCGCCCATCAACCGATGAAACACGCCCCCCTCGGTCAGGTTGACCACATGGCGCAGGGCAAATTTTTCTTCCAACGTGCCGTCGGGTGGCATCCGGTGGTTCATTCGCCCCGGCAAATTCCGGATTTCTGGATAAAGTGTTCCGCCCATGGCCACGTTAACTTCTTGAAAGCCGCGGCAGATACCGAAAAAGGGCTGCCCCCTTTCGACACAGGCCCGCACCAAAGGTAACGTGATCGCATCGCGAGCCCGGTCGAAATCACCGTGTGCTTCGGTTGCGGGTTCGCCATATTCCTCGGGATGTACATTGGGGCGTCCTCCTGTCAGCAGGAAGCCATCACAGACTTGCAACAGTTCCTCAACACAGACATACCGCGGGTCGGCAGGGATCAGCATCGGCAAGCAACCCGAGACATTGGCCACCGCATCCGAGTTCATCGTGCCGCCGGCATGAGTCGGATATTGATCGTTCATCAAATATGAATTGCCGATGATACCGACGACAGGTCGAGCCATTATTCTTTCCTAGTTCTTTCCGCACGTTCCGGGAAAGGTATCGACAGGGTCACAGGCGCGCAATAGCACATAGCCTGTGTGTCAGCGCAAGTCTCTGTTCACCCCTGCACAACAAGGGGCCTGATCGGACCACCGCCGAATAGGCCCTGTTCGCTTTGCGCGCCGCTTGTGCCTCGTAAAGATCGGAGAGCTTTTGCCGGCTCTCCGAGTTCACCAAAGGTCAAACTTCGCCAGTCAACCCGGCCGCTTCGATCCCGGCCATGGCAGCGATGGCGTCGTTATCCGACGTGTCGCCGGTCACACCGACTGCGCCAATTACGGCACCTTTTCGGTCACGCAGCAGGACACCGCCCGGAACCGGCACGACCTGACCGCCATAAACACCGTTTACGGCGGCCATGAAATAGGCCTGCGCCTCGGCGCGTTGCATCTGGGCTGTGCCCGCCATCCCCAGCATGACCGAGCCGTAGGCCTTGCCCTGCGCAATCGCAAAACGACCAGGGGCAGCACCGTCTTCACGCTCAAACGCGATGACGTGGCCACCAGCATCAAGAACGATGACCGAGAGGGGTTTCAGCCCCAACTCGCGCCCTTTTTCAAGGGCTTTGCGGATAAGGGTACGGGCTTTGCGCAAAGAAATTACCATATTCGATCCAGTCATTTCTGTTGGGTTAAAGGCTGGCTTTCATCTCCAGACGGCGGGCGTGCAAGACAGGTTCAGTATAACCCGAGGGCTGAACACGGCCTTTGAAAACCAGATCACAGGCCGCCTGGAAGGCGATGCCGTCGAAACCGGGAGCCATTGGGCGATACGCCGGATCGTTATCATTCTGCCGATCGACCACTACGGCCATTTTCCGCATCGCGGCCATGACTTGCGCCTCATCCACAGTGCCATGATGCAGCCAGTTGGCCAAGGCCTGAGACGAAATCCGGCAGGTGGCACGGTCTTCCATCAGGCCAACATCATTGATGTCCGGCACTTTCGAACAGCCAACACCTTGATCGACCCAGCGAACCACATAGCCCAGGATGCCTTGCGCGTTGTTTTCGATCTCACGCGCAATCTCATCTTCGCTGAGGTTGCGGCCGCCCAGCAAAGGCACGGTCAGCAGATCATCCAGCGTACCACGTGCGCCACCGGCAGCCAATTCGTCCTGGCGCTCTAGGACGTTGACCTTATGATAATGTGTTGCGTGCAGTGTCGCGGCAGTCGGCGACGGCACCCAGGCGCAAGTTGCACCCGATTTCGGGTGACCGATCTTGGCGTCCAGCATGTCACCCATACGGTCTGGCATCGCCCACATGCCTTTGCCAATCTGTGCCTTGCCCTTCAAGTCACATGCCAGACCGATATCAACATTGCGATCTTCATAAGACGCAATCCACGGCGTGTTCTTGATGTCGCCCTTGGGCAGCATTGGTCCTGCCTCCATCGAGGTGTGGATCTCATCCCCGGTCCGGTCCAGAAAGCCGGTGTTGATGAAGGCCACGCGCGATTTGGCGGCGCGGATACATTCCTTGAGGTTCGCCGAGGTGCGGCGCTCTTCATCCATAATACCGAGCTTAACGGTATTCCGCGGCAGGCCAAGGATGTCTTCAACCATATCGAAAATTTCGACGGCAAAGGCTACCTCTTCAGGTCCGTGCATCTTGGGCTTTACCACGTAGACTGAACCAGTGACCGAGTTGCCGCCATCGCGCTGCAGGTCGTGCATCGCAATCAGAGTGGTGCACAGCGCGTCCATCAGACCTTCGCCGATCTCGCGCCCTTCGGCATCCAAAACGGCGGGGTTGGTCATCAGGTGCCCCACATTGCGGACCAGCATCAGCGACCGGCCCTTAAGAACACCAGCGCCACCGTCCGCCGCGGTAAAGGTCAGGTCATCGGACAGTTTGCGTGTAAAAGTCGTGCCGCCTTTGCTGACCTCTTCGGTCAGATCACCCTTCATCAGGCCCAGCCAGTTGCCATAGGCAACCACCTTGTCCTCGGCATCCACACAGGCGACTGAATCTTCGCAGTCCATGATCGTCGACAGCGCCGATTCAAGATGCACGTCAGCAATACCGGCCGGGTCGGTGGCGCCAATGGTGCTGGAAGCGTCAATCACGACTTTGACATGCAAACCGTTGTTCTTCAGCAGAACAAAGTCCGGGTTTTCAGCGGCACCGCCAAAACCCACAAACTGCGCTGCATCTGCCAGCGCGGGCACCAGAACCCCATTTTCAACGCGCAGTTCTAACATTTCAGCCCATGATCCGCTGGCCAGCGGGGCGGCATCGTCCAGAAACGCTTTGGCCCAAGCAATCACGCGTGCTCCGCGCGCATCATCATAACCACCACCGACGGGAAGATCGCCCATCGCGTCGGTGCCATAAAGCGCGTCATACAAGCTGCCCCAGCGCGCATTCGCAGCGTTCAGTGCAAAACGCGCATTGGTAATAGGAACCACCAGCTGAGGACCGGGAATCAACGCGATCTCGGGATCCACATTGTCAGTTTCGATCTGAAAATCCCTGCCTTCAGCCACCAAATAACCGATCTCGCGCAGGAAATCCTGATAGGCGGCAGCATTATGCGGCTGGCCATTGTTTTCCAGATGCCAGGCATCGACGCGCCCCTGGATATCGGCCCGCTTTGCCAAAAGTGTACGGTTCTTTGGGCCCAACTCGTGAACCATCTGCGCAAGCCCGTTCCAGAAGGTGTCAGCCGCAACGCCTGTTCCAGACAGAGCATGCCCTTCTATGAATTCGGTCAGAATCCCGTCGACCTTGAGTCCGCTCCGCACCTGTCTGCTGCTCATGCCACATTCCCTCGTATGTACGCCGTTGTATACAGGCCCCAATTAGGGCGGATATTTCCGATAGGCAACATGTCTTGGTCAGTTTGGGTCTTTGGTCGTCAGGCCACTTCGACATCGACAGATACTTATCGCCTATTGAGCAAGCTTACTTGCACCGCTTGCAGCCCATCGCAGCAACCCATAACGTCGCGCCTGATACCAACCCATTCGAGGCCACCGATGCGCGACGCAGCCCCCACGACGATCTATCTGAAAGACTACACACCGTTTGGTTATCTGGTGGACAGCGTACATCTGACCTTTGATCTGGCCCCAAATGCGACCCGAGTGACTTCGCGCATCACCTTCCGGCCCAATCCTGATGCCTCAGACCGTCAGTTTTTCCTGCATGGTGAGCAACTGAAACTGATCCGTGCTACTGTTGACGGGGTTGAGATCACTCCAGACGTTACAGAGACCGGCCTGACAGCGGTTGTCCCCGACGCGGCATTTGTCTGGGAAGCCGAAGTCGAAATCGACCCAGGCAACAACACTGCGCTTGAGGGGCTCTACATGTCGAACGGCATGTATTGCACCCAATGCGAGGCCGAGGGGTTTCGCAAGATCACCTTCTATCCCGACCGACCCGACGTGATGTCGATCTTCACCGTACGCATTAATGGCGCGTTGCCGGTTCTGCTCTCGAACGGCAACCCGACCGGCAAGGGGGATGGCTGGGCCGAATGGAATGACCCCTGGCCCAAACCCGCCTATCTGTTCGCCCTTGTCGCAGGCGACCTGATTACACATCCCGGTCAGTTCACAACCAAATCGGGCCGCGAGGTTGAACTGAACCTGTGGGTGCGCCCCGGTGATGAGGGAAAATGCGCCTTCGGTATGGAGGCGCTGAAGAAGTCGATGAAATGGGACGAGGACGTCTATGGCCGCGAATACGACTTGGATGTCTTTAACATCGTCGCCGTCGATGATTTCAACATGGGGGCGATGGAAAACAAGGGTCTGAACATTTTCAACTCGTCCGCCGTGCTGGCCAGCCCTGAGACATCCACCGATATGAATTTCGAACGGATCGAGGCGATCATTGCGCATGAGTATTTCCACAACTGGACCGGCAACCGCATCACTTGCCGCGACTGGTTTCAGCTGTGCCTGAAAGAGGGTCTGACCGTGTTCCGCGATGCGCAATTCACCTCGGACATGCGTTCAGCCCCGGTGAAGCGCATCCACGATGCCATAGACCTGCGGGCGCGCCAGTTCGCCGAGGATAACGGCCCGCTTTCACATCCGGTAAGGCCAGAGAGCTTTCAGGAGATCAACAACTTCTACACCGCGACGGTCTACGAAAAAGGCGCCGAGGTGATCGGAATGCTGAAACGTCTGGTAGGTGACGAGGCCTATGCACAGGCGCTGGAGCTGTATTTTGATCGGCATGATGGTCAGGCCTGCACCATCGAGGACTGGATCAAGGTGTTTGAAGACACCACAGGTCGCGACCTGACCCAGTTCAAACGCTGGTACAGCCAATCTGGCACCCCGCGCGTATCGGTGACCGAAGAATGGACTGATGGCATCTACACCTTGACGCTGAGACAGCGCACCGACCCGACCCCCGGACAGTCAGAAAAACTGCCGCAGGTTATCCCCGTTGCGGTCGGGCTGATCGGCGCGAACGGGGATGAAACCATGCCCACAACCATTCTGGAGTTCACGCAGGAAACCCAGAGCTTTGCTTTCGAATACACAGCAGAAGGCTGGCGCTTGCAGGGTTGCGAAGGAGCGGAACGCGTGTCCGGTGCCAATCCGCCCAAACCCACGGCCTCAATCCTGCGCGATTTCTCGGCCCCCGTGATTCTGGAACATGACCAGAGCAGCGCTGAGCGAGCTTTTTTGCTGGCTCATGACAGCGACCCGTTCAACCGCTGGCAAGCAGGGCGATCTTTAGCCGAAGACACGCTGATCAAGATGATCTTGACGGATGCGGCACCGGAAACGGATTATCTCGATGGCATCCTCGCCGTATTGCGCGACAGCGATCTTGACCCGTCTTATCGTGCCTTGATGCTGGGGTTGCCCTCCCAATCTGAACTTGCTGCGATGATGCATGAACAGGGTGTCACGCCCGACCCGATGGCCATTTGGACCGCTGTTGAAACGCTGCGGCAGGTAACGGCCCAGCACGTTCAGGATCTGCTGCCCCGCCTGCACAGCGAAACCAGCATCGAAGCCGCCTTTAGCCCGGACGCAGAACAAGCCGGCCAGCGGGCTCTGGGTGGGGCCGCATTGGCGTTGACCTCACGGCTGGACGGGGGTGCAAAAGCGGCCGAGGATTATCAGCGCGCCGATAACATGACCCTTCAGCTTTCGGCTTTGTCCTGCTTGTTGCGTGCGGGCAAAGGGGAACAGGAACTGAACGCGTTTTATGACCGGTGGCAAGATGACCGGCTGGTGATGGACAAATGGTTCGGCCTGCAGGTGGCGATGTCAGCCCCGGCAGAGACAGCAGATATCGTAAGCCACCTGACCGGGCACCCGGATTTCAACTGGAGGAACCCGAACCGTTTCCGGGCTGTTCTGGGGGCGTTGGCGACGAATCACGCCGGTTTCCACCGTGCTGATGGAGCTGGTTATTCTCTGCTGGCGGACTGGCTGATCAAACTGGATCCGGTCAATCCGCAGACCACGGCGCGGATGTGTTCGGCATTCCAGACGTGGAAGCGCTATGACGCAGATCGCCAGGCCCTTATCCGCACCCAGCTGACCCGCATCGCCGAAACGCCAGACCTTTCACGGGACACGACCGAAATGGTGACGCGCATCCTGAACGCATGACCCCCTATTCCTATACACGGCATAACAGGTCACCGCAGGTCATCGCCATTCTGCTGTCGGTCTATTCCGCGCTGGCTGTGTTGGTCATCGCCTTTGATGCCGTCTGGTGGCTGATTGGCCTGCTGGCCCTGTTCACCCTGCCCGCATTATGGGACTTTGCACAAAACACCCGTTCGGGGCTCCGGCTGGATCAGGATGGGCTGCGGTGGTTCTCGGGGCGGCGCGAGGCTGGCGTAAGATTGAGCGAAATCGACCATGTGCGTCTGGATACACGCTGGGATTTCTCGGTGCGCATGTCGCTGGTGCTGACCTCGGAAAAGCGGATTCGCCTGCCCGATGAGTCGACCCCTCCGCATAAGGAACTCGAGTCCCGCCTGAAAGAGGCTGGTCTAAAGGTTGAACGGCATCATTTCGGCCCATTTTGAAACGATCCCGAGCCTCAGGGCACATTGACCGGAACAAAGCGACAATAAGACGCTTGTAGCTTGAATTTGAGCCAAATAGAGGCCAGTCTCTAAAGCTAGGTTACGATTTTTTTTGTTTCGAGTGTAAGCATGTTCCGGTTTCTGATGGCCCAAAAGGCCCGCGTTCCACATCCATCCTTGAAAATTGCGTCAGATTTCGACGCCGCCGATGCAGTGCTGGCCGCTGCTCTGCCAGATCAGGGTTCGGTAAATATCCCCGTCGCAAATGTCTCGGCCGATGAACTGATCGGTCAGGACGTCATCGAACTTGGCCGCGATCTGGCCCGCCAGGATCGGTGGGCAGACCTTTCTGCAAAGATGCGTGCCGCCGATGACGCGCGCGAAACTGCGCCCGATGGGATGCCAATCGCGGATTTGCTGGCATTCGGCGCTCGGTCCGATGTGGTGCTGGCGGTCGAACACGCTCTGTCCGATTATCGGGCATTGTCAGACTATGATCTTCTTGGCGGAATTTCTGAGCTTGAGGATGAAATGCGGGCGCATGAGGATGATCCGATGATCGCCCTTGTTGTGGCTATGGCGCATATTGACCTGGCCTGGGCGTGGCGCGGCACTGCGACAAACGCAGTTCTTCCCCCCTTGCACCGGTCTCGCTGCACCGCCCATTTCGACCGCGCGGCCGATATCCTGCCAAAATGCCGCGAAGCCGCGCCCAACAATGCGCTGGTTGCGGCTGTTGGCTGTGCTCTGCTGGCAGGTCAGCGCAAGTCCAATCTGCGCGTGGCTGATCAGTATGAACAGTTGATTACGCTGGACCCGCATAACCAACGCCATATGCGTGCAATGGGCACCCATTTGCTGCCACGCTGGTTCGGCAGCTATGAAGAGCTTGAGGTTCAGGCCCTGCGCAATGCAGCCCGGACTCATGACCTTTGGGGCGCCGGTGGCTACACGTGGGTCCAGTTTGATGCCATCGCCCTGGACGACGAAGCCTGCGCACGACTGGATATCGAATATTTCCTGCAGGGTTTGCACGATATACTGCGCAACCGCCCCGACCAGCAGATGGTCAATATGCTAGCTGCCTATTGTGCGATAACCATCCAGAACGGCCTTGGGGGGAATGAAAAGGCCGACGCGGTGCGCGCTCAGATCCACGACGCGGCCAACTGGCTGATCCGTGATCACCTGACCGAACTGCATCCGCTGATCTGGGCCCATGCGGCACAAGGGTTCAATAACTCGGTCCGCATCAACTCGCCCGAACGGTTTGCAGCCCGCGGGCACCGCGATGCGTTGCGGGCAATCGGCGACCTGTTTCGCGAGGAACTGCGCAGCGGCATGGATGTGACCTTTACTCCGACAGGGTTGCACCTGTCCGGACACTGATTCCCCCTTGCCCCTTTGGCGCGCCGGGCCTAATACGCAGGCTTAGACTTCTGCGGAAATGAGGCGCGCCATGCTCGACCTGACATACGAAATGCCTAAGCCCAAAACCATTGCCGGGGCCAAGCACGATTGGGAACTGGTAATCGGGATGGAGGTGCATGCGCAGGTCTCGTCCAATGCCAAGCTGTTCTCTGGCGCGTCGACCCAATTCGGGGCCGAGCCGAACTCGAACGTGGCCTTTGTGGACGCGGCAATGCCGGGGATGCTGCCGGTGATCAACGAATATTGCGTCGAACAGGCCGTGCGTACTGGATTGGGCCTGAAAGCCGATATCAACCTGAAATCGGCTTTTGACCGCAAGAATTATTTCTACCCCGACCTTCCGCAGGGTTATCAGATTTCCCAGCTTTATCAGCCTATTGTCGGCGAAGGTGAAGTTTTGGTCGAGATGGGCGACGGCACCGCGCGCATGGTGCGGATCGAACGCATCCACATGGAACAGGACGCGGGTAAGTCGATCCACGACATGGACCCGCATATGTCCTTCGTCGACCTGAACCGAACCGGTGTTTGCCTGATGGAGATCGTCAGCCGCCCCGACATTCGCGGCCCGGAAGAGGCCGCCGCCTATATCGCCAAGTTGCGTCAGATCCTGCGCTATCTGGGCACCTGTGATGGCAACATGCAGAACGGCAATTTGCGGGCAGACGTGAACGTCTCGATCTGTTTGCCGGGGGCCTATGAAAAGTATCAGGAAACACAGGATTTCTCGCATCTGGGCACCCGTTGTGAGATCAAGAACATGAACTCGATGCGCTTCATCCAGCAAGCCATTGAGGTCGAGGCCCGTCGCCAGATCGCCATCGTCGAAGGTGGTGGCAAGGTCGATCAGGAAACCCGCCTGTATGACCCGGACAAGGGCGAGACGCGTTCGATGCGGTCCAAGGAAGAAGCGCATGACTATCGCTACTTCCCTGACCCTGACCTGCTGCCGCTAGAGATCGAGCAGGCCTGGGTTGACGACATCGCCGCCAACCTTCCCGAGCTGCCTGACGATAAAAAAGCGCGTTTTATCAGCACGTTCGGACTGACGGACTATGACGCATCGGTGCTGACTGCTGATGTTGAATCGGCTGCCTATTTCGAAGAGGTCGCGCAGGGTCGCAATGGCAAACTGGCTGCAAACTGGGTCATTAACGAACTGTTTGGCCGCCTGAAAAAGGAAGATCACGAGATCACCGACTCGCCGGTTTCACCTGCACAGCTTGGCGGCATCATCGACCTGATTTCCTCGGACGCGATCTCGGGCAAGATCGCCAAGGACTTGTTCGAAATCGTCTATACCGAAGGCGGAGATCCGGCGCAGATCGTCGAAGACCGCGGCATGAAGCAGGTGACGGACACGGGCGCGATCGAGGCCGCTTTGGACGAGATCATCGCCGCCAATCCGGCACAGGTCGAGAAGGCCAAGGTAAACCCGAAACTGGCCGGCTGGTTCGTTGGTCAGGTAATGAAGGCGACTGGCGGCAAGGCCAATCCCAAGGCCGTTAACGAGCTGATTGCCAAGAAACTGGGATCGTAGATCTTTCGGTTTTACTGATTTCGGCGGCGGGACTTTAGCCTTTGCGCAAAGTCCCGCCGCTTGTCATTTGTGGCACCAGGCCCGCACCAGCAGATGTGCCGGAATTCGCCCGCTGCGCTATGATGACTTTCCCATTGTGATCAACCTGCTAGATTACCCGGAACTTACAGGTAGGAATTCCGATGCCCCGCTACGAATACAAAGTTGTCCCTTCCCCCCAAAAGTCTGCCAAGACCAAGGGTGAAAAGTCAGCCGAGGGACGTTTCGCTGCTTCTATTGAACAGGTGCTAAACCAGATGGGGCAGGATGGCTGGGAATATCAACGCGCCGAGTTGTTGCCCAGCGAGGAACGCTCCGGCCTGACCGGCAGCACCGTGAACTGGCGCAATGTGCTGATATTCCGCCGTGAAATTGATGTGCCTGTTGCCCCGACACCTGGCCCGACCGAAACAAAGGATGGCGTTGCTCTTGCTCAACCTGTTCCTGGTCCCGATACCGTTCAGGCCCCGGCCCCCATTGCGGAACAGGCCAAAGAGCCGCCTTTGTCGCTGAAAGGTGCTGAAACAGAAAAACCGGAAGACGAAACTGCAGAGACTGAAGGTCAAAAAACCTGATTGCCCTAACCGGGTCTGTCAAAAACAGCTGTCAGGAGTAGCGTTTTGAATCTCAGCTCGTGACGTCGCGAATTAGCGTGTCCCATTGGGCAAAGACCTGATCCGGGGACAGATCGGCCTTTAGCGTAGGTGACACCTTGGACATCTGTGCCCTGAGGTCGGGTTCATGGATCAGCTTCAGCACTGCCTGTTCCAAACCACTGACATCGTTGACGGGAACCAGATATCCGTTCCGTCCGTTTTGAATAAACTCTGACGGACCGTAATCGCAATCGAAAGACACGACCGGTATCCCGCTGACCGCCGCCTCAGCGACGACATTGTGAAACCCTTCGAACCGCGAGGTCGCTACCAGAATGTCTGCGCGCTGCGCCCATTCCCCGACCTGGATCGTATTGCCGGGCAGCCGAGCAACCGACTGTAGCCCCAGATCATCGCGCAGTTTCTGCAGATTTTCCCGCTCGCTGCCCTCACCATAGATAATCAGCCTAGTATCTGGAGCTTGGGAATGAATGCGCTGCAGCGCCTGCAGCAACATGTCGAACCCCTTTTGCCGAACGAGGCGGCCAACCGCGACCAGTTGCACACCCTGCCTCGTGCCAGAGGTTTCAACTCGCTCAAAGGGGAGGATCGGGTTCGGAATAACCATCCCCTTCTTGCGCAAAGTGAAGGGAAGATCCGCCAATCCGCGATGTGTCAGCCCGACAACCTTTGCTGCCTTTATCCCCGCAATCCCCTGAAGCGGTGCCCAAAGGGGATGTGCGTCCTGTCGCAGCGGATTATTGCGTTCAGAAATGATAACGGGAATCCCGGTTCCAACGCTTGCCAGAAGAGTCTGAACATTCACCTTGGTCAGGAATGAGATTACAACGTCCGGTCGAAATTTCTTTATGACAGAGCGGATATGCGTAATACGTGACGCCTGTCCCGTTGCCTTTTCTGCAACGCTGAGTTCAACATCGAGATGCATCGGGAAATAGGGACCATCGGTCGGCATCTGAAAACCGGTAACGTGAACAGCACAACCGCGCCGGGCAAAATGCCCTGAAACCATGGCGATTACTTTCTCTGCCCCCCCAGGCCCAAATCCAGCCTGCACAAAAAGAACTCTCAAAACCAAATACCTGAAAAACATCCCGTCAATGGAGGGTAGATTAGGGCCCGCGTTCGAGCAACTGTTATGCATGGAATGTTTTCACATTCAGGCTGAATTTCCTGATTTGTTGCAATCAGTGCAAGAAACCGGTCGAAATCACCAAAACGCCGAAAAATTACCGGCCGGCTTTCACCTATCCAACCCGCGACCCTGTGCCAATCTCTGAACGATCACGGCAAAACCCGCGAATTGTCTTCGCTGCAGGGGTGCGACCGTTCCGGGCCGCGTTACAAAAGCCTGCCTAAACACCGATATCCAATGCCAGAGCATGGATCCGCGGCACGATATCTCCAAGCGCCTTGTGCACTGCGCGGTGGCGGGCAACGCGAGATTGCCCCTCGAATGCAGCCGCGCGGATTCGGATGTTGAAATGGCTTTCACCACCTTCTTGGAATCCGGCATGCCCGCGGTGGCTTTCGCTGTCGTCAACAATTTCAAGCTCATGTGGATCAAACGCCGATTGCAGGCGGCTTCGCATTTCTTCGGTCACGGTCATTTTTACGCTCAGCGGCAAAAATATTACCGCCCCCCTCTTCTACTTTCGGCTGCTTAGACTAAACTGCTGCCTCCGAGTCGAGAAGATGCGTTCTTAAGGATCATAGCATGACGAAATCAGACCCATTTGGATTCGATATGTCCGTCTCCAGCGCGAAGAAAAAAAACCCGCGTGGACGGCGTGGTATGTCTGGCGCGTCTGAAACTTCGGTGCGAATCTGTGACCATGAGGGCTGTGAAGAGCCTGGTAAATTTCGGGCCCCGAAAGCACCGGATGTTTTGGATGATTTCTTCTGGTTCTGCCAGCAGCATGTGCGCGAGTATAACCAGAAATGGAATTTCTTCGACGGCACGACCGAGGCCGAAATGAATGCTCAACAGTCTAAGGACAAAGTCTGGGAGCGTGAAACCAAACCCATGGGCGATCCCGAGGCACGTGCCTGGGCCCGTTTGGGAATCGAAGACCCGCACCAGGTGCTGGGCGCGAACAGTACCCAGAACAAAGGGCGCACTACAGGCGGAGGCGGCCGCCGCCTGCCCCCGACCGAACGTCGCGCTATCGAGATTCTGGAAGCCAATGACAGCTGGTCCAAGGCCGAAATCCGAAAGACCTATAAAAAGCTGATCAAGGTGTTGCACCCCGATATGAACGGCGGCGACCGCTCGCAGGAAGAGCAACTGCAAGAAGTTGTCTGGGCCTGGGACCAGATCAAAGACAGCCGGAACTTTAAATAGGCGTTTTAATTGCTGGCCATACCCTGCAGCGCCAGCACTTCGGGGCGTTTCAAGCAACGTAACCGCGTTCGAGGAACCGACGCCTCAGCACACAGTTCAGGGAATAGCGCGCGCAATTCGTCGACGTCTTCGCGGTGAAAGGATTGCAGCGCCCTGTCGCCCAGAAACAGGCTTTCGCTGCGCACGCCATTGGATGTCAAAATCTCGTGCCGTTCGCAGGCAATGTGAAAATATTCTACCGGCTTATCGGGCGACACTTGATAGACCGTATCGCCATTGACCAAATGGATGGCAGCCGAAAAAACCTTTGCTTCGCCAAACAATAACTCGGCCCGCCAGCCTTCCAGCACTATCCGATGCTGAGGCGACACGTACAAATCCTGATCCGGCACCCCTTTGCCCAGGGCATTTCTCCGGATGCAGACAGGTCTGAACTTTGGCCTGCTGTGCAAAGCCATAGTGCTAAGAGCCCTTTTGCCGATCCAGACAATAGGCAGTGCCCCGCCATTCGAGACGAGCACCCTGTCGCCAACAACCAATTTCTCGACCGGGACCGGTCCGTTGTCGGTATCAATCAAAGTCCCGGAAACAAAACAGGGCGGGTCTGTTGGATCAAGATCCGAGGTCGTGATCTTCCAGTTCCCCAATGTCATCGGGCCCGTCGGGTTCGCCGTGTCCCAGGCATAAACCTGGCCGCCCACCCGAATGAACTCGCCAGATTCCCCTGTGCCACGGTAATTGCCTTGGCCAAGATATGTGTAGGTCTGGAACGTTGCCCCACCATCGAACGAGATCGTAGAGCCAGAGATAATGGCAGGAACGGTCGTGCCCTGAACGATCAGGTCTCCGCGGCCAGTGCTGTTGACAGTATGGAGAAGGGCATCAAAAGCCATTGGTCAGGCCCAGGATGCTGACGACCGAATGCGCCAACAAATGACCACGGAAAGTACAGAACTAAAAGCAGCCTTAACCAAGCTTCTCATAAACTACCTCACTCGGAACCCATCAAAACTCACCAATATGTTCAGTCTAAAACACAGTTACCCCCAAACTAAGTGATATTTTCATATTTGAACGCATATTGTTGCCTGCTGGCCAACAATATCGCCTGATGTAAAAGTGCAATTTCACCAAGACCATCTCCTTATGTGTAATCCGATTGGGCACTGTGCCTTTATCTGAAACGAACGGAGGCGGTATGCCGAGCGCGTCAATACGAATGAAACTGCGCCTCAGTCTTTTAGCCTCGCCGCTTCCCCTTGCCCTTACCCGCAATATGTTGCACCACACACGGGTTCAGAAGCCCGCGCGGGGGCCGCGGTATCAGGATAAGGACGACAGGCATGGATTGGCCGATTGACGCAAACGCAAAACCAACAGAAGAGATTTCGGTCCGAGATGTGTTCGGCATCGATTCTGACATGCAGGTCAAACGCTTTTACGAACAGACAGAACGGGTTCCCGAGATCGACCCGACATATAAGTTCGACCCAGATACGACGCTGGCAATCCTCGCAGGGTTTACCCATAACCGCCGCGTGATGATTCAGGGTTATCACGGCACCGGTAAATCGACCCATATCGAACAGGTTGCCGCACGCCTGAATTGGCCGGCTGTGCGTGTGAACCTCGACAGCCATATCAGCCGGATCGACCTGATCGGCAAGGACGCGATCAAACTGCGCGACGGCAAGCAGGTCACGGATTTCCACGAAGGAATTCTGCCCTGGGCTCTGCGTAACCCTGTTGCGATCGTCTTTGACGAATACGATGCCGGGCGCGCAGACGTGATGTTTGTGATCCAGCGCGTTCTGGAAACCAATGGCAGCCTGACCCTGCTGGACCAGAACGAGATTCTGACCCCGCACAAGTATTTCCGCCTGTTTGCCACCGCCAATACTGTTGGCCTGGGTGACACGACCGGCCTGTATCACGGCACACAACAGATCAACCAAGCCCAGATGGACCGTTGGTCTCTGGTCGCGACGCTGAACTACCTTAGCCATGACGCAGAAACGATGATCGTTCTGTCCAAAGCGCCGCATTACAACACTGCCGAGGGCCGCAAGATCGTCGCTCAGATGGTCACCGTTGCCGATCTGACTCGGACTGCGTTCATGAACGGTGATCTTTCGACCGTGATGAGCCCCCGAACGGTAATCAACTGGGCCCAAAACGCCGAGATTTTCCGCAATGTCGGCTATGCTTTCCGCCTATCCTTTCTGAACAAATGCGACGAGCTGGAGCGCCAGACAGTGGCCGAGTTCTATCAGCGGTGTTTTGACGAGGAACTCCCGGAAAGCGCTGCAAGCACCAGCTTGGGATAACAAATTATACGGAATTGCCGGGGGCTTGTGCGTGGCACAGGCTTTCGGAAGCTCTGGTAGGGCCACATCATCAAATGCTACGAAAGTTAGCCTTTATGCATTATTGGCCAAATGTGCCTGTGCAACTTCTTGAGCCGCATCTGGAGCCAACAATCCATCGTCGTCAAGTTTCCAGATTCCAATGTGATTGTCACAGAATTCGCGAAGATGACCGCGTTTACTGACGTCTTCCGCCAATTTGGTTAAACTATCTGCCGCCTCTGTGAAGTTATGCATGGCATAATCATCAAAGTCCTGGGTTTTCCACGGCCGATCATCGCCGAAATGAAACGTCAGACCGACATTCTTGAGCATCAGCATTCGTTTCGAGTGCGCAGCGAGATTGAATAGCATTGGCTGTATGACCCCAGACATCCCGAGGCAGGAATCTGTGCGGACAAATTGATCGAAAACTTCTTTGGAAAAAATAAAGCAGTCGAAACCCGGATGCTGCATACCGACCTCACCCATAGACAGGGGGTCATGGGAAAACCCATGCGCATCGCCAAATGTCCGACAATTGATCGTGATGGCATCGAAACCACCCGCAATAAGCTGACGTACCGCGCCATAAAAATAGGGCTGAAGACAAATATCTGCATTAGTGTAGATTACAAAATCTCCGGGTTTCGCAACGGATGCACCCTTTTCCAGAACATCAAACAAAAGTGGCAAAGGCCGAGGAATTCGAAACGTTCCGACATCCAGAACCGTGCGTTTCAGTTTTGTCGCAACTTGCAGGCCGTAATGGGCCTGAATCAGATCTTCGTCCCCATGCACCGGAACCTACACCAAAGTTGTTTCACCTTCACCAGCCAACGGATCTGATTAGGCAGTCACCATGCTATCCAACGTAGCGCGCTGGACATCATTCATCGCTCCGTCGACAGAAAAGAAATTGACGATATGCACTAGGTTGATTGGGTCAGGATCTTTGTATTTGGGATCGAAAACGTGAACTATCTCACTCAGCGGCGTTGAGGGTGACTGACAGAAAACATTCTCGGCTAGCCAGCCCGAGGGCTGTAAATCTATGGTCTGCCTTTTGATCCCGAACAATTTTCGAATTTGTCTTCAGAGTCCCATAAAACCGTCCCAAACAAATAACTATATCACGCGTTCGTGTACCGTTCGTTTTGCATTGTACTGATGGAAAAGTCACCCCCAGTTAGAATCACAGGCCACGCAGAAGCCGGGCGTTGCCCCTTTTCTACAAGTCCGGCGTTTTTGCAATTCGGGCGTGCCGCTGATTACCCGGAAAACAAGGCCGACCCTATGGTCAAGACCTATGATTGGCTCTAGGTTGCCCAAGTAGAACAAGACCGGACCTGCCACCGATGAGCAAACCCAAAGACAACCCCGCTGATCCGTTCAAGAAAGCTCTGGCCGAAGCCACCAAAGTGATGGCCGACGATCCGGAACTTACGGTGAGCTATACGGTCGACCCGTCGGGCCTGTCGGGTGAGTCGATGCGGTTGCCTCAGGTCTCGCGGCGCATGACGCGGGAAGAGGTTCTGTTGGCGCGCGGGACCGCGGATGCTTTGGCTTTGCAGCGACGCTATCACGATGATGCTACTCATAATCGCTATGCGCCTCCGGGTGACATGGCCCGCGATCTGTATGAGGCGATGGAGGTTGCCCGGTGCGAAGCGATGGGTGCGCGGGACATGCCAGGCACTGCGTCCAACATCGACGTCAAGATCGGGCACGAAGCGATCCGGCGTGGGTATGATCAGTGCAAACAGCCAGCTGACGCGCCTCTTTCGGTGGCCGCCGGCTATCTGATCCGGCACCTGGCCACTGGTCGCGACCTGCCGCCTGCGGCTGACAATGTCATGAACCTGTGGCGCGGGTTTATCGAAGATCAGGCAGGGGGCGTACTGGAGAACCTTGACGAGGTGCTTTCGGACCAGGCCGAATTCGCCAAGTTTGCACGCCAGATGATCAAGGATCTGGGCTATGGCGATCAGCTGGGCGATGACCCGGATGAGCTGGACGAAGATCAGGAAGATCAGGCCGAAGACGACGCCGAAGAACAGCCCGACCCCGACAGCACTGGTCAGGATGATCAGGACGAACAGGACGCGGATGCGACGCCTGAGCAGTCACAGGAAGAACAGCAGGATCAGTCTCAGGCCCAAGTCTCCATGGATGAGATGGCCGAGGATGAAATGGGAGAAGAGGCCGAGATGCCCGAGGGCGAGGCCCCGTTGGAGCCGCCTGCCCCTCCGCCTGCATCCGATGCTGATCCCGACTATAAGGTCTACCTGAGCACCCATGACGAAGAGATCGCCGCCGAGGATCTGGCGGAGCCCGCTGAGCTGGAACGCCTTCGGGCCTATCTGGATCAACAGCTAGAACCGCTGAAAGGCGCCGTCAGCCGTTTGGCCAACAAATTGCAGCGCCGGTTGCAGGCGCAACAGAACCGCAGCTGGGAATTCGACCGCGAAGAAGGCATTCTGGACGCGGGCCGTCTGGCGCGTGTTGTTGCAAGCCCAACCACACCGCTGAGCTTTAAGGTCGAGAAGGACACTGAGTTCCGCGATACGGTGGTGACGCTGCTGTTGGATAATTCGGGCTCGATGCGCGGGCGACCTATTTCGATCGCGGCGATCTGCGCGGATGTTCTGGCACGCACGCTGGAACGCTGCAACGTCAAGGTCGAGATTCTGGGCTTTACCACGCGAGCGTGGAAAGGCGGGTTGGCGCGCGAGGCCTGGCTGAACGATGGCCGCCCACAGCAGCCCGGTCGTCTGAACGATCTGCGCCATATCATCTACAAAGGCGCAGATGCCCCGTGGCGACGCGCCCGGCCCAATCTGGGGCTGATGATGAAAGAAGGTCTGCTGAAGGAAAATATCGACGGCGAGGCGCTGGAATGGGCGCATCGCCGGATGACGGCAAGGCGCGAGCAGCGTAAGATTTTGATGGTAATCTCGGACGGGGCGCCGGTCGATGATTCAACGCTCAGCGTGAACCCAGCAAACTATCTGGAAAAGCACCTGCGCGATGTGATCGGGATGGTCGAAAAGCGCAAGATGGTGGAATTGCTTGCCATCGGCATCGGCCATGACGTGACCCGGTATTACGACCGCGCCGTGACCATCACGGATGTCGAGCAACTGGCCGGAGCCATGACCGAGCAACTGGCCGCTCTGTTTGACAGTGATCCGCGCGCACGAGCACGGGTGATGGGAATGAAGAGAGTAGGCTGAATCGCCTTTTCCATAACATGGCGTCGCGCGCTCCAAACTGATAGAGGTATGACATGTTTCAGTCCTTCGCCGTGACCGCACGGCCGGAACAGGGCCCGCCCCGGCTGGCCGATCTGCGGACCGAATTGGCACGCGATGGGCTGGACGGTTTCCTGGTCCCGCGCGCGGATGTGCATCAAGGCGAGTATGTGGCCCCGCGCGACGAACGGCTTGCCTGGCTGACCGGGTTCACAGGTTCGGCCGGGTTCTGCGTGGTTTTGGCAGAAAAGGCCGGCGTCTTCATTGACGGACGTTATCGCACGCAGGTCAAAGCGCAGGTCGCCGCCGATTACACACCTGTTCCATGGCCCGAGGTCAGCCTTGCCGCGTGGCTAAAGGAACAACTCCCGCAGGGTGGTCGGGTTGGCTTTGATCCGTGGCTACATTCGGCGGGTCAGATCGCGAAAACGCAGACCGACCTTGAAGGCCGAGATATTACACTGGTGCGCAGCGACAATCTGGTGGACCGGGTTTGGCGGGATCAACCCGATCCACCAATGAACCCGGTAAAGCTGCACCCGATCGAATTCGCGGGCGAAAGCGCAGACAGCAAAATCGCGCGTCTGGCGCAGTCCTTGCAGGACGCGGGCTGTAGCGCAGCGGTGATTACCCTGCCCGACTCGATCATGTGGTTGTTGAATATTCGGGGCTCCGATATCGGGTACAACCCGGTGGCGCATGGGTTTGCTATACTGCATGCGGATGGCCGCGTGGATCTGTTCATGGCGCACCAAAAGCTGAACGTGGCGATGGCCGATTCAGTCACAGTTCATGCGCCGGACACGTTTTTGACGGCTGTCGCAGCGCTTGACGGTAAGGTTCAGGTTGATCTTGGTACGCTGCCACAGGCAGTGGCCGATGTGCTAGAGGGGCAGATGGTCGATGGCGGCGACCCTAGTGCGCTGCCCAAAGCCTGCAAGAACCCTGCCGAAATCGCAGGCAGTGCCGAGGCACATCTGCGCGATGCTGTCGCTGTGATCGAAACGTTGTGCTGGCTGGACGCGCAGGCCGCTGGCAATGTTACGGAAACGCAGGTGGTCACTCGGCTTGAGGAGAACCGGCGCAAGGATAATGCCCTGCAGGATATCTCGTTCGATACGATTGCAGGGACAGGACCCAATGGCGCGATCATGCATTACCGGGTGACCGAGGAAACCGACAGCCTGCTGCAAGACGGTCATATCCTGGTGCTGGACAGCGGTGGACAATATTTGGATGGCACGACTGATATTACCCGGACCATTGCTATCGGCAATGTGGGTGAAGAAGAAAAAGCCTGCTTTACTCGCGTGCTGAAAGGCATGATCGCCATGTCTATGCTGCGCTGGCCTGCCGGGTTGGCTGGACGTGATATCGAATCCGTGGCGCGTATGCCCCTATGGGCAGCGGGTCAGGACTTTAATCACGGTGTCGGGCACGGCGTCGGTGCCTATCTGAGTGTGCATGAGGGCCCTCAGCGTCTGTCCAAAGCCAGCCATGAGCCCTTGCTGCCGGGCATGATCTTGTCGAATGAGCCGGGTTACTACCGCGAAGGTGCGTTTGGAATCCGGATTGAAAACCTTTTGGTGGTGCAATCTGCCCCTACCCTGCCCAGTGGTGACGCGGAACGTCCCATGTTGGAATGGCGCACATTGACCTATGTCCCTATCGACCGACGCTTGGTTCTGACCGATATGCTGACGGCAGTCGAACGCGACTGGCTGAACGCATATCACCGCGAAGTTGCCGAAAAAGTTCGACCAAGGCTGGGAGATGACGCCCAACTGTGGTTGGATGCCGCAACCGCACTGATCTGACACCGCATCGTTACATATACCGGGCAGTGGACAAGCGGGAAACCGGACCAGAGGAAAGAGCAAAGATGACCGAGATCACCATTCGCAAGACACCAGGCAAATGGAGCGTCCGTTCAGGAGGCGCCATTCTGGGTGAAACCACAAATGCTCTGGAATTGCTCGAGGGCGATCTTGATCCGGTCATCTATTTCCCTCGTACCGATATCGCGATGGCATTTCTGGATGTTACCGACAAGGTCACGCAGTGCAAACACAAGGGCCAAGCCACGCATTTTTCGATCGTCAACAAATCCTCGGTCACTGAAAACGCTGCTTGGAGCTATGAAGACCCGATCCATTCTGCCTTAGACATCAAAGGCCATGTCGCCTTCTACCCGCTTGATTCCGTGAAGGTCGAACAAATCTGACGTATGTCCCAGATGCGCAATACCTCTACTCAATCTAGTTGTTGCACAATATGAAAGGCCAGATCGCTTTGGCCTTCACGTCAAAATCTGGCTCGAAGTAAGAGAACGATCCTTTACGCTGGATACCACGAAAGTATCAAACGAGCCCGACCTGCACCTTGGGATTTCTCGCTGCGCCTACACTAAAAACTGCTTTTTTCCGGTATTCATGGCGCAGTTTCTTGGCAAAACCCACGCCCAAAATGGTCTGTTTTTCTGGCACCAAATAGATTTACTTTTTGTCGATCTAATGCCGCAATTAATGTGAGTTTAGAGAGTTAAACTGAAGCCTGCTCAAGATCTAAAACTCATCAAATTCCGGAACATTTCCAAGCCTAATGATGAAACTCGGCGCCCCGACCTCGCCACTGTTCGGGTCCTCACTGACCATGTAGGCATCAGCGCCAGCGCAATCGTCGGATAGCGCTTCCCTTTCTGCTCTGTTTTGTGCCTCTGCTGCCGTGGAATATTCAAATTGCTTGCCAATTTTCAAGCTTCCTTGCCCTCCGCGACCGGGCTTATTTTCCACATATGTCTGGCAGATATAGTGAATTTTTTCTGAGCTCTCATCTGAGATTGTCATGGCAGTATCCGTAAAATGAGTATGGGTGCGATTGATGCATGGGAAAAAAAATGCTCGCTAGCCGCTTTGTTCGTGTTTCGATCATTCCAGTCGCGCAAAAAGAAGGGGCGACTATCCTGTCACCGCTTTTTGACGGGCTTCGGCGGACAGGCTTCAGATAATGTATTCGCATCCCTTTCGAGCCGAGTTTTGCGGAGCCGGGCATTCTTGATCTGTCTTTGCTCTGCTTCTTCGTTGACCATTTCTCTAACGATCCGCGTTGTTTTGTCCATCGGTGTTTCCGCCTTGGGAACGTGTGCATTGAAGACAGTTTTTTTTGTCAGCTTTGCCAATGGTTATTCTCCTAACCGTTTTCAACGGTGCATTTATCAGTTGAGTGTTCAAATCGATGCCAGGTGATTGCCTGATCCTTGAGAGACATGCGCGTGTCGTGAATGACTGCCACGGAGCAGCTTTGTCTTAACGTCAGGAGCGGACATAGCATTCATCAATGCACTATAGTTCATTTGGAACTTCATTTCCGATCCTACGCTTTGCGTCGAATGGTAAGTGCCAACGACAAGATGATCGCTTGTTGCACCGATAAACCTGTATCCAGGGGGCATCGAAAGCCCCAAAATGTCCGTATCTTGCTGACCAACGGCCAGAATTATTTGTGTGCTCTGTCCGCTTTTCGGGACGAGGTGAAGTCTTTTGAATACCGGATCGCAGATGCTCTGAGGGTGAGATGCAGGTTTGGACCCTGTTTCAATTACCTCAGCGACAAGCGTGAATGCATCCGTATACATCCCGCCTATCTGATCTCCGGAAACCGGATCAACGCCCAGAAGTATTGCTTCCCCCAGCCTTAGATCATTGATGCGACAAACTGGGTGTCCGCCGAGGGCCCAAGGAAGGTTGGCCGAGTTTCCGCCAGATACCGTGTGAAGGAAGGGACCACACTGCCCCTCTGTTTCATTCGCCAGGTCAGATAGGGCCTCCATATCTGCAGCATTCGGGGCAATTCCCCCCAGACATGCAAAGTTCGCTCCGATGCCTTTCAGCGTAACGCCGGGCATGTCCACCACTTGCTGTGCAACCGAGCCGAGGTCCTTTGGCATGATCCCTTCGCGCAGATCGCCCATCTCAACCATCAGGATAATGCCGTGAATGCAGTCTTTCCGGATCGCGGCGGCGGCCAGAGCGGTAATCACGAGGATTTCTGTATTGTAGCTCGCCTCACAGTATTGGATGACCTGATCGACCTGGCTCAGCGTTGGTGTACGGATCAATGTGATCGGGCATGTCATGCCCGCGTTGCGTAACCTTCGCACGTTACTAAGCCGCGCTTCCGCAAGCCCCACAGCGCCGCCGTCGAGCATTGCCTGAGCGATGGCTGGATGCCCGCACACTGCCTTGGTCACACCGGTGACACCGATGCCGCGTGTCTTGAGGCGCTCGACAACAGTCTTCGCATTGTGACGTATCTTGCTCAGATGCACCTCAATGCGAGGGGTACTCATATCGCAGCCACGGGTGTCGAGTGATGTAACCCAGGATAAGCGGCAACAACCATTGCAAGCAAATGCGAAGCCGGCCGGCTGAGTACATCCGTTACCGGCAGCCCGAGTATTTGTGACTGTGCGGCGATCGTGTCGGTTACCTCGGCCTCGGACATCCCCTCATGATTGAGCGTGACACCAATGACCTTTGTGTCAGCAAATGCTTCGATAAGGGCAATCTCACTTGCAGGCTTGGGCATCGGCATATTGGGAAAGTCACAGCGATGCGCGCGCTTTGGAGCGTGCTGGAGGATTACGGCGTCCGGCTGGCTGCCCCGCAGGATAAAGGCGGATGTGCAGAATGCCGGATGGCTCAACGCCCCTTGGCCTTCGATCAATATGACATCGGGTCGTTCAACCTCGGATGCGTCAACAATCGCGCCTTCAAGTTCGCCGCAACAGAACTGCGGCGGCACGGCATCCATTGCCACCCCATATTTTGCACCCTGCATCAAACCTGTCTGGCCCGTACCAACAAGGACAGTCTTGATGCCTCTTGCGTTCAAAGCACGGGCCAATACGGTCGCTGTTGTCCGTTTTCCAATGGCGCAGTCGGTTCCAAGAACCGCTATGCGCAGTGCTTTCACACCTGCAATACTTCCATCGAACAGGCGCATATCCTTGCTGGGTTTAGGTTTGCGAATATCTCGGATGGTGACTTTGCGTTCGGCCGCAAAAGAGGCGATTTCTGGATCATCGCCCAGATACTCATGCAATCCACTGACGATGTTCATACCAAGTGATATCGCGTCGAGAACAACGTCACGATCTGTCGATGAGAGCCTGCCTGTAGATGGTGCCATCCCGTAAATGAGGGTATCTGGGATTACGGCTTCATGGACAACAGCAGCGTCCAGACTTCTGAAGACCGGAATGTGGTTTACAGTATCGTCAAGAACCAACCCGCTGTCTTTGCCGTCGTGATCGCTATCTATGACAGACAGGATCCTGTAGGCCTCTGAATGGCGAACGAGGCCATTTGCAGTTTTGCCATCCGCCTTGGCAAAGTTACCTTGGCAATAGACAATCGCAGTTGGCGGCAAGATGATCTGAGTGGCAGAAGTTGATCTTATGGGTTCGTCGCTGGTCAATGGCGGCGCCTGCGCCCCGCTAACAGGACGACGGATCGTGTTTGCCACGTTAAAGTCGGTTTTCATGATGTTTCCTTTGTGTGGTCGACACCCAAGGCAACACGGTCGTCACCATCGGATACCAAAGTCGAAATAGTCGCGCCGCGCGCTCAGTTATCGAGAACGCACAGGCCTTTAGATGACTTGAAATTCTTGTTGCAGTTCCAACGGTTTCCGGACCTGTCAAGATGGGCATTCGCAGGAAGCTCTATTGTTTCGCAATTCACACCTGAGGTCGCGTATCCCCGCTCGCACTTCCATCCCGTGCCGTACGTTGCATCGTCCAAGTAGGCATGTTCAGGGATCACGACGGCCGCGCACGTGCCATCCTGTACAAAATATCCACGTTCACATGTCCAGGGTTGGCCGTATCCTGATGAATTCAGATACGCGTTGGCCGGGACCACAATGGCGACGCAACGGTCGTCCAATGCTTCGAACCCACGTTTGCATTCCCACGCGGGTCCATAGGTCGTATCAGCCAGATAAGCGTTTGCGGGTACGACAATTTCTTGGCACGTATCGTCGATTTTGAGAAAACCGCGAGAGCAATGCCAACGTTCACCTGATGAATCAAGGAATCCGCCATCGGGTACAATCACCGCAACACAGGTCGCTTCATCGTTCTCGCGAAAACCATGAAGACATTCCCAACCCAAACCATAGGTACGGTTGGTCGGATAGGCATTTTCTGGCACTACGACAGCTGCGCAGACGTCGCCACTCAACCTATACCCGGCGTTGCATTTCCAACCGTCGCCGTAGCTCGTTGCAGTGGCATTTTCTGGCACCGATTGCGATGTAGATTGAGCGAATGCAGGCATCGAAAATAAAAGCAAAGCACCGAGTGTAAACCCAATCAGCGCCGCACTCATCTGAATGCCTAGTGACAGATTTGCGCGCCAAGTCGTCCGAAAGAGTTGCGGCATTGCCTTTGCCTTATGATCCATCCAGCTCAAGCCCCGCGATACAGGCATCTGCGAGGTCGCGGCTTGGCGAATCTGACCCCGGCAGTGTTGCCCAACCTGTATCCATCATGGCCTTGCGGCGGTTGAAGCCAGAGGCCTCTTGCAGTGTTTCGATTATTTCTTCGCGCTTGGGATCAGCGGTTGACCTGTTCAGGCAGACCGGCACCATCGCAAGCGTTACTTCTTCGCTTGCATGGTCTTTCGCCAACTCTTGAGCGCTGCCGCTGGTTGTCCATCCGCCCCAGGTAAAGCCAAGGATTGAGACCGCAACCGCACCACACAAAGCACCGTAGATGCCTGGTTTCGTCCATTCTGGAAATGTCATTTTCGATCCTCTGGCGGAGAAAGCGCCGCCTCGCTGTTTTATGTCTTTCTGCGCAATCTTGATCTTGCGCCCGGGCCAATCCCAGGACGCGATGGTCGATAGGCGCAGTTCTTGCCTATCGGAAGCTCATTTGATCAACGGTTGCGTTGTGGTTTATTGGCAAGCCATCGGTGCGTCTGATCACCACAAACGGATCAACTAACGTCACAAGCGATGTGGTCGTGCGCGAAAACATCGGCAACTTTCCCAAACATCATATCCAAGTAGAGGACGTGACAGCTGAATTTTCATGATGGAAGAACTTAGTTCACTCTAGCAGGCGATACGCCTGGGCTGCAGAAAACCAGAACTTTAGTGGTTCCTATATAACCACTTGGAGACGCAATTACAACGCTCGTGGCCTTACCGCTGTTCCCAAGGCCCCGATACCGATCAAAAAAATGGTTTCAACCTGGCATTTGCTTTGTGTATCGGCAAATCCGTGACCACTTATGTAGCCTTTTTAGTATGTCACTCTGAAACTGGCATTCGCTGCATCAAGGAAAACATGTAGTGAGGGCAGATAATGCTCGGACGTTTTACCGAAAAGTGTGGATTTGTCTCTGATCTCACATGCTGTTTTGAGTGTGCCTCGCCAAATATTTCTGAGCGAATTTTTGGATGATGACAGGTTGAACTGACGCGCAGGGGAAAATCGGAATTTGGCGAGAAAACGGGTGTGGGTAACGCCTGAGACGCGCCGTCAAACGGATCGGCTGGGCGCCTCACCGACCTAGCCACGACCGATTTCGTCAAGCAATTCGGCTGTCGTCACCTGACGGCAGTAGCCTTTGATCGTTTGCAGGGAATTGTCGTGACGCTCTTGCGTGTAGGTCATGCAAGCATCCGTCACTTGGGTGACCAGATAGCCCAGATCACAGGCATCGCGAATTGCGCTTTCGACGCATTGATCGGTCACGATCCCCGCCAGCACCAATTGCTTTATGCCGAGATTGCGCAACACGTAATCTATGTGGGTCGAGACAAAGACTGAGGACGAAGATTTTGGAAACACGATCTCATCATCGGCTGGTGCCAGTTCGTCGATCACCTTGCCGTCCCAGGATCCTTTGGGCACGTTGAAGCCCGTGATTTTGTAATCCAGAGATCTGTCGCGCCCGTCTTTGGTCAGACTTTCAATCGTTGTGTAAAGAACCTCGATTCCTGCCGCGCGAAATCCCTTTTGCAAGGCTTGCATATTAGGTACGATACGGGATTTCAGCTGCTCAAAAAACCAGCCAAACTTTGCGTCAAAATCGGCATTTGTCAGCCCTTCGAATTCGGCACCATCCCTGTGGGCTGCAAAGTTCTGCACGTCAATAAACAGCAATCCCGATTGGTCATGTTCTAGTGGAAGATCGCGGGTCATTTCCATGTCTGTCTCTGCTTTCAAATATTTGCCCAAGAGGTTTAATTTTATGAATGAGGGCGATCATGACGTCCATACTTAAAGAAAATAAAATTCCAAAGTCAATTCAATTTAGATTGACAGAAAATATTTTTCCATCACCATATAGCGCATGTTGATCAGAGACCGCATCGAAAACGCAGCCGATATGCTAACCAGCGGAGAGCGCAAACTTGCTGCAGCTATCCTGTCGGATTACCCATTTGCCGGCCTTTCCTCGATCCAGGAGCTGGCAAAACACGCCGAGGTGTCACCGCCTTCAATCTCACGGTTTGTTACCAAGATTGGACTTGATGGATATCAGGATTTCCAACGTGATCTTATCGCGGAATTGAAAGAAGGGCACCGCTCGCCGGTTCAACTCCACCAGGCGGAACGGCCCGTTCATGGGGGATATCTGAAGGACTTTATTTCCAAATCGGCCAGCCAGATGGCCATGGCGGCTGATGCTATCACCGAAGATCAGTTTAACCAGATCTGCACCCTTCTGACCGACCCGAAACGCAGCGTTTACGTGCTGGGTGGCCGGATCAGCGATACGATCGCCAAGCATCTTTCGTTCCACCTGCGTCAGATCCGCAAGGATGTGTTTCATCTGCCTGATACGCCTGAAGGCTGGCCAGAATATCTGTTGCGGATGCGGCCCGGGGATATCCTTTATGCTGTTGATTTTCGCCGCTACCAACCCGCGCTGGAGCAGCTGTCGCTTGTTGCCTCACGCGATCGGAGTGCCCGTGTGATCCTGATGACGGACAAATGGATTTCACCGATTGCCAAACACGCCCATGAGGTCATGCCGGTGCCAATTGATAGCGGCACCTTGTGGGATACTTACTCAGCGGCTCTCTCGGTGACCGAGGCCATCGTGACGCGGATCGCCGAGGACAACTGGGATCAGACCCGAGAACGTATCAAGGCCTGGGATGCTTTGCGCTTTACTCAAGAGGAAAATGAAAAATGACCCTGCCGCTAATTTTTGCTGCCATATCCGATGTTGCCGGAAAGGTGCGCGGCAAAGCCTTTCCCGCTGATCAGTTGGAGAAACGGCTGGTGCGGGGGGTCGGCTGGACCCCTACCAATGTGCAGATCACCTGTTTCGACATAATCGCTGACAGCCCGTTCGGCGCGCTAGGTGATTTGCTTTTGATTCCCGATGCAAACGCAGAGGCCCGGGCGACATTTGGAGATGTGACCGAGCATTTCCTGATGGGCGATGTCGTCACGCTTGACGGGGATCCTTGGGCCTTTTGTACGCGCGCTATCCTCAAATCCGCGCTGAAGCGCCTGCATGATGTAGCAGGCGTTCATCTGATCTCGGCGTTCGAGCACGAGTTTCAACTGAAAAGCCCACCGGCGGTGGAAAACCAGGGATACGGACGCGAAGGGTTCGAGATTCAGCGGAAGCTTTGCGAAGTGCTGATGGCGACACTCGCCGAAAACGGGCTCGAGCCAGACAGTATCATGAAGGAATTCGGCCCCAATCAATACGAGGTCGTTATCGGCCCTGCCAAAGGTGTGCGCTCGGCAGATGCGGCAGTAATCCTGCGCGAGCTTACTCGCTCGGCAGCGCGTCACCTGGGTGAGGCTGCAACCTTTACGCCAATCCGCGATGTGGCGAGCGTCGGCAATGGCGTTCATATCCACATGAGCTTTGTCGACGATGCCGGCGAGCCGGTCACATTTGATGCAAGCGGCCCCTGCGGGATGTCCAGACTTACTGATGGGTTCGCTGCTGGCGTGCTAAAATACCTGCCTAACATTTTAGCGCTGACGGCACCGTCTGTCGTGTCATACGAACGCCTTACTCCGCACCGGTGGTCGGCTGCGTATAACAATCTCGGGTTCCGAGACCGCGAGGCCTCGTTAAGGGTCTGCCCTGTGACGGCAAAGGACCCCGCTTCAATCGCCAGACAATTCAACATTGAATACCGCGCGGCGGATGCAGCGGCGTCGCCTTACCTGGCTTTGGCCGCTGTTGTACATGCTGGTGTTCAGGGGATCGAAGATGGGCTGAAAGCGCCTGCGCCGACCGAGGAAGACCTGTCGCTTCTGTCAGCGGATGATCTCACGGCGCGTGGTTTTGTGCGCCTGCCCGAAACGCTTGAGGCCGCCCTTGAGGCGTTTCAGGCGGATACGACAGTCACCGGTTGGTTCGGACCAGATTTCGCGAGTGTCTACGCCGCCCATAAGGCTGCAGAAATCGACGCGGTAAAAGACATGGACACAGCACAGAAATGCGCCGCGTATGAAGGAACATACTGATGAGCGCGCCCTCTGACAGAGCATTGGTTCCATTTGTCAGCGTCGAAAACATGCGGGCCCTGGTCCATAAGCATGGCCTATGGGACTGCCTTACAGAATTGGCCAATATGATCGAAGCCGATTTCAAACGCTGGCCGGTATTTGACAAGACACCGCGCGTGGCGTCCCATTCTAAGGTCGGTGCGATTGAACTGATGCCAACCTCTGATGGTGTGGATCACACCTTCAAGTCCATGAACGGGCACCGATCGAACACCAAGGTCGGCCTGCAAACCCTAACCGCCGTTGGTGTGCTGGACTCTGTAGATACCGGCTATCGACGACTCATTTCTGAAATGACCCTTCTGACGGCGCTTCGCACGGCGGCAACAACGGCGATGGTGACGCGTATACTGGCCCCCAAATCAGCTAAAACCGCTGCGAGTATCGGCAACGGGATATTCTGATGCGCAATGACATTTCTGTAGAGTACCCAAAACAGACGCGCATCGAGGGCGATATCCAGCAACTCGACCCGGATCACGCGGTCAACGAACTGTGGCAGGTTCTAACGGGTTCTAAAAAGGGACGAACCTCCGAAGACCAGATCACGGTTTTCGATGGTGTTGGCTTTGTGGTCGAGGATTTCTCGGCCACGCGCTGGCTGCACAAAAAAGCGACTGACGGCGCCCCAAGCGAAATGCTGGATCTGATTGCCGACCCGCACGATCCCAAGGATCTGCTCGGTATGATAAGACGATACACACACCGTGCGGTCCAAGCTGCATGAATTTGTGTACTCATACCTTATTGGGGCCGAACGATCCTGCGCCGATTGACGTCGTTAATGCAGATAGCACGTCGGAGATCGTGCTGCTGTGTGAGCATGCAGGCAATGCGGTCCCCGAGATGCTTGGAGATTTGGGCGTCCACCGCGACGTCATTGAAAGCCACCGCGGCTGGGACATTGGTGCTCAGAATGTAGCGCGCCAGTTGGCTGAACAGTTGAACGCGCCTCTCGTCGTCCAAAATTACTCACGGCTGGTATTTGACTGTAACCGTCCCCCTGACAGCCCCTTGGCGGTCCCTGCGATCAGCGACCAGGTTGAGGTGCCGGGGAACAGCGCGATCACCGAATTGAGCCGGGCCATGCGTGTCGATGAAATCTTTCGACCTATGGATGCAGAGTTGAATCGGCTCTTTGCCAACTGTCCGCGTCGTGCCGCGTTTTCGATCCATTCCTTTACACCGCATCTCGATGGCAAGGACCGGCCTTGGCAGGCAGGCTTTTTAAGCCGCGGTACAGGCGGTGCTGCCAAAGCATTGATGGCACATATCGCGCAGCACCGCCCTGACATGACCTTTGCGTTGAACAAGCCCTATCAGATCGAAACTGAGGGCGATTGGTTTATTCCAGCGCATGCAGAACCCCGTGAGCTTGTGCATTGCCTGATTGAAATTCGAAACGATCAAATCCGCGAACAATCACAAGTCGGGCTGTGGGCGGATCTGCTGGCAGACGCAATCCTTACAGCGGTAGCGGACATTCCCTCATGAGCATCGCCCCCCTTCATACACATCCCGGACGCTTGCGGGCGTCCAACTTGCTCCGGACGGCGGCGGCGGTTGCTGTGCTGCTGGCTGTGGTGCTTGGGCTGACGTTGATTTTTGGACGCACTGGCGAGCGGATTGCTGTACAGATGTGTGTCAATGTGGTCGCTGTAGTGGCCCTTGCGATTTATTGCGGCAACACGGGCATTGTGTCTTTCGGGCATGGCGCGTTTTTGGCGCTAGGCGCTTATCTGTCAGGCATTCTCACCATGCCTGCTGCTCTTCAACGTTCTGCCCTACCGGATCTACCGTCATTTCTGGCAGGCCATGAAGTAACGATCTGGGTGTCGCTGCCGGTGGTCGCCCTTGCTGGACTTGCCTTTGCAGCTCTAACCGGAAGCGCCATCGCTCGGCTTGTGGGTGCGTCTGCCACGATTGCCACGCTTGGCCTGCTGATCATCGCCCATGGCGTGGCCATCGCCGCACGCGAGATCACACGCGGCAGCCAGACGTTTTACGGTGTGCCAAGGGTGACAGATCTGGTTCTGGCCCTCGGCGCGGCCACGGTCGCAATCCTGCTGGCCCGTTGGTATCGCGAAAGCCGTTTGGGCCTGTTTTCCCGCGCGGCCCGTGACGATGAGGATGCCGCAACAGCACTTGGCATCAATGCCCGACGCACAAGATTCATCGCTTGGTGTGCCTCTGGTAACATGGCGACAGTCGCGGGTGCACTTTACGGGCATATGCTGGGGGCATTTTCACCCGCATCCTTCTACCTTGGGCTCGTCTTTGCGCAGGTGGTCATGATGATTGTCGGCGGAATGTCATCGGTTGGCGGCGCAGTGGTCGGGGTGATCGCGGTGACGCTGCTGCAGGACACTGTGCGCCAGTTCGAAGGCGGCTCAACTGTGCTTGGCGTCACCTTGCCCGAGGTCTTTGGCCTGACGACGATTGTCTTGGGGCTTGCCATCCTGCTGGTGATCTGGGCGCGACCTCAGGGTCTGGTCGGAGGCTTTGAACTTGGCCCTGGCGCCGATGCAAATCTGCTCGGGCGCCTGAAGTCCCGAGTAACTCCTGCGCGCACGCCCGAGCCCGTCGTCCCAGCCACGCTGAAAGCATCAAACCTGTCAAGAAGTTTCGCAGGCGTCAAAGCCGTAAGAGACGTCAGTTTCGAAGCTCCGACTGGGCGCATCACTGGCCTGATTGGCCCCAACGGTGCTGGCAAGTCCACGCTTGTTAACTTGCTGACACGCTCCTATCAGGCGGACACCGGTTCTGCGCATATGGGTGAGGTTGATCTGACCCGTGTCTCGCGTCACAAAGTGCCAGGCTTTGGTGTCTCGCGTAGCTTCCAGAACTTGCGCCTGTTCAGCGGTCTGACAGCCTACGAAAATGTTCTTGTTGCCGCTTTGGCCGCAGGTCACGACCGCAAGACTGCCGCGGCTATCACCCTGCGTGAACTGGATGCTTTTGATCTTGGGGAAGTCGCCGGGTATCGCGCCGACAGCCTGCCATATGGTGCCCGCAAGCGCCTGGAAATCGCCCGCGCTTTGGCACAAGACCCGAAGATTCTTTTACTGGATGAACCGGCCGCTGGCATGAATCCCGGCGAAACAGATGACCTGGCTGATCGGCTGATTAAGGTCGGCAAAACACGCGGCATCGGTGTCCTTCTGATCGATCATGACCTGAGGTTCGTGAACCGCCTGTCGGACTGGATCGTGGTGATGCACCAAGGTGGCGTCATCGCGCAAGGCACGCCTGAAGACGTGCGCGCAAATCCCAAAGTCATCGAGGCTTACATCGGCAAAGGGCGCACAGCCCAAAAAGCAGAAATTAGCGAAACCAACCGAAGTCAACCAACAGAGGTAGCAATAAAATGATACGTAATGCCCTTCTTCTTTCAACAGCAGTTATCACCGGCCTGGCTGGAACAGCGATGGCTGAGAGTTATAAAATCGGCGTAATGTCCGCGCAATCGGGCTATCTGGCCCCCTATGACGGACCCGCCTATGCCGGGTTCCAGTTCTGCATTGACGAAATGAACGCCAAGGGGGGCCTGAACGGCACAACACCGGTTGAGTTGATTGTGCGCGACACCCGGTCTGACATCGCCGAAGGCGTTAAAGTTGTACAGGAAATGATCGATGACGGCGCGCAGTTCATCGTGGCGTCAGCCGATGCCGATCCGACAATCGCGGCGGCCCAGATCACAGCGGCTGACAGCATCCCAACAATGACCTTTGCCGGAACAGCCCCGGTTCTGACGCAAGTCGGTGAACATGTCTTTGGCAGTTACCCCGCGGACAACCAACAGGCCGCCGTACTGGCAGGCCACGCACGCGAGCAAGGGTTCGAACGTGTCTGGCTCGTGAAATCCCCAGACAGTGCCTACACATTGGGTGGGCCCGAGTACTTTGGCGAGGCCTTCACATCGCTTGGTGGTGCCGTTGTCGGGGAAAGCAACTATTCGCTGAACCAGCCCGACTTTTCTGCCATCGTGACGACCATCAAGAATGCGGATACCACCCCGGATGTGATCGTCACATGGGCTTGGGAGCCTGATTTCCCGGCCTTCATCCGTGCGCTGCGCGGTGCCGGGGTTGATACCCAGGTGATGGGAGGTGACGTACTCGATTCACCAACCGTACGCGGCCTTGGTGATGTCGTCACAGGCGTAGCGCATACATCTGGTGGCTTCCCAGACGAAGGCTCTGCCTATGCCGATTTCATCGCGCGGTTCTCTGCTGCAAAGGGAATCACGCCTGACAACAATTACTACGTCAATGGCTGCGATATTGCGCATATGATCGAGGATGCTGTCGCAGCGGCTGGCACGACAGACCCTGCTGCCGTGACTGCCGCGATGGCCGGCATTGAGAATGGTGAGGGTATCATGTCCAATTTCACTTTCGCGGGGACCGACCGGATGCCTCTGCGTGATGTTGTGGTCGCACGGATTACCGATGCAGGCGAAAAAGAGTTTGTCCTGCGCACCTCAGCTGATCCCGCAATCCTGCCACAGCCGTAAGGTCTGAACCCAATGGAAACAGCACTCGATATCCAAGGCTTGCACGTCCGCTATGGCCCAATCCGCGCGGTTCAGGGCATTGACCTGATCGTCCCCAAAGGCGGCATAACGGCGCTTTTAGGGGCCAATGGCGCAGGCAAGACCACGACGGTCATGGCCATCGCAGGTGCTTTGCCCGTGGTATCGGGCGCTGTTTCCCTTTTTGGCAAGGATATGACAGGGGCCGCACCCGACGCCATTGTGCGGGCGGGTGTGGCCATCTCACCGGAAGGACGCCGCGTGTTTGCGCAGCTGACGGTCGAAGAAAATCTTGTGCTGGCCGGATCAATTCTGGGCGACGAGAAGCTCAGCGCCAAACGTTTGGCCGAGATGAAAGAGCGTTTCCCGATCCTGGGCGAACGCCGCCGTCAGATGGCGGGGCTTTTGTCGGGGGGCGAACAACAGATGCTGGCGGTGGGACGTGCCTTGATGAGCGGACCGCGCTTGCTCTTGCTGGACGAACCGTCGCTTGGCCTTGCGCCGCAGGTCGTGGATCAGATTTTCGACATCGTAGAAGAATTGAAAGCCGACGGTATTTCAGTGCTTCTGGTCGAGCAAAACGCGGCTCTTGCCCTGGACATTGCCGATCATGCTGTCGTGCTGGCGAATGGCGCTGTTGCCGCTGCCGGTTCACCGTCGGAACTAGCAAATAACGCGGTCTTGCAATCCGCATATCTGGCGGCTTGAGCGATGGAAGTTCTTCTTCAACAAATGATCAACGCGCTTAGCCTTGGGGGAATTTATGCGATGCTGGCCCTGGGGCTGGCGATTGTGTTCTCTATTGTACGATTGATCAATTTCGCGCATGGCGAAATCATGACGTTCGGGGGCTATGGCATCTTTCTGGCCATGAGCTTTGGCCTGCCGCCGATCGCCGCTCTTGTTGTCGGGCTTGGGGCTTCTGTGTTCATGGCCATGGCAATGGAGCGTACAGCGTTTCGCGCCATGCGCGGCGCGGATGTCGTTGCACTTTTGATCACATCTTTCGCTGTGTCCGAGATCCTCAAAGTTCTGTTCCAGAACGGAATTTCAGCCAGACCCGTCCCGATCTCTTTTCCAGCGTCATGGTCTGGCACCTATCATTTCGGCCAGACGACATTTGGCATTATCCCGACCGTATCAATCATCGTAACATTTTCAGCCCTTGCAGGCCTGACATTCGTGTTGCGGCGCACAACGATTGGCATGGCCATGCGCGCCGCTGCCGAAGATATCGAGATGCTCAAACTGCTGGGTATCAAGGCCAACCGGGTCGTTGCTGTGGCTTTTGCCCTGTCAGGGCTACTTGCGGGTATTGCCGCTGTCATCTGGACGGCACAACGCGGGTCAGTGGATCCACTGATGGGATTTTTCCCCGTTCTCAAGGCCTTCATAGCGACCGTACTTGGGGGTTTGGGCAGCTTGGGCGGTGCTGTCCTTGGTGGGTTCATCGTCGGCGGGCTGGAGGTTCTGCTACAGGCTTTCCTGCCAGACAGTCTGGCCCCATACCGGGATGCAATGGTTCTGGCCTCAGTCATCTTGTTGTTGCTGTTACGCCCGGATGGCCTCCTTCCAGCGGCGAATGCCAACAGATCGTAAGGAGCGGTGTTGGCGCATAGTTCATCACTCGCTCGGATTGTTGCCCTCAGAGCGCGATGACAGACAAAGAGTGTGCAAATCGGATTCTGCGGAAATTGAATCTAACTTTCAAAATCAGACATTGGTGCAGCCGCAGCGGAACTGGGCTGTACCACACTGCCGTTTTTTGGCCAGATACCGACAAGAGTCCGCAATAGATCAGAATTCCTCGATGTTACGGCCAATATTGCATGACCCGCTAGCTCGAAAAGATTCTGGGAAGCTGTCGACGGCTCAAAGTTGCGCGTCGTTCCACAAATTCCAGAGCGTCAGTGAGGTAAAGTTAGTCCTTCACCAGCACTCCAAGGCCTGATGCTTTTCAGCCAGAAAGCTCAGTTCTGCACAGCTTGTCAGATCGAACACATGAGCCTCTGGATTTCGACTGGCCACGCCCGGCAGGTGCAGATCCAAAGATCGTATCGCTTCGATGCCTCGCCTGTATCAAGGAACAAGATGGACAAAGACCAATGTTACAGGGGCCTCTGTTATGAATGTTCTTCTGCAGCCGTGGCTGCCAACGCGCGGTTATAGGCCTTTAGCGCATCAATATGGTAGAGCGTACCAACTGGCGTCTCAGCTCCGTCATCACCGCTCACCACCACCGGTATGCAGAGGATTTCGTCTCGGTCGAAGAACGGCATCGCCGCCTCAAGCGTGGCGCTTGCTTGAACAAAAAGACCCTGATCAATCAAAACCTGTGCTTCTTCCCGGGTGATTGAACGTGCATCGCCAAGCGGTCGCATCACTGCGCCTGCGCGCAACATCGCCAGAAGATAGGCCTGTGGCCCCGCGGCCAGATGCACATTGCGCCGTTCCAGTTGGGTCAGGAAGAAGGATCGATCCACGAGGCGCGAAGCCAGCGCCGTGGACATTGAAACCGACACCATCACCGCCAGACCGATCTGCCAATCTCCGGTCAGTTCAAAGACAATCATCGTGGTCGAAATCGGGGCACCAAGCACGGCAGCGGCCACCGCGCCCATCCCGGCAAATGCGTAGAGGGTATGGGTACCCGATACATCGGGCAGCAAACCCGTTGCAATCAACCCGAATGCCAACCCGGTTAACGCACCTATCATCAGCGAGGGTGAAAACACACCGCCACCCATACGTCCCCCCATCGTGATCGCAACAGCCACAGTTTTGATGATTGCGAACAGAATGGCAGTTGTCAGAACCAGATCTCCGGCCAGAGCCCGGATCGTGGTTTCGTATCCAACGCCGATGATGTGGGGAAACCAGATCGCGATCAGCCCCAACATTGCGCCTGATACAGCAGGACGCAGCCATCCGGGCAAGGTAAGCCGGCTTTGAATGTGATTGCCAATATCTTCTGCAAAAAAGATCGACCGCATCAGAAGCAAGGCCACCAACCCGCAGATCAACCCAAGGATCAGAAACGCGGGCAGCTCGACATAGAATTGCAGTGATCCGGGCGTATCCAGAGTGAATTCGGTCACGTCGCCGTATTCCAGCCGGTTAATCACCGTCCCGGCGACCGAAGCGATAACGATGGGCGCAAAAGCATGCACCGCGAAATGGCGCAACACCACCTCAAGTGCGAACAAAGCACCGGCAATGGGTGAGTTGAAACTGGCCGAAACTGCCGCCGCCACCGCACATCCCAGCAAATCACGCCCGGTAATTCCGTCGGCATGGATACGATTACTGACCCAGGTCGAGATCACGCCTGCCATATGCACAACCGGCCCTTCTCGACCCGTGGACCCACCTGTGCTGAGCGTAATCAGCGAGGAGAAAAAAGACGCGATACCCGCCTTGCCTTCGACCCGACCATCGGTGAGGGCAGCGCCTTCGATTACGTCGGCAACTGAACGCACGCGCCCGTCATCGGTATACCGGTGCAGGATGATGCCAACGATAAGACCGCCGATGATCGGTGTGATCAGGATCAGGAACCAGGGTAGCTTTTCCACATGGCTGTGTAGTAACGAGATATCCCCGGTGTCGTAAACATAGGCCTGCAATGCCTGAATTGCCTTACGAAATCCCAATGCCATAAAGCCTGCGGCAATCCCGATCGCCAGCGCGATGAACCAGAACTGGATTTGGCTGGGCCCACGCCTGCGCATCACCCGCCACGCGTCCTTTATCGCGGCCAGAGCCTGATTGAGCTGGTTGCGCAGAACGGTGCGGGTTGACTGGGTCATTTGCCCTCGGGGGATCAGGATACACCCCTTACTAAGCCACGGAGGGCACGGATAAAAGCCGGATCGCGCGTCTGTGAGGACCTATGCGTCCAGAAGAGCACGGGCAGCGGCGCGCGCTTCGTCCGTGATCGTGTCTCCGGCGACCATCCTGGCGATCTCGTCCACCCGGTCGGCCTGGGCCAAGGGCACCACGGTCGACAGAGTTTGCCCATCGGTCACATGTTTCTGAACACGCCAGTGATAGGCGGCACGTGCGGCGACCTGCGGGGAATGCGTCACGACCAATACCTGCCCGCCCTGTGCCAGCGATGCCAGACGCCTGCCGACGGCGTCCGCGGTCGCGCCGCCAACACCCCTGTCGATCTCATCAAAGATCATCGTGCGCACGCTGTCATCGCCGGTCAGACAGACCTTGAGCGCCAGCAAGAAGCGGCTCAGTTCACCGCCCGAGGCGATTTTGTTTAACGGTCCAGACGGTGCACCGGGGTTGGTGGCAACGGTGAACGCCACAGCATCCGCACCTTCGGGGCCGGGATCGGACGGGGTGATCTCGGTCTGGAACACAGCGCGTTCCATTTTCAGCGGTGCAAGCTCGGCCATCACTGCGGTGTCAAGTTCACCCGCTGCCCGTTGGCGCAGGCTACTGAGTGCTTCCGCAGCCTTGTGATAAACTGCCTGCGCAGTCTCAACCGCAAAGCGCCTGTCGGCCAGATCAGCGTCACCAGCATCCAAACGGTTCAGCCGCTCACGCAAGGTCTCCGCGAACCCGCCCAAGTCGTCCGGGGCAACGTCATGCTTTCGGGCCAACGCACGAATGGCGAAAAGCCGTTCCTCGACTGCCTCCAGTTCAGCCGGATTGAAGTCCAGCACCTGAAGACTGGCATTAACGCCATCTTGCGCCTCGCCCAATTCGACCAGTGCACGCCCGAGTGCGGCAACAGGCTCTTCCAACTGCCCGCCCGCATTATCGGACACGCCTTCCAACCAGCGCAGAGCATCAGACATCGCGCCCTCGGCCCCATCGCTGCCAAGCAAGTCATAGGCACGGGCGACGTCATCGCGAATCCGCTCTGCCCCCTGCATCATGCGGCGCCTTGCATCCAGTTCGGCATCCTCGCCGGGCTGCGGATCAAGCTTATCAAGCTCAGTGACCGCATGGCGCAGAAATTCTTCCTCTGCCCGCATGGCAGCCAAGGCAGATTCGACCTCAGACAAAAGCTTGCGCGCACGCGACATCTCGGACCATGCAGAGCGCACAGTGGCCAGTTGCCCCCCTGCCCCGGCAAAATCATCCAGCATCGCGCGGTGGCCACGTGGGTTCAGCAGGCCGCGATCATCGTGCTGGCCATGCAGTTCCACCAGGGTTTCCGACAAGGCCCGCAGCACGTCGCCCGAGCAACGCCGGTCATTGACCCATGCGGTTTTCCGACCCTCGGCTGTGTTCACGCGGCGCAGGATCAGCTCTTCGCCTCCGGGCAATCCGGCTTCGGCCAAAATCGCATGTGCGGGGTGGTTTTCGTGCAGCTCGAACTCGGCCACAACTTCGCCCTGAGCGGCCCCCTGACGCACCAGCTCTGCCCGCCCGCGCCAGCCCAGAACGAACCCAAGCGAATCCAGTAGGATCGACTTGCCCGCGCCGGTCTCGCCGGTCAACGCGTTCAATCCCGGCTGGAACGTCAGTTCCAACCGGTCGATGATCAGCATATCGCGGATATCAAGGGCGCGCAGCATCGGGTCTCAGCGTCCCACGCCTTTAGCCATGGCGATTACAACCACTGACCTTTGACGGTCTGGCGATAAATCGTGCTGAGCCAGTTGTTGCCGCGGCTTTTGAGTTTCAGCCCGCGAGAGGTCAGCAGCTTATAGCCAGCGTCATACCATTCCGAGGATTGGTAGTTGTAACCCAGAATTGCACCGGCCGATTGCGCCTCATCCACCAGACCCAACGAGAGATAGGCCTCGATCAGGCGATAGAGCGCTTCGGCGGTGTGCGAAGTTGTCTGAAAATCCTCTACCACAACGCGGAACCGGTTGATCGCGGCAGTATAGTGATCCTGACGCAGATAATAACGTCCGATCTCCATTTCTTTGCCAGCCAGATGGTCAAAGGCCAGATCGAATTTCAGCACGGCGGAGGTGGCATATTCGCTGTCCGGATAGACCTCGATCACCGTGCGCAATGACTGAAGCGCCTGGAACGTCAGGCCCTGATCGCGGCCCACCTCGTCAATCTGGTCATAATAGCTGAGTGCCAACAGATATTGGGCATAGGCCGCATCTTCGTCGGTTGGATAGAAATCTATATAGCGCTGTGCCGCTGCACGGCTTTCTTCGTAATTCTCATCTGCATGGTACGAAAACGCCTGCATGATCAGCGCTCGCTTTGCCCAGTCAGAGTAAGGGTAAAGACGTTCAACCTCAGAGAAGTACCACGCCGCATCGTCGGAACGATTCTCCGACAGCTCAAATTCCCCACGCGTGAAAATCTGTTCGGGGGTGAACCCTTCTAGGTTCTGATTGCGGTCAGCGCCCCCGCTGTTGCACGCTGTCAAAACTGCTGTCAGAAGTACCGCCCCTGCGAATCTGACCGCCGCTTTGGTGCCTATCATTCCGCCAATCCTTGTCGTCTTGCTTAATGGGAATACCCCGGTTTGGGCCTTGGTCTAGCACATAAAATTCCAGTGCAAAACGCCTTAGTAGGCCCTTTGGCGGATTTGTCAGCAGAGTGGAACCAATCAGGCGACTTCGGGGATTTCGTCCCAGACCAGACCCTGCCCGGGCAGACGCGCGGCCTGTTCGGGGGTACACAGGATCGGACGCACAGCACCGGGCGTTTCAAACAGCTTGCGCAGCAGCGTGTTTGTCATCGCATGACCAGACTTGTCGCCGATGAAATGACCCAGAATCGGTCCACCCGCCAAATACAAGTCACCCAGAGCATCTAGCATCTTGTGACGCACTGCCTCGTCTGCGTGGCGAAGGCCACCCGGGGTCAGAACTTCGTCGCCCTGAACGACCACAGCATTTTCAAGCGTGCCGCCAAGAGCCAAGCCGTTCTCGCGCATTGCTTCGACGTCGGTACGACGGCAGAATGTCCGGCAATCACTAAGCTCGCGTGCAAAAGAGCCATTGCACATATCCAGCGTCTTAGTCTGACGACCAATGGCGCTGTCTTCAAAATCGATATGAAAATCGATAATCAAACCGTCCGCAGGCGCAATCGAGGCACTGGCACCCTCACGGGTTGCGGTCACAGGTTTAAGAACCTCATAGGCCAGGACCGGGCTTGCCTGACGACGCACGCCTTTCAACATGATGCCACGAACGAATTCAATCGAAGACCCGTCCATGATCGGCACCTCGGGGCCATCAATCTCGATCAGCGCATTGTGGACACCGCATCCAGCCAAAGCTGCCATGATATGCTCGACGGTGGAAACCGTAACGCGCGCTTCATTGACCAGTCGGGTACAAAGCGGGGTACGATCGACCACATCGTAGATTGCAGGGATCAACGCATTGCCCAGCTCGATATCCGTCCGTTTGAACCAGATGCCGTGGCCAGCAGCAGCCGGCCTCAGGATCATCGTCGCAGGCTTACCGCTGTGCAGCCCGAGGCCTGTAAACGTGATCGAAGATTTGAGCGTATGTTGCAAGTGTGACCTCGGTGAGTGGCGTCCGACCTGTGATGGCCGTGTTGGCATTCAACTAAGGAAGCAGGTCAAAAGGCTCAACTCACTCTTTGCAACCGAATGAAACATGAATGTGACAGGTCGGCAAAACCCTGCTCACATAGGGATAATCCACTGTTTTAAAATAGGAAAGGGCCGCCAAATGGCAGCCCCTCTTTAGCATATTGTTACCGCGATCAGTTGGCTTGACGGCGAAGGAAGGCCGGTATTTCGATCCGATCCTGCTCCGGGTCGTCCTCGACATGTGCAGGTGCCGTGGCGTCAGATTGGCGCAATACCGGCTGCTGGCGGGCCGGTTGCTGCGCCGGAGTATCGGTTGCGTGGCCGGTCATGCGATCAATCAGGCGGTTAAAACCAAATCGCGGGCGGTCGGCATCCCCATGATTATCGGAGACCTCCTGCGGTCGAGGCGCAGGATGACCTCTTTCAGCCGGAGGTACATTCTGGACGGCTGCCTGCAAGCGCCTCAGCGCTTCAGGTGACGGCGATCCTGCGGGTGCTTGCGGCTGAGGTGCGACAAAGCTTTCTGGGGCGTCTTCGACCGGCTCGGGAGTCGGCTCGAATTCGGCCACGCGCGGCTGATAGGCCGGGGGTGGCAGGCCGTCATCATCCTGTTCTGCGCGCGGTTGGAACTGCGGTTCCATCGGCTCTTCAGTTGCCTCAAACAGCGAAGGTTCACGCGTTGGTTCGGGCTGAGGTTCAGGTTCGGCGCTTGCCGCCACTGACATTTCTTCCAGGGCCGCTTCCTCTGCAGAAACCGAACGGGTCAGCGGTGCCGACATCGAACGACGCGCGACAGGCACATCATCCTGCTTTTCGCTGGCGTCGATACCTGTTGCCACAACCGAAACGCGCATGCCGCCTTCCATTGCGGTATCCAGCGTGGAGCCGACGATGATATTCGCCTCAGGATCCACTTCCTCACGGATACGGTTTGCGGCTTCGTCCAGTTCGAACAGGGTCAGGTCGTGGCTGCCGGTGATGTTGATCAGAACGCCCTTGGCGCCCTTGAGGCTGATTTCATCCAACAGCGGGTTCGCGATGGCCTTCTCGGCGGCCTGTACGGCGCGATCTTCGCCGGTGGCTTCGCCCGTGCCCATCATCGCCTTGCCCATCTCGTCCATAACGGCGCGAACATCCGCGAAGTCGAGGTTGATCAGGCCCGGACGCACCATCAGGTCGGTCACGCCTTTGACACCCTGATACAGAACGTCATCCGCCATCGAAAACGCCTCGGTAAACGTGGTCTTTTCGTTGGCCAGACGGAACAGGTTCTGGTTTGGAATGATGATCAGCGTGTCGACAACGCGCTGCAAGGCTTCAACACCGTCTTCGGCCTGACGCATCCGCTTGGCGCCTTCGAACTGGAAAGGCTTGGTCACAACACCGACGGTCAAAACACCCAATTCACGCGCTGCCTGCGCGATGATCGGTGCGGCACCCGTGCCGGTGCCACCGCCCATACCGGCCGTGATGAAGCACATATGCGCGCCTGCCAGATGGTCTACAATCTGCTCGATGCTTTCTTCGGCTGCTGCCGCACCCACTGTCGGACGCGCGCCCGCACCCAGACCTTCGGTGACTTTCACGCCTAGTTGAACTCGTGACGAAGACTGGCTTTGCTGCAGCGCCTGGGCATCGGTGTTGGCAACGACAAAATCGACACCGTCCAACTGTTTTTCAATCATGTTGTTGACGGCGTTACCGCCCGCTCCGCCAACGCCAAAAACTGTAATCCGAGGCTTCAGCTCGTCGTGCCCGGGCATCGAAAGATTCAATGTCATGCTTCTGTCCGCCTGTTTATATAACCCGCCAACGCGGTGTTTTTCTTACCTATCCACTAACAATCCTACCGATCCAAACGGCAAACGTCACGCCAAAAATCGCGAAAATCCACAAAATATGGAGGAAATAAGGCACCTGGAAACAGTATTTGGCAGAGATTGCCAGATGTTGCGGAATTATCTCAAAGCACCACAAAACATGCGACGCTCGCGCCACTATTGACGGGCGCGTCACTTGCAATTCATTCACATTCTGTCTGCGGAAAACTGCTCAAGCCCTCTCGCAAGGCCTCTGACGGGCCCTGTGGATATCTTGCGGGATTTTGACAGCCCCTGCAAGATATTTCTTTAGCTAATTGGGGCACTTGGGCAGTTAAGACCATTCTCAGAAATGTCCCTGACCTCTTGAATTTCTGTCCTGGAGAAACCGACCATTCGCACCATCAACTGGTCTTCATACAAAAACGGCCACCAGCAAACTGGCAGACCATCCTCGTCATCGTCGTACAGAAAGCAAATCTGCCCATTAGGAGTTGTAATTTTCCCGTACACACAACCCTTGCCCTCCATACGCCAGACCGAGAGAGTCGGGCTCAGGAACTCTTCGGTGCCGACCAGCATACCGCTGTCATAGACGTGAAACTTTACGGTCTTTCCTTGAACGGCCCCCAGGAAGGCTTCGGGTGTGATACGGGTCTGAGCCTCTATCGCTGACGGCACAGCCATGACCAGCGCCGCGATCGCGGCTTTACCAGTTGTCACGGAACCACCGCACAGCGCGCTTGAACGGGCGTGCGGAATAGGTGTCTACGGGGATTTCAAAATCCCACCATTCATCCTGTGGGTTGGCTGCAAACAGGCTTAGCCCCACAACCGAAGAGAACCCCGGCCCTGTGGCCGATTGCGGCAACCCATGGACCCGCAGCGGGCGACCAAGGCGAACACGCTGCCCCAGAATACGAGAGGCCAACCCGTCCAGCCCCATGATTTGGCTGCCGCCTCCGGTCAGGACGATCTGCTGGCTGGGCATGTGCTCAAAGCCAGCCGCATCCAGCCGTACACGCACTTCCTCCAGGATTTCTTCGACACGTGGACGCATGATACCTATCAACTCTGCCCGGCTGACGGTACGGCGGTCATGTTCCCAATCGCCGGTATCACCGCCAATGTCGATCAGGTCGCGGTCATCCGCGCCGGTCGCGTGAACGCCGCCATTGAATGTCTTGATCCGTTCGGCAACAGACGCCGGAACGCCCAGCCCCATCGAGATGTCACTGGTCACATGATCCCCACCCATGCGCACGCAATCGGCATAGATCATGTGTTTCTTCATGAATATTGACACGCTCGTGGTGCCACCGCCCATGTCGATACAGGCGGCACCCAGTTCCTGTTCATCCTCAACCAGCGCCGAAATACCCGAGACATAGGCCGAATTCGCGATACCGGCCAATTCGAGATCGCAACGCTTGATACAGCGCACGATATTCTGGATTGCAACCGCGTCCACGGTCAGCATGTGCATATCGACGGCCAGCGATTGCCCCATCTGACCCCTTGGGTCGATCAAGCCCGATCGGTTATCCAGCGCAAAATTCACCGGCTGAGCATGTAGGACTTCGCGGCCCGCACCATAGTCGGGCACGTCACAGGCATTGAGAACACGGCCGACTTCGGCCTCGGTTACCAGCTGACCTTCCAGATCCACCTGGGCATCCAAACCATAGGACCGCGGGTTTGCCCCCGAGAAACAGGCGATCACATGGTCGACACGGATATCTGCCATTTTCTGCGCGGCCTGAAGCGCGGTTCGAATGGCGCGCTCGGTCTCCTGCATCGCAGTGACTTCGCCAAATTGCACACCACGGGAACGCGTGGTCGCGGCACCGATCACCCGAAACCCGGATTGTCCGGCCAGAGACCCGATGCCACTGTCCTCGTGCAAACGCCCGGCGCCGTCGAACCGCAGCACAAGGCAGGAAATCTTAGAGCTCCCGACATCTAGAATAGCGACAACGCCGCGTTGCATCGCCTGCCTGCGCATTTGCCGCATGGCCCGTTGGGACTGATAAAGATCGGTCATCATTGTCGTTACTGCCCGCTACTCACATCTACTTTTGTATTCCACCAGTCTTCGCTGGCGGCTTTGGTCATTCGGATTGTCGGTCGCTGACCCAGGCGCATATCCACCACGGCCACATCGCGTTCCAGAAGATCCTGAACCTCGTTCACGGCCAACACGCGTTCCAATGCGCGCACTGGCCGTTCCGTCGGCAACATGATGCGCTGACCGCGATCCAGAACTAGATCCCAGCGACGTTCGCCAATTCGCACCAGACCGCGCACCCGATTGCCCAGACTGCTGGCTGTGGCCGTCAGTTGCAGCGCTTCGGGTACATAGGAATCCGCGCCCTCACCCGCGATCAGTGGCAAATTGGAGTGATCCTGCCGCGATGCGATGATTTCAACATGCGCGCCGGTTTCATCCAGCAATTCGACCCCTCGGCGGGTACGCCAGACAATGGCGGGCTGCCGTTCGACAACATCCACCTGCAGGATACCTCCTGGACGGATGCGCACAGAGGCTGATTTAACCGGATCCAATCCTGTGATCGTTTCGCGCATCTGTTCGACATCCAGGTCCCAGGAACTGATTGGGAAGTCCAGCGGCACCACTTCACGAATGTCTTCCGAAAGGTTGGTTCCCGCCCCATCAATCGCCATCAGGTTGACCATGAATTCTGGTCGCTGCTGGATCGAGATTTTCACATCATGGACATGAGCCACAATCGCTTCGCGCCGGTCCTGAGAGCTGAAATACCCGCCAAGCGCAGCACACACAGCGAAGACCGGCAGCCCATATTTCAGGCCACGGCGAACACCAGGCGTCAACATCCAGCGCTGTAACCGATAGCTTAGGCGAGACGGCGCCGGATCAAACGCCGATGACTTACGCCCCCAAAGCCGCCGCAGGCGGAACTTGGGTTCTACATTGTTGCGGTCCCCCGAAGCGAAATCGGCATCCGGACCAGCAAGTGGCTTTGACCGGTGGATAACCGGCGCACGGGTGGCTGTCAGCGGTCGCATGATGCGTCCTCCACCATCCATGCGCAAAGCTGGCCGAAGGTTATCCCGCAATGCGCGCTCTGTTCCGGAGCCAGTGACGTCGGCGTCATTCCCGGCTGGGTGTTGGTTTCCAGAAGGAACAAGCCCTCTGCGCCCTTGCTGTCATCCCACCGAAAATCTGTGCGGCTGACGCCTTTGCAACCCAACAGATCATGCGCCTGTTTGGCAAAGCCCACACAAAGGTCAAAAATGTCCTGCGGGATTTCAGCAGGCAGCACATGCCACGACCCACCCGGCTTGTACTTGGCATCGTAATCGTACCAGCCATCCGTCATGATTTCTGTCACGGTCAAAGCGCGGTCGCCCATGACTGTGACGGTCAACTCGCGGCCAGCCACATATTGTTCGACCATTACCAGTTCGGGCATGTCGTCTGCCAGTTTCGGTGGAGTATTGGCGCCCTCATGCACCAGATAAATGCCGACGCTGGAACCCTCATTATTGGGCTTGACCACATAGGGCGGTTCCATCGTATGACGCGCGGCAACTTCGGATTTGGCCTCGATCACACTTTCGGCGACTGGCAGACCCGCGATACGGAACGCCGCTTTGCTGCGCTGCTTATCCATGGCCAACGCCGAAGCCAGCACACCCGAATGGGTATAGGGAATACGCAACCACTCCAGCATACCCTGCACGCAGCCATCCTCGCCCCAGCGACCATGCAGAGCGTTGAAGACCACATCCGGCTTGATATCCAAAAGGCGCGCATAGAGGTCCGGACCCGCGTCCAGTTCGACCACTTCAAAGCCTTCTCCCCTTAGGGCGGCTGCGCATTCGCGCCCAGAGCTGAGAGACACCTCACGTTCCGCCGAGGGTCCACCCATCAATACCGCCACTTTGGGGTTTGTCCTGCTCGAACTACCCACGTCGTGCGCCTCAAATCCTGCGGACCTTATGTGGTGGTCCGTCCTGCTTTATGCCTTTGATCCGTCGCCCTATTTTGCCTGTTTTGGGTCTGACGGTCGGGGCTTTAATCTGTCAGCGGATCACCGATCCGCATGATTTCCCACTCTAGCGTGATGCCGCTTGTTTCGTAAACCTTTTTTCGCACGTCTTCGCCCAACCCTTCGAGGTCGGCAGCGGTGGCAGAGCCGGTGTTGATCAGAAAATTGGGATGCTTGGGGCTCATCTGCGCCCCACCCCGCATCACGCCCCGCATTCCCGCGTCGTCGATCACCTTCCAGGCCTTGAGGTCATGCACATCATCTGCGCGGCCCGTCGAGGAAAACCCGGCCGGATTGCGGAAGGTCGAGCCCGCGCTGCGATCTTTGGTCGGCTGGGTCTCATCCCGCTTTTTCAACTGCGAGTCCATGCGGGCATGCAGTTCATCAGGATCACCAAGGGGACCTTCGAACGTGGCCGAGATCAGCACCGCACCCTCAGGCAGATCCGACTGACGATAGCGAAAATTCAGTTCTTCGGGCGTCAGATCGACGACCTGCCCTTGCCGCGTGATGATCGTCGCCCTGCACAGAACATCCGCCGTATAGCTGCCATAACATCCCGCATTCATCCGCACAGCGCCGCCAATCGACCCCGGAATGGTCCGCAAAAACGTCAGGTCCACGCCCGCATCAGCTGCCCTGCGCGCCACATGCGCATCCAGCGCCGCAGCGCCTGCGGTGACAATGTTGCCCTCAATCGAGATGCCATTAAATCCCCGGCCCAACCGGATCACTACGGCGCGCAGCCCTCCGTCCCGGACGATCAGATTCGAGCCGACGCCCATCGGGAAAACCGTGATATCGTCAGGTAAGTCGCGCAGAAACTGCTGCAGGTCTTCCTGGTCGGCGGGTTGAAAAAGGTAATCCGCCGGTCCTCCGACCCGCAACCAGGTCAGATCATTCAGCGGGCGGTTCTGGGTGAGCTTGCCGCGTGGCGAGGGAACAGAAGTCATGGCCGCTAATTCGCGGATTTGAACCGCCAAAGCAAGCTGTATCCGCTATTGCGCGGCACCCAGGATCCGACGCAACCACCGGCCCAGATAAATCACGGGCCAACGCAGTACCGAGATCCCAGCAACCAGAACAATCAACCCGATCCATGGGCCGTTCTGCAGCGTGACATAGCCAACGATAGGAATACCCGCAGCAATCAAGAAATAGGCGCGGGTCCAGTGATTATCCTTGCTGGGGATCATCGCCAGCACATTCGCAACAATTCCCCACAGGGCGGCAAGGGCAATGGACCAATTCATTCGTCGTCCCCTCGGCCTGTCCAACGTTGCCAATAGTGGCGAATTGGGTTGCGGAACATGGATGCAAAAGCCGCAAAGCCCAGGACCGAAAAGAACCAGCCGAAATCGTAACCCAGCCAGACAATCAGCGCCGGCGCAACGATAACCAACACAATCCCCGGTGGAAATTGCAGGCGCATCGGTAGCATGGCCACGATAGTCGACGCTATGACCCACAACCCTGCAAATAATACCGAGTACGCCAAATCTTGCCTCCGAGACCGCTTTTTCTGCGGCTGCACGATCACTCTTTAGGGTTGCACCACAAAAGAGTCCATTACGTCACATCGCCTGTTATTTCTGCAAGCGCGAAGGCAGGCCATTGGCCCAGGCGCTGATCGTACCGGCTCCAAGGCAGACAACCATGTCTCCGGGGCGGGCCTGTTCACGAACCAGACGTTCAAGATCGGATTCGTCCATCAAAGCGCGGGCATGTCGATGCCCATGCCGGATGAGCCCCTGAACCAGGTCATCGCGGGACGCCCCTTCGATCGGGTCCTCTCCGGCAGCGAAAATATCGGCGATGGCAACAACGTCGGCGTCATTGAAACAGGTACAGAAATCATCGAACAGATTAGACAAACGCGAATACCTGTGGGGTTGATGGACCGCGATCACACGGCCTTCGGTGGCCTGGCGTGCGGCTTTCAGAACCGCTGCGATTTCAACCGGGTGGTGACCGTAATCGTCGATGATTGTGACGCCATCGACCTCACCCACTTTGGTAAAGCGACGATTGACGCCACCGAAATTAGCCAACGCTTCGCGGATTTCGGCGGCTTTCATGCCCAGATGGCGGGCAACAGCAACCGCAGACAACGCGTTCGAGACGTTGTGGTCGCCTGGCATCGGCAGGGTGCAGCCCTCGATCCTCTTGTCTTCGTATTGCAGGTGAATGTCGAAATGTGCGACGCCGCCCTTATAGGTCAGGTTCTCGGCCCGCACATCCGCCTGCGCGTTGAAACCATAAGTCCGCACGCGCCGGTCTGTGATGCGACCCACCAGTGTTTGCACTTCGGCGTGGTCGGTGCAGCAGACGGCAAGCCCGTAAAACGGCAGGTTCGAGACAAATTCGTAGAACCCGTCGCGCAGCTGGTCGAAATCGCCCCAATGCTCCATATGCTCGGGGTCGATATTGGTGACAATGGCAATGGTCGCAGGCAGACGGTTGAACGAGCCGTCGGATTCGTCCGCCTCGACCACCATCCATTCGCCCTGCCCCATCCGCGCATTCGAGCCATAAGCGTGAATGATACCGCCATTGATCACGGTCGGGTCAAATTCCCCTGCCACCATCAGTTCAGCCATCATCGTGGTGGTGGTGGTCTTGCCGTGGGTTCCGGCAATGGCAATGTTGGATTTCAAGCGCATCAACTCGGCCAGCATATCGGCCCGACGCACCACTGGCAGGCCGCGCGCACGGGCACCGTCCAGCTCCGGGTTGCCCAGTTTGATCGCGGTCGACACCACAACCACGGCGGCGTTCTCAAGGTTTTCAGCACTTTGACCGACAAAGATCTCGGCGCCCAGACCAGCAAGGCGGTCGGTGATTTTCGACGCTTTCAGGTCCGAGCCCTGCACCCGGTAACCCAGATTCAAAAGCACCTCGGCAATGCCTGACATCCCGATCCCGCCAATCCCCACAAAATGGATCGGCCCGACATCCTGCGGCAGTTTGGTTGCTGGGGTCATGCGGTCTCCTTCTGCGCCAACTGTTCGACCTGGGCGACCAAACGCTCGGTCGCGTCCGGTGCGCCGGTCGATAGGGCGGCATGGGCCATCTTTTGTGCGGCTTCAGGGTTTGTCAGAACTGCGGTGATTTGCTGCGTCAGCGAAGGAACGTCAAGCAGGTTCTCGGGGATCATGATTGCCCCTCCGGCCTGAACCAGCCCGCGTGCATTGGCGGTCTGATGATCGCCCGCGGCGGCGGCATACGGGATCAGGATCGAGGGCCGCCCGATGACGGATATATCCGCCACACTTGACGCACCTGAGCGTGATATCACCAGCTGCGCATCGGACATACGACGGGGCACATCCTGAAAGAACGGTTTCACTTCGGCACGGATACCGTGGTCGTCATAAAACGCGGAAACACGGGCACCGTCTTCGTCGCGGGCCTGATGCGCGACACGAATATGGCGGCGCATCTCATCAGGCAGCGCGGCAATCGCTTCGGGCACAATCTTGCTAAGGATGCGCGCCCCTTGCGAGCCACCCATCACCAGGATCGACATCGGGTAATCACCTGGTGGGATATAGCCCGCCGCAGCCCGGTCCAGCACAGCGGCCCGAACCGGGTTGCCGGTATGTATGCCCTTTGCACCGTCCGGCAGATCAGTCGGCCAGACACCACAAGCCACCTGCGCCACGCGAGTCGCAAACAGCTGATTCACACGGCCCAAAACGCCATTCTGTTCATGGATCATGCGCGGGATCTTCGACATCGTCGCAGCGCCCAGCGCCGGGATTGAGGGATAGCCGCCAAAGCCGACCACGACGTCCGGTCGGTCGCGCAACATCTGAAACGCCATACCGGCGACACCACCTGCGATCTTGGGACCGACCATCAGTTTGGCGGGCAGTCCGCCACGGGCGAATGTGGCCGAGGACGCCTCGACAATTTCAGTCGAATGCGGAAAGCCACCCGTATATCGTGCGCCGCGCGTATCGGTGGACAAGCGCACACGCCAGCCCCTGTGCAGCATCGCCTCGGCCAGCGCCTGAGCCGGGAACATGTGGCCCCCGGTCCCGCCAGCCGCAATCAGAAGGTAGGGTTTGCCCATCAGCCTCGTCCGCGTAGAATATCACCAAGTTCGCCCTGAGGGCGGGTGCGGGTAAACGCCAGAAGCATGCCGATTGCAATACCACCTGCAATCAGCGAGGACCCACCATAGCTGACGAACGGCAAAGTCATGCCTTTGGCAGGCAAAAGGCGCACGGCGACGCCCATATTGATCATCGCCTGAACCCCGAACATGCAGGCCAGACCGGTACCCGCCAGACGGATGAACATGTCGCGCTCGCGCATCAGCCGCAGCAATGACCGCACGACGATCAGCGAATACAGTGCAATGATGATCAACACCAGGATCAGGCCATATTCTTCGGCCGCGACAGCGATGATGAAATCCGTATGCGCATCGGGCAGCGACCATTTCACCTGCCCTTCACCCACACCGACACCGAAAAGCCCGCCCTCGCGGATCGCATTGGTGGCATAGCCCAGCTGGGTGGTCGGATCGACCTCTTGGTTCAGGAACCCGTCAATGCGTCGGGCGAAATGTTCCGAGTTGGAATAGGCGAACATACCGCCAAGCACGACAAACCCCGCCATACCAACCAGCAACAACATCGGCGCACCGGCAACGAAATACATCACGCCCCAGCCAAACAGGATCAGGCAGGCCTGACCAAAATCGGGCTGCATAACCAACATGGCGACAATCGCCATGCACAGCGCAAAAGACCATAGCCGACCGGGCGGGCCGTTGATCTGTTGTGACGCGGCCAGCAACCAGGCCGCCACAACGATAAACCCGGGTTTCAGAAATTCAGACGGCTGCAGCGAGGCAAAGCCAAGCGAATACCAGCGCACCGCACCTTTGCCAAAATCTGTGCCAAAGACGGGAAGGAAGACCAGCGCGACAAACGCCGCAAGAAACCCCAACACCGCCAGACGTCGAACCAGTGTGGGCGACATCATCGAAGTCAGCAGCATCGCAACAAGCGCCATTCCGCCGAACAACGCCTGGCGTTCGACGTAATGGAACGGATCGAACCCGTTGCGACCGGCCAGCGGCGGCGATGAGGCCAGCCCCAGCAACAGCCCGATGACAAACAGGATCAGAACGCAGGACATCGTCCAACGATCAATCGTCCGCCACCACTTTGGTAGAATCGGTTCTCCGCGCTGGTCCTGGACCGCGCCATACACCATCTCAGTCATGAGATACCGCCACTATCTGCCTCGTTAACGTCCCGTTTTCGGGATCTGATTGAGAGTTTACCGGTATTTTTGCGTTTGGGCCAGTGGAATGACAGCGGTTTGGGAAATTCGCCAAGACGTGATCATTACGGGCCTTGGGTGGCCTGACGGTCAGGATAACAGCGGTTTGCCGTTTTTCTTGTGCCGTTCGACCATCGTGCGGACCTGTTTCCCTTTCGCCGGGGTCAGCCGGGCCAGCTGAGGAGCGTATTGGTCCGCGCTTATCTCGGGGAAGAGAGCCTGAATTTCAGCCACGGCTGCTTGTCCGATGCCCCTGAGCGCTTCGGGGCCGGTGAACAGGCTTTCCGAGGGGGCGCCTTCGGCAAAAATGACCTCGTGCCGGTCGAACAGCATGTGGAAATAGGTGACGTTCTGCGCGTCTTCTTCGACCGTAACGCCCTGCATTCCAACCAGCTTATGGGCGGCGATCAGCACCTCTTGCTTGGCGAACATTCTGGCAGCGATGACGGAGCGGACGAGCATGCGATGCTGAGGCGACACCAACAGATCACGTTCGGGAAGACCTTGCCCCAGAGAACCTTGTGCAAAACGGATCGGGCGCAGTTTGGGTTTGAGTGTCAGGTCAATACCGTCCAGCGACCGCGATCCGATCCAACGGATCACCTGTGGGCCATTATCCAGGGTATCAACCACATCCCCTGCCTTGAGCGTTTCGATCCGCCGCACCCCCTTGGGCGTCCGGATACCGGTGCCGGAAACGAAACAGGGAACAACGGTATCGATATCGATGTTGGGCCCGTTATCGACAATCGCCACGATCTCAAGCGGCGTATCCAACGGGGGTATGGTGCCATCGATAAACGCCATGAAATACCCGTCTTCGGCATCAACGCCGATCGAATCCCCATCACTGTTGAGATCATAGTCGAACAGGCCGATCAGGTAGGTATTGGTGCCATCCGTCACCTCGACTGTGAAGTCCCAGAATATGATGTCACCGTTCAGTGTCTGGGTCGGATCATTCGCGGTTTCATTGGAAATATTGTCACCGTCAAAAACTGTCCCGTCAGCGCCTTCCTCAATGGTGATCTGGCTGTATTCCGAGATCTCGAAGATCGACCCCACAACTGCAGACGAGGCCCCGGCATCCGTCAGGGTTGAATCGCTGCGCAATGCGCCAAAGATTGTTGTCGGCATCGGGGTGATACTCCACCAAACTCTGTAACGGGCCCTTAACCAGGGTCACGGTTGAGAATTGATAGAGAGCCTTACCAGAACCGGTCAAGCACCGCAGATATGTGCAGGCATAACTGTGTCCATGATACATCAAAATGCCCTCGGCCCGCGTGGCCTGTTCCGGGATCTGACGGCAGGTTTTGGGGGCTTGCAGGCACTGATCATGCAGACCAGGCGGATAAAACACCCCTGCCGGGACCGACTTCGGCTTGCCATCGCGGGCAATCCGGGCCAAGGGCTGCGCATGACCTATGACACGATCATCCTTGGCGCCGGTGCTGCTGGCATGATGTGCGCGACCCATTGCGGCGGGCGCGTTCTGGTGATCGACCACGCCAAGGCGCCGGGCGAGAAAATCCGCATCTCGGGCGGCGGGCGGTGCAATTTCACCAATATGTATGCGGGGCCGGGCAATTTCCTGTCGCAGAATCCGCATTTCTGCAAATCCGCGCTGGCACGCTATACGCAGTGGGATTTCATTGAAATGGTCGGGCGTCATGACATCGCCTGGCACGAGAAAACATTGGGGCAGTTGTTCTGCGACGGTTCCTCGAAACAGATCATCCAAATGTTGCTGGATGAAATAGAGCGCGCCGGGGCCGAGCTGTGGGTAAGGACCGAGATGAAGGACCTGTGCAAAACCGACACTGGTTTCGCGCTGACGGTTGAGCGCGAGGGGCAGCGTCATGCCCTGACCTGCACCAATCTGGTTCTGGCCACGGGTGGCAAGTCGATCCCTAAAATGGGGGCGACGGGTCTGGCTTATGACATCGCACACCAGTTTGGATTGCGGATGACCGAGACACGCGCGGCTCTGGTGCCGTTCACCTTTACCGACGGCAGGTTCAAGGACCTGTCCGGTGTCTCGCTGCCGACGCGGCTGTCGAACGACCAGACCAGCTTTGACGAGGCTTTGCTTTTCACCCATCGCGGCCTCAGCGGACCAGCTGCGCTGCAACTATCCTCATACTGGCGCGAGGGTGAGGCGATCCGGGTCAACCTGATCCAGGATATGCCACTGTTCGACCTGCTGCGAGATCAGCGCCAAAACAGCGGACGCAAAGCCCTGACTACTGAACTTTCCCGGCAGTTACCCGCGCGATTGGTCGATTTCCTGAGCCAACACATTCCCATGCAGGGCAATCTGGCCGACCAATCGGACACTGCCCTTTCGGACCTGGTCGAGGCCCTGTCGAACTGGCATCTGACCCCGTCCGGGACCGAAGGCTATCGCACCGCCGAGGTCACGCTGGGCGGCATCGACACCGATGATCTGTCGTCAAAAACGATGGAGGCCAGGGATGTCCCCGGCCTCTATGCGATTGGTGAAGCGGTGGATGTCACCGGTTGGCTGGGCGGGTACAATTTCCAATGGGCATGGTCCTCAGGCCATGCCGCTGGAACTGCAATCGCCAGTCGTGGTTAGCCGACACGGTATTTGCGCGGCACTAGCCGACGACGTTGTACCCACGGCCACGCATGCAGTTACGCACCAACACTTCTTTGTTCTGGTTCTTGTTGATCACATCCGCACCGGCGCCAACCAACGCACCTGCAACTGCAGCGCGGCCCAGATTATCGCTGCTGTCCTGTACGATCCCGGTCACTGCGGCTGCGCCAACGGCACCGATGGCTGCATTCCCGGCCGTGGTGCCATCAACAGATGCCTGCGATGCCGCAAGCTGTTGGCACTGCTGCAGATCAACGTTGTAATTAGGGCCAACCGGACCATCAATGATCGGCTGGTAGTTTGCGCCAGTGTTGGTGCAGGCACCCGCAATCAGAATGGCAGGCAGGATCAGGGAAAACTTACGATATGGCATAGTCATAACCTCGTGTTGAATTTGACGGGTAGCAAAACCAAAAAATATGGCGCGTCAAGCTGATAGCTTCTCAGCTTGGCCCAACCGGCGATCTATTGCAAATGGCGTGTCCTAAAGCCGTTTGCGAACCTGTTCGGCAAAATCCTCACCGCGTTGTTCGAAATTGTCATATTGATCAAAACTGGCTGCGGCAGGGGCTAGCAAAATCGTCTCGCCCGACTGCGCGTCGTTCATTGCCTGTTCAACGGCTTCTGCCATTGTGGTGCAAACCAGGGTATCTGCCTGTAACTGCATTGCAAATCCGGCAGCTTCGCGCCCGATCACATAAGCCTTGAGCACATGTTCACTGGCTGAGTTGAGTGCAGACAACCCGCCCTCTTTCTCAAGCCCGCCACAGATCCAGCGGACCTTCTTGAACGCGTTCAACGCCTTTACTGCGCTGTCGACATTGGTCGCCTTTGAATCGTTCACATAGGTGACCCCATCCGCTTCGGCGATGATCTGACTGCGATGCGGCAAGCCCGGATAGCTGTGCAAAGCATCCTGAATGATCCGAGGGGCCAACCCCAACGCGCGGCACGTGGCGTAGGCGGCACAGGCATTCTGGTGATTATGTGCACCGGGCAGACCTTTGATCTCGCGCAGGTCAATCGACCCCGCCTGTCGCCCCTTGCGATACTCCGACAGGAACCCTTTGCGCGCAAATACCTGCCATCCGGGTCCGGTCAACTTGCGGGCAACTGATATACGGATCACCCGGTCATCCGTTGGCGCTTCGGCCAGCTGACCGGCCAGAAAGGCGCCTTCGTCCTCATCCACTCCGATCACGGCACGGTCAGGGCCACCTTCGGCAAACAGACGGCGCTTGGCGGCGAAATAGCCACCCAAGCCACCGTGACGATCCAGATGATCCGGTGACAGATTGGTGAAAACGGCCACATCAGGTGTCAGCGACCGCGCAAGCTCTGTCTGATAGCTCGACAACTCCAACACCACGACCGAGCCATTGCCCCCTGGATCAATGTCCAATACGCCTCGGCCGATATTCCCCGCCAGCTGTGCCTCACGGCCAGCTTCGGTCAGGATATGATGGATAAGGGCGGCGGTGGTTGATTTGCCGTTCGACCCGGTCACCGCGACCACGCGGGGCGGAGTATCCAGATTGTCCCATTCCGGCCCGGCAAAAGAGCGGAAAAACAAACCGATATCGTTATCCACCGGCACCCCGGCCTCAAGCGCCGCCGCCACCACAGGGTTCGGCGATGGGTAGAGATGCGGTATCCCGGGCGAGACAATCAGACAGGCAACCTCATCGAACGCCCCGTGACGCCCAAGATCCTGACACGTAAACCCTTCGGCTTCGGCCCCCGCACGAGCCGCCGGGTTGTCATCCCAGCAAACGGGTTCAGCCTTACCGGCCCGCAAGGCGCGCGCCGTGGTCAGGCCAGACCGACCCAGCCCCAGAACCGCAACTTTCTGTCCTGAAAACCCTTTGACCGGGATCATATTTCCCACCTTCTTTCGACTTCAAATGCGCCGACACACTGCACAGATGAACCTGCCATTGGCAAGATCGACAGCAGGTTCGTGCGCAGCGCGAGCCCGGCCCAACAGGAGGCGGCGGGCCGGCTGTCCTCCGAACCTGGCGGGAGCCTACCGGACCTTCAGCGTCGCAAGCCCAATCATCGCCAAGATCAGAGAGATGATCCAGAACCGGATCACGATGGTGGGTTCTGCCCACCCCTTTTTCTCATAGTGATGATGGATCGGGGCCATCAGGAACACGCGACGACCAGTGCGCTTGAAATACAGCACTTGGATGATCACGCTCAGCGCTTCGACCACGAACAGACCTCCGACGACAGCCAACACCAATTCGTGTTTGGTGGCCACCGCAATCGCTCCCAAAGCGCCGCCCAAGGCAAGCGATCCAGTATCGCCCATGAACACGGCAGCAGGCGGCGCGTTGTACCATAGAAACCCAAGGCCAGCACCGAACAGGGCCGAAGTGAAAATGAAGATTTCGCCGGTTCCGGGCACGTAATGCACATCCAGATACTCGGTAAAGTCGACCCGGCCCACCGCATAGGCGATAATCCCCAGGGTCGATGCGGCGATCATTGCGGGCATGATCGCCAGCCCGTCCAGCCCGTCGGTCAGGTTCACCGCATTTGCTGACCCAACGATCACGACAATCGCGAAGGGAATGTAGAATATCCCCAGATTGAGCAGCGTGTCTTTGAATACCGGCACCGCAAGCTGATTCTGCAGCGACTCAGGGTGGTGCATCGTGGCCCAAATAGACGCCAGAACCGCGATAATCACACCAAGTCCTAACCGCATTTTTCCAGAAACACCTTTGGTGTTTTGCTTGGAGACCTTGGCATAGTCATCTGCAAACCCAATGGCGGCATAGGCCAACGTTACGAATAAGACCATCCAGACATAGGGGTTGTCCCACCGTGCCCAAACCAGTGTCGATGTGACAAGCGCGCCCACGATCAGCAAGCCGCCCATGGTCGGCGTACCCGCCTTGGAAAAGTGCCCCTCGGGGCCATCATCCCGGATCGGTTGCCCTTTGCCCTGCTTGCGACGCAGAACATTGATCAGCGGTTTGCCAAAAATAAACCCGAAAATCAGCGCTGTCATAAAGGCACCGCCTGCCCGGAACGTGATGTACCTGAAGAGGTTGAAAAAATCCCCTCCGTCCGACAGGCCGGTCAACCAATAGAGCATATCAATACCTTTCCCGTGCGGCGATCATGGCTCAAGCGCGTCCCCTTGCCCCATTTCCCGCAAACCGTCAACAATTCGCGCCAGCGCCATGCTGAGTGATCCTTTGGCCAGAACAGTGTCGCCTGCGCAGATCAGCTCTGGCAGCCGTTCAGCCATCTCAACGCTGGTCTCAAACCAAAGTCCGCGCTTTTCCGCTGGCAACGCATCGTAAAGCGCTTTCATAAGCGGGCCAATGCAGTGAACCTGATCCATCTGCGTCATAGCCGCGACATTCGCCATCGCTGCATGCATGGGGATCTCTTGCGCGCCCAGCTCTTTCATATCACCCAGAAACGCGATCCGGCGCCTGCCCTGTGAGGCGGCCAAAACTTCCAAGGCAGCCTCCATCGAAGTTGGATTGGCGTTATAGCTGTCGTCCAGCAATTCGACCTGACCACCATCCGCCAGTGAAATCTGCTCGCGAACGCCGCGACCTTTTACCGGCAACCAGTTGCCCAAGCCTGCGATGGCTTCGTTCAGGTCGACACCAAGTTCAACGCAGGCCGCCAATGCCCCAAGTGCATTCATGACAAAATGAGTGCCTGCTGATTGCACATCAAAGGAGATGGCTTTTCCGTCGACCCTGGCCGTTGCATGGACCGAGTCCGGTTTCTGCGCAACATCGGTCAGCACGTAATCTGACGCAGCGCGCCCAAAATCGACGATCCCTGCTCCGGCCTCATCTGCGTATTGGCGCAGGATGTCGGCGTGTTCGATATCCGCATTCACGATGGCCGCACCGCCCGGGACCAACCCTTCGAATATCGCGGCTTTCTCTTTCGCTATACCTGCGACGGACTCGAAGGCTTCCAGATGGACTGCCGCGACGGTGGTAACCAAGGCCACATGCGGGCGGGCCTGACGCGCCAGCGGAGCAATCTCTCCGGGGTGGTTCATCCCGATTTCTATCACGGCAAATTCAGTGTCGCGCGGCATCCGGGCAAGCGTCAGCGGCACACCCCAATGGTTGTTGTAACTGGCAACGCTGGCATGGGTTTTCCCCTGCGTTTCCAGAATATTGGCCAGCATTTCCTTGGTCGATGTCTTGCCGACACTCCCGGTCACGCCAATCACGCGCGCCTCTGTCCGCGCGCGGGCCGCCTGCCCCAGCGCCTCAAGCCCGGTCTGCACGTCCTCGACGATCAGTAACGGCGCGTCCGGGGAAACGCCTTCGGGTATCTGCGAGACCAGCGCTGCGCCTGCGCCCTTCTCAAGCGCTTGCGTCACAAAGTCGTGACCATCGCGCGCCGCCTTCAGCGCAACAAACAGATCTCCGGGCTGCAATGTGCGGGTGTCGATGGATACGCCATTGACCTGCCAATCGGCGGTGGCACGCCCGCCAGTGGCCGCAACAGCCTCAGCCGCAGTCCAGAGCGTCATGCCACCCTCCCATCGAGGGCGGCCACGCTGATGCTGGCCTGTTCTACGTCGTCGAAAGGTAAAACCTGATCGCCCACGATCTGGCCTGTCTCGTGCCCTTTACCGGCGATCAGCAGCGCATCACCCGGTTGCAGGGCATCTATGCCGCGCAGGATGGCTTCGGCACGATCACCCACTTCGGTTGCCTCGGGCGCGCCCAGCATCACCGCAGTACGAATGGTAGCTGGGTCTTCGGTTCGGGGATTGTCGTTGGTGACAAATACCACATCAGCGTTATTGGCCGCAGCCTTGCCCATCAGCGGGCGCTTGGTCGCATCACGATCTCCGCCGGCACCGATGACGGCGATCAGCCGGCCCATAACATGAGGGCGCAAAGCCTTGAGTGCCGTGGCCACAGCATCTGGCGTATGGGCGTAGTCGACAAACACAGCAGCCCCGTTTTCACGCGTCGCAGCCAGTTGCATCCGTCCCCGGACCGTCGTCAGATGCGGCAGGGTCTCGAAAACACGCGTGGGATCTTCGCCACCAGCGATCACCAGCCCACATGCCAGCAGGATGTTTTCAGCCTGGAACCCACCGATCAGGTTCAATCGGGTCTGATACACCTTACCCTGCCACGAAAACCGCAGATCCTGCCCGGTTGCATCAAAGCGCTGATTGAGCAGACACAGATCTGCATCACCCAATCCAACGGTCAGCACATTTTGTCCACGGGTTTCAGCGATACGACGAACCTGCCCACCCTTTGGATCGCTCATGTTGACCACAACCGTGCCGTCCTGAGGCAACACGCGGTCGAAAAGTCCTGCTTTGGCCGCAAAATACGCCTCGAAGGTTTCGTGATAATCCAGATGATCCTGGGTGAAATTCGAGAAACCCGCTGCCGCCAACTGTACCCCGTCGAGGCGGCGCTGCTCGAGACCATGTGAGGATGCCTCCATCGCCGCATGCGTCACGCCATTCTCAGCCGCCTCGGCCAAACACCGATGCAGGGTGATCGGTTCGGGCGTTGTATGCGCTAGAGGGGCAGTCCATGCGCCCTCGACCCCGGTTGTGCCCAGGTTGACGGCGGCATGGCCCAGCTCCATCCAAATCTGACGGACAAAGGTCGCGACAGAGGTTTTACCATTGGTCCCCGTCACAGCCACGATGGTCTGAGGCTGCTTTCCGAACCACAGTGCTGCGCATCCTGCCAGCGCCTGCCTTGGGTCTTCAACCACCACCAGCGCGGCATCCGACCCCGCAAGCACATCCGCTGCGACCTCGACCCCTTCGGCATCGGTGAGGATTGCGGCGGCCCCCATGCGCAGAGCATATTGAATGAACTCTGCGCCATGGACCCGCGTTCCCGGAAGTGCCGCAAACAGATAACCGTCTTTGACCTCGCGGCTATCAACGGCCAACCCGGTAATCTCAGGGTTTGCACCCGCACGCGCGGTCAGGGCCAGTTGGCTGAGTTTCTTTGTCCTAGTGCCCATGACCCACCTTTCGCCGGACGCCTAATTCGAGGTCAGCGTTATAGCAGCGCGCGCCTCAGGCTCAAGCCGGGGGCGCAGACCCAGCAAGGGCGCGATCCGTCCGATCAATTCTGCCGCCACAGGGACGGCTGTCCACCCCGCCGTCCGGCGCTTTTCGCCATAGGCCACGATGGAAGGTTCATCCAGCGTGACGATCAGCACGTATTTCGGATCATAGGCCGGGAAGATCGTGGCGAAAGTGGCGATGACTTTGTCATCATAGTACCCACCGCGCGGTTTCGGTTTGTCTGCCGTACCGGTTTTACCTGCCACGTCATACCCCGCGACATCGCCAAAGCTGGCGGTGCCATCGGTGACAACCTTGCGCAGCATCTTCTGCGCCTGCGTCGCCGCCCCCAGCGACATCACGCGCGGGCCATATTGTGACCCGCTCCGGCGCAGAATGGTTGGGCTGACATAATACCCGCCATTGGCAATCGCCGCATATCCCGCCGCCAGATGCATCGGGCTGGTCGACAAGCCATGGCCATAAGAAATGGTCACTGTGCTCAGCTCACCCCATTTCTTGGGCTTGAGCGGCTCACCACCTTTTGCTTCGACAATCTCGAACGGGGTCGGTTCGAACATGCCCAGCGAACGCAGGAATTCCTGTTGCCGCTGCGCGCCAATTTGCAGCGCCAGACGCCCAGTACCCCGGTTCGAGCTGTGGACGATCACATCCGCCACGCTGATCTTGCCGTAATTCTTGCCGTTGAACTCACCAATCGGAAAACGCCCGATTTTCATCGGACCCGAGGTGTCGATGATCGTTTCAGAGTTCACCAGACCAAGCTGAATTGCCTGCGCGGCGGTGAATATCTTGAACACCGATCCCAGCTCGTAAACGCCCTGCACATAGCGGTTGAACAAGGGGCTGTCCGATGGATCGAACCCCGACGTCGGGGGGCGCGGGCGATCATTGGGATCAAAGGATGGCAGCGACGCCGCCGAGATGACCTCGCCCGTATGCGCATCCATCAAAACGGCTGAGGCGCCTTTGGCGTTCATGATCTTCATACCACCAAAAAGCACCTGTTCGACAGCGGCCTGTACAGTCAGATCCAGCGAGAGTTGCAGCGGCTTGTTTCCATTGGCAGGGTCCCGCAGATAATCGTCAAACTGCTTTTCAATCCCGGCCACGCCTATCACCTCGGCAGCGCTCACGCCTTCACGCCCAAAACCTGACCCGCCAAGGATATGTGCTGCCAGCTTGCCATTCGGGTAAAGGCGCATTTCGCGGGGGCCAAACAGAATACCTGGATCACCGATGTCATGCACGGCTTGCTTCTGCTCGGGCGAGATACGCTTTTTGATCCACAGGAACTTGCGGTTGCCGGTGAAATCCTTGATCAGACGCTCTTTTTCCAAATCCGGGAAGATTGCCACCAGTTGATCCGCGGCGGCAATCGGGTCGATCATCAACGGCGGCTGGGCATAGACGGAATAGGTGTCTAGGTTGGTCGCCAGAATGCGCCCTTCACGGTCAACAATATTGGCGCGCTGCATCGCGATTGTGGCACCGGGGGCGTTGGCCAAGGGTTCTTGCGCCTCGGATGTCGCAAGCATCCCCATCCGAACGCCAACCACCGAGAAGGCGCAAAAGAAGAAAAGACCCAGCACCAGCAAACGGCCCTCGGCCCGAGCGCGGGCTCTGTCCTTCATATCTTCGTGGCGTTTCTGGATGTTTTCGCGCTCGATCACCTTGGGGTTTTCACCGCGTGCGCGCGCATCCAGGACACGGGCCAGAGGGCGGAGGGGCGTGCGCGTCATGGGAACTGCACCTCTCCCAACGCCTTAATGTTGGTTATCGCCTGCAATTCGATGGGATCGACAATCGGAAGATCAGGATCCTCGGCATAGGCAACCTGATCCGCGCGTCCGAACTGCTCTGCTCGCAAGGGCAGCAGGCCGAGACGTTCAAAATTCAGATCCGCCAGCTCTCGAAGACGATCAGGACGGTTCAAATAAGCCCATTCCGCATTCAGAACGGCCAGTCGGACCTGTGCCACGCCGATCTCTCGTTGCAGTGTTTGCGTTTCTTTCACAACTTGCTGGGTGCGGTAGTTCTCTTGATACGCCCAAAGGGCCACCCCGAACACGGCCAAGGCAGTCAACACATACAATACACTCTTCATTTTGCCCTTCCCCCTAGTTGCGGCATCCCAATGGCGCGAGCTTCAATTTCCCCCGCCGGAGCCTCGGTGCGCACAGCGACACGCAGCTTGGCTGAGCGCGAACGCGGATTTTCTTGTAATTCCTGCTCGTCCGGCCCCACTGCCTTACGGGTTTTGAGCGTAAATTGCGGCTGGTCCTGCGCAATTTCGGGCGCATAGCGATTTGCCCGACCTGTTTTGCCAGCCCGCGACTGAAAGAACCGCTTGACCATGCGGTCTTCGATCGAATGAAACGTCACAACAGCCAGCTGCCCGCCAGGTTTCAGCGCACGCTCAGCGGCCATCAGGCCCTGGAACAATTCTTCATATTCTGCATTCACCGCGATGCGCAGCCCCTGAAAGCTGCGTGTCGCGGGATGCGATTGACCGGGTTTGGGCCTAGGCAGACAGGATTCGATAAGCCCCACCAACCGCAAAGTGGTTGTGATCGGCTCTTCCGCCCGCGCCTTTACGATAGCCCTGGCAATTCGCCTGCTGGCGCGTTCTTCACCATAGTGAAACAGGATGTCGGCGAGCTGCGCTTCGCTTGCAGTGTTGACCAGATCAGCCGCGCTTTCGCCGTCCTGGCTCATGCGCATGTCCAGCGGGCCGTCCTTCATAAAGGAAAAGCCACGCTCGGCCAAATCCAGCTGCATGGAGGAAACCCCAAGGTCAAGCACCACCCCGTCCAAGTCCTGCGCGTATTCGTCCAGACGCGAAAAGACGCCGGGCTGCATCACCAGCCGATCGCCATAGCCCTTGGCCCAGTCCGCGGCCATTTCAAAGGCCAGCGGATCACGATCAACGCCGACGACCTTGTCCGCGCCTGCCTCGAGCAGGCCACGGGTATATCCCCCGGCACCAAAGGTTCCGTCCAACCAAACACCCGAAACCGGAGAGACCGCAGCCAGCAAAGGGCGCAATAATACCGGAATATGTGGTTTGTCAGAAGAGGGTTGCGCACCGGCCATGCCGTCACGCGTCCCCGACGCCATCTAGGAACACCAGAGGGTCAAAATCTTCGGGCTGATCATCCAGCCATTCTTCGGCCGCCGCCAATTCATCAGACTCGTAGGTTTCAGGCTTCCAGATCTGGAACGTGTCGCCAGCGGCAATAAAGAAGGCTTCACCCTCTAGGTCAATCTTGCTGCGCAGCTTGGCGGGTAGAACCAGACGCCCGGTCTCATCCACGTTTGTCGGAAAGGATTGTCCGTGGAACATGCGCTGCAATGTCTTCCGCTGCATTGAGCCCCGTGGAAGCGCATCAATCTTGGCGTCAACTTCGTCAATCGCCTGCATAGTATAGCATTCAAGGAATTTGCGCCGGTGGTCGCCATAAACAATTACAAGTTCGGGATTGTCACCGGGCTGCCAGTTGGGATCAGAAGCTTCAAGCACACGGCGAAACGAGGCCGGGATCGAGACCCTGCCCTTCGTGTCCACCTTATGGCGGCTTTCACCTCTAAACCTGCGCGCCAAGACGACTGTCCCTTTCGCTTGCGCCCCACTTGAAATTCTCACTCCCCCCAGAATTAAAACGGCGGGTTGATCTGCTGCCACTGATCAACCCGCCGCATTGACCCGCTTTGCGGGATGTCCAGCTGCGCGCGCCACCTGGGGGGATGTCTGCTCGCCCGCGCGCCGGATCTCTTGATTGATGAAAGCGAGATGCCTGTATGAAACCTGATTTTATTGGTTCGGGGTCGTTTAGCGCCCCATGTGCCTCGTCCTCATCGGATAACCAAGGGATGGCATGGGAATTCATGGAAATCAATAGAAAATTTCTCACACTCACGTCCCAACTCACAATGCAATCGATAAGAAAATGAATGGAAGCTCTATTTATACACCAGAATTAGAACACAACTACCTCAAAGCAACCATATATAGACAAATCAGAGAAATTATGAGCATCCCATGAATTCCCAACATTTTTTCACTTTCATCGATTCCCCGTAGATAGAGCCAGCAAATCCTCCATTCCAAACTACGAATCAACAAAGGTGGCTCGGTTCCCACGCACTCCCAAGTTACTAAAAACCACCTGAACCCACGATTTCCCATAAACGCACGACCACAGCCATTCGGCTTCTTCGATAACCGTACCGAAGCAATCGGACCTTACGTCACGATCCTATGGTTTTCAGTGGAACCGCATTAGAAGCGACACCCTTGGCGCAACTCAAACCCATATTTTTAAGGCATTTTCGATTGCCAACATCCAACTCTTTGATATCCATGCATTTGCTGCATAGCAGCATTGACGACGTCAACTATTGTGCAATCGCAGCATTTGCTTATTTTCATCCTCAAGCAAACGCCGATACACTTCGGCACCAACATACGAAACGGGTTACGCAGATGGGTGTAGCAACACAACAAACCGCTCTGAGAAGCGCTCCGGCATTCGGCCTGGCCTCGATGATCGAAACCGCAAAGACCCGGTTTGCACGCTATCGGGCCTACCGCCAGACGGTTAACGAACTGTCCGAGCTGTCCGATCGCGAGTTGGCCGACCTGGGCCTGCACCGCTCAATGATCCGTCGGCTGGCAATGCAGGCCGCAGAAGAACAATTCGCGCGTTAAGCGCACAGCAATACAGAGATCAGACCCTACTCCTCCCTTGGGTCTGTAATCTGCGGCAACGTCTCTCCTCCTCCCTGACGTTGCCGCCTTTTATACCGGCCCTGAACGCCGGAAGCAGATACATCGGGGCTCTCCTCCTCCCTGCCCTGATGTTGAAAGTACGCGGCGACGTCTCTCCTCCTCCCTGACGTCGCCGCGTCTTCCTCATACCGGGATCAAACCCGGGTTCGGATACATCGGGGCTCTCCTCCTCCCTGCCTTGGTGTTGAAAAGAACGGCGGTTTCCTTCCTCCTCCCTGGGAACCGCCGTTTTTCGTTTCCCCCAAAGAAAAAGGCGCCCACCCAGGCGCCTTTCAAAACATTGAGCATGCGCCGTCAGGCGCATTCCTTTTGGTTAAAACGGAACGTCGTCCTTCGGAAAAAGATACTGGGCAACAACCTTCTTGGTGCCCGCCTTGTCGAACGCGACCTCAACCTTGTCGCCCTCGATGCCCTCCACTGCGCCATAGCCGAATTTCTTGTGAAACACCCGTTCACCCAGTGTGAAACTTGCCACCGCGGTTGCGTCGATCACCGTGTTGCGTGTTTCGCGCGGTTGCGACATGCCATATTGTCCCTGCCGCGCCTGCAGCCGTTTCCAGCCGGGTGAGTTATAGACATTTGCCTCAGCCGCGCGGGTTTCGATCCCGGCCGAGGGCTGCCCCCCGCCATAGAGCCCCGGAGGCGTCAGAACCTCGACATGCTCCTCGGGCAGTTCGTCAATAAACCGTGATGGCATCGAATTCTGCCATTGCCCGAACACCCGGCGGTTGGCGGCAAAGGAAATCGTACAGACCTCTTCGGCACGGGTGATGCCCACATAGGCTAGACGCCGTTCCTCTTCGAGCCCCTTGATTCCGGTCTCGTCCATCGACCGCTGCGACGGAAACAAGCCATCCTCCCACCCCGGCAGAAATACAGCAGGAAACTCCAGCCCTTTGGCCGCATGCAACGTCATGATCGAGACCTTTGCCCCATCCGTTTCCTTTTCATTGTCCATGACCAGGCTGACATGTTCCAAAAACCCTTGCAGGTTCTCGAAATTGTCCAGCTGGTTGACCAGTTCCTTGAGGTTTTCCAGCCGCCCCGGCGCCTCGGGCGTTTTCTCATTCTGCCAATGGGCGGTATAGCCGGACTCGTCCAGCACGATCTGCGCCAGTTCGATATGCGTGTGCTCGGGCGCGCCATAGCGGATCGGAGACACCCCGTCATCAATAAGGGTGTCATCATCCACTTCAATCCGTGGTCCACGTGTCATCGCATTCCACCGAGCCAGCCCGTCGATCAACTCGCGCAGCGCCTTGCCGCCCTTGCCCTTGATCAGCCCCTGTTCAACCACGATCCGCGCACCTTCGACCAGAGACACCCCGTTTTCACGCGCCACCACTTGAATCGTCTGCTGCGCCTTGTCGCCAAGGCCGCGTTTGGGCGTGTTTACGATCCGCTCGAACGCCAGATCGTCCTCGGGGCTGACCACCAGCCGGAAATAGGCCATGGCATCACGAATCTCCATCCGCTCATAGAATCGAGGCCCGCCGATCACCTTGTAGGGCATCCCGATGGTCAGAAACCGATCCTCGAACGCGCGCATCTGATGCGACGCGCGCACGAGGATGGCGATTTCGTCCAGGTTCATCGGGCGCACACCACGCGTCCCGCCCTGCATCGCGTCGATCTCTTCGCCAATCCAACGCGCCTCTTCCTCGCCATCCCAATGGCCGATCAGGCGAACCTTTTCGCCCTCTTCCCGGTCGGTCCAAAGCTCTTTGCCCAGTCGTTTTTCATTGCCACGAATGACATTGGAGGCGGCGGCCAGAATATGCGGGGTCGAGCGGTAGTTCTGTTCGAGCCGAACCACGAAAGCGCCGGGAAAGTCTTTCTCAAACCGCAGGATGTTACCCACCTCGGCCCCGCGCCAGCCATAGATCGACTGATCATCATCGCCGACACAGCAGATGTTCTTGTGCCCCCCGGCCAGCAGCCGCAGCCAGAGATACTGCGCGACGTTGGCATCCTGATATTCGTCCACCAGGATGTAGTGGAACCAGCGCTGGTATTGTTCCAAGACGTCTGGGTGAGTCTGGAAAATCGTGACCATGTGCAGCAGCAGGTCACCGAAATCCACCGCATTTAGTTCGCGCAGACGGATCTGGTACTGGCCATAAAGTTCAATACCCTTGTGGTTAAATGCACCTGCATCTTCAGCGGGCACCTTATCGGGCGTCAGGGCTCGGTTCTTCCAGTCGTCGATGATCCCCGCCAGCATCCGCACGGGCCAGCGTTTGTCATCAATATTGTTGACTTTAAGTAGTTGCTTTAACAGGCGAAGATGATCGTCTGTGTCCAGAATGGTGAAATTCGACTTCAAGCCTGCTAGTTCGGCGTGGCGGCGCAATAATTTCGCGCTGAGCGAATGGAAGGTACCCATCCATTTAATCGGGTGATCCAAAGCGAACGGCGTTTTTCTCAGCCGATCAGCCATCTCGCGCGCCGCTTTGTTTGTAAAGGTCACCGCGAGTATTTGCTGCGGTAAAGCGTGGTCATATTTGATGAGCTGCGCCACCCGCGCCATCAAGGTTTTTGTTTTTCCCGTTCCGGCACCGGCAAGAATTAGGACAGGTCCAGCGACCTGCTCAGCAGCTTGCCGTTGTGCGGGATTCAATTCTTTTAGATGAAGGTCGTCCGGCGGAGTCCTTCTCGCCATCGCCCGCGCCGACAGCGATGCGCCCTCGAAGGCGTCCATTTCGTCAAAACTGCTCATACTCTCAAACTACGCCGGATGGGCGCAAAGGGAAAGGCTTTGTTCACGGCTTGTTCACAAGCTTTTAAGATTCTCCTTGCGTTCAATTCTAACCAAATGAAGCGGTGTTCGACTGATGCCCTTAACTCTCTGTAAAGCCTTAGGTCAGATGCTTGGCCCAAAGGTTTGGGAGCATATGGATATGGCATTGGCTGAGCGGGGGACGATCAATCATCGACTCAAATGGACCGGGATCACCCTATTGCTGATCAGCCTCGCCATTGGAGCGGGCTGGGGTGTCTATAGGCTCCCTGCGCCCTTGGTGGAACGGATGCTGCGGACAGATATCCTCAAACAGTCAGAATTGTGGAAACGCAGGGTTGTTTTGCACCTTGAAGACCCCGAAACAACGCTGCGAACCGGCCATATAGACGGGCATGACGCAGAGTTTCTGACCTCGATGCCCGAAGCATCGGATGTCTACCGGTTCAGGTTGTTCGACACGAGTGGACGCGTGGTCTGGTCCACTCGTCAAGGTGAGGTCGGCCTGCGCGAAGACAGCGCGTTCTTTCGCGCCGATGTTGCCCGGGGAATGGTGTACTATTTACAAGAGGTAGTGCCCCTATCCGAGATTGACGGCTTGGATTTGCACACAGGCAACATTCAGAACTCCAGTGCGCATCACATAGTCAAAGTCTTTATGCCGGTTACAAAAAACGGTCGCTTCATCGGTGCGATAGAGTTTTTTACCGATATCTCGGATTTGCGGGCGACCTTCATAACCCGGCTGAGAATTTCGCTGATCGTTCTAAGCGGTGTGGCCCTGTTGGCGCTGGCGATGGTGTCATTGGTGACCTACAGGACCAACCGGGCGCAACTGCGCTCTTTGCACAAACAATCCGAGAAAGAGCGTGATCTGATGGCTGACCAGTTGCGGCTGGCGCGTGAGGTGCGGCTGCTGGGAGAGCTAAACGAATGGCTGCAATCCAGCCGTTCTCTGGATGAGCTGTTCGACATGGTCTCACGTTTTATGACCCATATCCTGCCCGAAGCAGAGGGCAGCGTTTACGTCTACTCGAACTCGCGCGATGTGCTGGATGGATGTGCCAGTTGGAACGGCGGCACCCATAAAGCGCATATCCACCCCGAGGGGTGCTGGGGTCTGCGCCGGGGGCGTACCTATGAATTCGGCGCCTCCGAGATTGATTTCATCTGCGAGCATGCTGAACCGCATGACGGGCGCCAATATTTCTGCTTTCCGATTCTGGCTCATGGCGAGACGGTAGGATTGTTGCATCTTCGGGCACATGAAAACTGCGAAGAAGAGTTTCACGTCAGCAGGAAACTGGCGCAGCTCTGCGCTGAACAGATCAGCATGGCCATTGCAAATGTGAGGATGCGCGATCAGCTGCACGACCAATCCGTGCGTGATCCTTTGACCGGACTGTTCAACCGTCGTCATATGACGGAAACCCTGCGCAAGTCTATTTCACGCAGTCAACAGACCGGTGTACCGCTGAGCCTGATCGCCGTTGATGTCGATCATTTCAAGAAGTTCAACGACACTCATGGCCATGATGCAGGCGACATGGTGCTGCGCGCAGTCGGAGCCGCCTTGGAACAGGGCTGTGACCGGGACGAGGTTGCCTGCCGTATTGGTGGTGAGGAATTCATGCTGATCTTGCCGGACAACACCCCGGATGACGCGGTGAGCCGTGCCGAGAAATTACGGCAGTCGGTCGAAGCGGTCTCGGTCCGATACGGTGACAAGTCGCTGCCGCGAATAACGATTTCGGTTGGTGTATCGCATTACCCGGCGCATGGCACCATGCCGCAAGATTTGATGCGCGCCGCTGATGACGCGCTATATATGGCAAAAGACAAAGGGCGCAATCAGGTGCAAGTCGCCAAGGGAACGCCAACCGAAACCGGGTCCGCTGATAGCAACGGCCAAAAGGTTCGGACTTCAGGCCCAGTCGCGGCGGCGTGAAGCTCTTGCTAATACTTAGCAAAAACTTCAGTTACCCGGCGCCTGACTGCGCGGGCAAGGTAGCCACTTCTATACTTGTTAGCTTTCTCCAAGATCTTGGCCACATCGCGATCTTGCCAACCGTCCTAGCCAGCCCTATCGCTTTTGAGCAGCACAATCCCTAGACTCTTAAACGGTCGGTGATCTTTCAGAGGATCGGATAAAGAAGTGACGCAATGATTTGAGGCAAGCGGTACGCAAACGATCTGCCCGAAACCTCTCGGGGCTGCACATCCACGAAAACCGGGCGCGGTCAGGCCTTTCATTCCCAACGTGCTTGAAGTCAATCGGCTCGGCACCCGGCACGACCATGCGCGCAACTTGCCTGCTATGTCGAAACTTGGGAAAGCACCTGCCGACCGTGGCCAAAAAGTCTTTAATGAACACGCCAAATCACGCCGCAATTCACCAGTCTTGATGCCGCAGCGCAGCAAGGCTATCAAGCATTCACCAACAGGAGGCGTTTGCGAGCGTTAACATGCCGGTTCTACCCAAATCACCGATATACCTGCGCGTATTGTTCGCCTAGAAGTTCGCCAAACAAACAGGACCGGGACCTGATATGACACATTTCGACAAGATCCTGATCGCCAACCGCGGCGAGATTGCCATTCGCGTGATGCGCGCAGCGAATGAGATGGGCAAACGCACAGTCGCCGTATATGCGGAAGAGGACAAGCTTGGCTTGCACCGTTTCAAGGCGGACGAGGCCTATCGCATCGGCGAGGGGATGGGGCCGGTTGCCGCTTACCTCAGCATTGACGAGATTATTCGCGTGGCCAAGGAATGTGGTGCGGATGCCATCCACCCGGGCTATGGCTTGTTGTCGGAAAACCCAGATTTCGTGGATGCCTGCGTCCAGAACGGGATCACCTTCATTGGACCAAAGGCCGAAACCATGCGCGCCTTGGGCGACAAGGCCAGCGCCCGCCGCGTGGCCATCGCCGCCGGAGTTCCGGTGATCCCAGCGACCGAAGTGCTGGGCGACGATATGGACGCGATCCGGTCACAAGCCAAAGAGATCGGATATCCCCTGATGCTCAAAGCATCCTGGGGCGGAGGTGGCCGCGGCATGCGCCCAATCGAATCCGAGGACGAACTGGAAGAAAAGGTCCTGGAAGGCCGCCGCGAAGCCGAGGCTGCCTTTGGCAATGGCGAGGGCTATTTGGAAAAGATGATTATCCGCGCCCGCCATGTCGAGGTGCAGATTCTGGGCGACAAACATGGCGAAATTTACCACCTGTATGAGCGCGACTGCTCGGTCCAGCGCCGTAATCAGAAAGTCGTGGAACGCGCGCCTGCCCCGTATCTCAGCGAAGAACAACGCGCGGAAATCTGCGAACTGGGCCGCAAGATTTGCGCCCATGTAAATTATGAATGCGCAGGCACCGTCGAGTTCCTGATGGATATGGAAACCAGCAAGTTCTACTTCATCGAGGTGAACCCGCGCGTTCAGGTGGAACATACCGTCACCGAGGAAGTCACAGGTATCGACATTGTGCAGGCACAGATCCTGATTGCCGAGGGTAAATCGTTGGCCGAAGCCACCGGCGCCGCCAGCCAAGCGGATGTGCACCTGAACGGTCATGCCCTTCAGACCCGGATCACAACCGAAGACCCGCAGAACAACTTCATTCCCGACTACGGTCGCATCACCGCATACCGCTCGGCTACTGGCATGGGTATTCGCCTGGATGGCGGCACGGCCTATGCGGGTGGTGTAATCACGCGGTACTACGACTCGCTGCTGACCAAGGTCACGGCCTGGGCCCCGACGCCACAGGCCGCGATTTCGCGAATGGACCGAGCGCTGCGCGAGTTCCGTATTCGTGGCGTCAGCACCAATATCGACTTTGTCATCAACCTGCTGAAACACCCGACCTTCCTGTCGAATGAATACACCACCAAGTTCATTGACACGACGCCCGAGCTGTTCACCTTTAAACGACGCCGTGACAGGGGCACCAAGGTTCTGACCTATATTGCGGATATCACCGTGAATGGGCATCCCGAAACCAAGGATCGTCCCGAACCGCGTACCGATCTGAAAGAGGCCAAGGCCCCGGCTCTGAAAAGTGAACCGCAGATGGGCACCCGCAATCTGCTAGAACAAAAGGGCCCGCAGGCGGTGGCCGATTGGATGAAGGCTCAGCGCCAGTTGCTGATCACCGACACCACGATGCGCGACGGGCACCAGTCGCTGCTGGCGACGCGGATGCGGTCGATCGACATGATCAAAGTGGCCCCGAGCTATGCGGCCAACCTGCCGCAGCTGTTCAGCGTCGAATGCTGGGGCGGCGCCACTTTCGATGTGGCTTATCGGTTCTTGCAGGAATGTCCGTGGCAACGTCTGCGTGACCTGCGCGAGGTGATGCCGAACCTGATGACCCAGATGCTTTTGCGCGGCGCAAACGGGGTTGGATACACCAATTACCCCGACAACGTGGTGCAGGAATTCGTTCGTCAGGCGTCGGAAAATATCGACGTGTTCCGCGTCTTCGACTCTCTCAACTGGGTCGAAAATATGCGTGTCGCGATGGATGCGGTGGTCGAGAACGGTAAAATCTGTGAAGGCACCGTTTGCTATACTGGCGATATTCTGGACCCGAACCGTGCCAAATATGACCTAAAATACTATGTTGGCATGGCGAAAGAGCTGCGCGATGCCGGGGCTCATATTCTGGGCCTGAAAGACATGGCCGGCCTGCTGAAACCAGCCTCGGCCAAGATTTTGATCCGTGCGCTGAAAGAAGAGGTCGGGTTGCCAATCCACTTCCACACGCACGACACTGCCGGTATCGCCAGCGCCACCATTCTGGCCGCCTCCGAGGCGGGTGTGGACGCAGTGGATTGCGCGATGGACAGCTTCAGTGGCAACACTTCTCAGGCGACATTGGGCACTGTGGTCGAAGCGCTGCGCCATACGGAACGCGACACCGGTCTGGACATCAAGGCCATCCGCGAAATCAGCGACTATTTCGAGGTGGTCCGAGGCCAGTATGCGGCCTTTGAATCCAGCCTGCAGGCCCCTGCATCCGAGGTATATCTGCACGAGATGCCCGGTGGCCAGTTCACTAACCTCAAGGCTCAGGCGCGCAGCCTTGGCCTGGAAGAGCGTTGGCATGAAGTGGCGCAGATGTATGCGGACGTGAACCAGATGTTCGGCGATATCGTCAAAGTCACGCCTTCGTCAAAAGTGGTTGGCGACATGGCGCTGATGATGGTCAGCCAAGGGCTGACGCGCGCCGATGTCGAAAACCCGGACTCGGACGTGGCCTTCCCGGATTCGGTCATCGACATGATGCGCGGCAATCTGGGGCAGCCTCCGGGCGGGTTCCCTGATGCGATCATCAGCAAGGCGCTTAAGGGCGAAAGCCCCAACACTGACCGCCCCGGCAAAGACGTACCCCCGGTCGATCTGGAGGAAACGCGCGCCGAACTGTCCAAACAACTTGACGGCAAAGAGGTCGACGACGAGGATCTGAACGGATACCTGATGTATCCCAAGGTGTTCCTTGATTACATGGGTCGCCACCGGATTTATGGCCCCGTCCGCACCCTGCCCACGCGCACATTCTTCTATGGAATGGAGCCCGGCGAAGAGATCGCCGCGGAAATCGATCCCGGCAAGACTCTGGAAATTCGCTGTCAGGCCATCGGTGAAACCGATGAAAATGGTGAGGTCAAAGTGTTCTTTGAACTGAACGGTCAGCCCCGTGTGATCCGGGTGCCAAACCGTCTGGTGACGTCAACCACGCAGGCCCGACCCAAAGCGGAAATCGGCAACCTCGCACATATCGGCGCACCGATGCCGGGTGTCGTGGCAACCGTTGCGGTTACTTCGGGACAAGAGGTCAAAGAAGGCGATATGCTTTTGACCATCGAGGCCATGAAGATGGAGACTGGCATTCACGCCGAAAGGGACGCCGTAGTCAAAGCCATCCACGTTCAGCCAGGCGGTCAAATTGACGCCAAGGACCTGCTGATCGAGCTGGAATAGCAAAAAAAGGCGCGCCTCTGGGGCGCGCCTTTTCCATTTCATTGGGTTAAGGTTCAGCCGTCTACGGTTTCTTCTTCAACCTCATCTTCGACCAATGCCTTTTCTGTTTCATCATCAGAAACATCATAATCCGCAAGCGCCGGCAGACCCAGCAGGTCGTGCAGCTCGTTCAGGGCGTCGTCAGACAACTCGCGACCGCCGGTCAGAGTATCCAGAGCCTCTTGCGGGTCAGAAGATCCGGCCAGGTTTGTCTCGGCCTCCTCTACAGCCAGCTCAGCCGCTTCGACCGCGTCGTCGTACTTGTCCTGAGCGGTGATGCCCTCGGCAAGCTCGTCCTCGGTCGGCTCATAGGCCTCTTCGATCTCTTCTGCGGTCAGTTCCTGCAGGTCTTCCAGTTCGTCGTTCTTATCCTGCAGATCTGTCGTCGCGTCGGTATGACCAAGGATGTTCTGCTGATAAGAGTACAGCTTTCCTGGCATACTGTTCGGGGACGCATTCATGAGAGCCGTTTGGCTGGCATGGGCCGCGTTCAGACCTTTAAGCTCCGATGCAATTTTGCCGTGCTTGTTGGGGTGAACCGGCTTCTCATCAACGACAGCAGTGGTAACTTTGGTCATCTTGGCAGGTTTCTTATTGCCCTTGACCAGATTACCAATCGAAGCGACCAGCCCGTTTTTCTTTTGAGTCGTAGCGCCCGTTTTGGCAGTTTTTTGCTTTTTCAGGCCAAGACTGGCGAGCAACCCTTTGCCCGTCCCCTTTTTACCCGAGGACTTGCCACCTTTCACCTGTGAGGACTTGTCGCCAGACTTATCCGCGCCGTTCCCATTTCCACCACCATTGCCTTTGCCACCGCCATTGCCTTTGCCACCGCCATTACCTTTGCCGCCACCATTTTTGGCGATGGCCATATCAGGTGCGGCAACAACTGCCACAAAGCTTACAGCGCCAAGCAGCAGAAATGAGGTCGCAACTACACGCGAAAGTAACAGGAACCGTTTCATATTATTCACCTGTCCTTCTTGAGCAGTGGCAGCAGATACCACAAAATCAAGCGCCTGAGATAATGTTGACAGTTAGTTAATAATTGAATTTGGGTAAAACGGTGGCCTTTTTCGGCGTGAGCGACCCACCGCGCTCACACCGCCAGCACAATATTGGCTATTGCAGCTACGAGGATTGAACCAAATGTCAGCAGCATTCCGATTTGCCTGAGGATAACGATCTGCGGAGACCTGCCAAACCCATATGCATGAAGCAGGCGACCACCCAGCAAGGCCAATCCCAACAGGTTCAACAGCAACCCGCTGGCGCCCTGCAATTCAACCATTGCCATCAATAACAGCGCAAACGGCGCGTATTCGGCGAAATTGCCATGAGTTCGGATAGCCTTGATCATTTGACCCTTGCCACCATCCCCGTAGGAAACCTTTTCGCCTCGTCGGTGGCCAATGACCCGAAGGCTCAGCGCCAGATACAAAAAGGCGGCTAATGCCGCATAAACCGGTGTAATTGTCAGCATGGGTGGCTCCGTCTATTAATATTCCTAAGCTCTGGGCAAAGCTTAACGCGGAATCTCGACCGGTCCAGTTGAACCGGGCTGCTGCTACGCGAGGTCAAGTCTGTCTGGATTTCCTCCGCACGAGAAGATTTTTTGCAAAAGTCGCGTTTTTCCCCTTGCAGCTTTCCGCCAGAATTAATACTTCACGCCTCACTCAACGGCGCGGGCGTAGCTCAGGGGTAGAGCATAACCTTGCCAAGGTTAGGGTCGGGCGTTCGAATCGCCTCGCCCGCTCCATTGAGAGGTCTCAGGACCAAATATGTATCTGATGCGGGCGTAGCTCAGGGGTAGAGCATAACCTTGCCAAGGTTAGGGTCGGGCGTTCGAATCGCCTCGCCCGCTCCAGATACAAACCTTCTTTATGATCGCTGGATTCTTGCCAATTGTTGTGCCCTTCTGACAGCGCACGGCACTTAGGACATCGTCCAACCAGCTCTGATCGATACCCCGGAAGACCACAAAAAACGTAATCATTTCATTGACATGACCGAACCGAACACGTCTACCTTTGCAGTGAGCCTTGCATTGAAATGGTGGACGATGCCCGGAGATCAACAAAAGCGCTTTCTGCTTGGGATGTTTGAAAACCTGCCGAGCCTGAGTTTTCTGGTGCTCTCCCGCGCAACAGACGATCTGCGTCTGGCCGGGTGGGTCGGGTCGATTTTGGCCGCGGCCGTCTGTTTCACCTACGTCCGAAAGCTGTTGCAGCCACATCCGATTCTGCTGGGAATCAATCTGTTCATGGTCGCGATTACCCCGCTGATCGAGCTTTTCGTTGCTTCAGGCTGGGGAACCGCGGGACGCCTAATGATCGACAATCTCAATACGTTTATACTTGGAAGCGTTTTTGCAGTTGGACTACTGCTTACCCTGACCACAAAGACCGGCTTTCTGACGCATCGCACTGACAGTCCTGGTCAGATGCGGTGGCAATCGGCTGTTTTGCTTGCAATTTGCGCCACGGGTCTTGTCTGGTCGCTGACGGCACAGGAACGTTCGGTGATTACCGTTGCGGTGCCTCTGACTATGATGTTTGGACTACAGCAGTTTTTCAGCGCAGGCGCATCTGATCACCAATCAAGAAACAGCGCGATTTTGGCCACAACGACGACACAAAACACCGCCGTTGAGTCAACGATCTGAGTCAGAACGCCTTGAACGTCATTGTGGTCAGCGAGCGTTCTATACCCGAGATCACCAGCAGATTTTCATTGATGAAATGTCCCACATCCTCGGTCTCGGGGATGTAAAGCTTCAGCAGCAGGTCATATTCGCCGCTGGTAGAGTAGAGCTCCGAGTGGATTTCGCGCAACGCGATCTCTTCAGCCACCTTGTAAGTGGTGCCGGGTTTGCAGCGGATCTGGATGAAAACACAGGTGGACATGGGCCGGGCCTTGTTGGTTGAGTTGGCCGCAGGCTGACATGGGCTGCGCCCGGGCGCAATCCCCTGCAACAGTTTGCGGCGATTGCGACGGATGGTCTGGATCAACCCGCCCTACCCCGTCTATAAGCACGCCTGTAGTAAAAGGAATTCGCCCATGCGCAACGCAAAGATCAGCCGTCAGACCGCCGAAACCGAGATCACGGTCGAGGTCAATCTGGATGGGACCGGCCAGTATGACAATCAGACCGGCGTCGGTTTCTTTGACCACATGCTGGATCAGTTAGCGCGCCATTCTCTGATCGACATGACGATCCGCGCCAAGGGCGATTACCACATCGACGACCACCACACGGTCGAGGACACCGGAATCGCACTGGGGCAAGCGTTGACAAAGGCCTTGGGCGACAAAAAGGGCATCCGGCGGTATGGCGAATGTCACCTGCCGATGGACGATGCACAGGTGCGCTGTGCGCTGGATCTGTCAGGGCGACCGTTTCTGATCTGGAACGTAGACCTGCCGACACCCAAGATTGGCACCTTCGACACTGAACTGGTGCGCGAGTTCTTTCAGGCGCTGGCCACTCATGGCGGCATCACGCTGCATATCGACCAGTTGCACGGGTTCAACAGCCACCACATCGCAGAAGCGGCGTTCAAAGCTGTCGCGCGCGCATTGCGCGACGCGGTTGAGACCGATGTGCGCAAAGCAGATGCGATTCCGTCGACCAAGGGCGCGTTGTAAATGCTCACCGCCATTATCGACTATGAAAGCGGCAATCTGCATTCCGCTGAAAAGGCGTTTCAGCGCATGGCGCGGGAACTGGACGCCGGCGAGGTCGTGGTCACATCCGACGCGGATGTCGTGGCGCGCGCCGACCGGCTGGTGCTGCCCGGCGACGGCGCTTTCCCTGCCTGCGCGGCCGAGCTGCGCGGGCACAAGGGTATCTATGACGCGATGGTCGAAGCGGTCGAGCAGAAAGCCCGCCCATTTCTGGGTATCTGCGTGGGTATGCAGCTGATGGCCTCGAAAGGTCATGAGTACACTGACACCGATGGGTTGGACTGGATTGCCGGGGATGTGGTGCAAATTGCGCCGTCAGACCGGTCGCTGAAAGTGCCGCATATGGGTTGGAACGATCTGGTGTTGGAAAGCGAACACCCTGTCTTTGCCGGGGTCACATCAGGCGATCACGCCTATTTCGTCCACTCATACCATTTCCGGGTCAGCGATCCCGCACAGCGTCTGGCCTATGTGGATTACGGTCAGGACGTCACGGCCGTAATTGGCCGTGACACTATGGTCGGGATGCAGTTCCATCCTGAGAAAAGCCAGGATGTGGGCCTGCGCATGATCGGGAATTTCCTGACCTGGACGCCCTGAGCGGTTACTGAACCCGTGTCCAGTCCTGCCCGCGACACACCAATCCACCCGCAACACAACCTTTGACGGTCAGCTTGTTCTGGCTGTCCAGGGTCATTTTCGAGCTGTAAGTCTTGTCTCTGTCCGGAGCCCAGATCTTGCCCCCGCCATAGCTGCCGTCGCCATCGGGCACCATATCCCAGATGATCTGCTTGCCGAGGTTTTCATATTCAAGCTGTTCATTCCCGTCTTTGTCAAAAGCGGTATCGATGGTACCGCAAATCGCGCTGCCGCATTCGGCGATCGAAACATGCAGATATCCGCCGGTGTCTCCGGGCTGGGTTTTCCAAAGACCGTCTACCGGGTCGGCCATCGCCGCTCCCGAAATCAGAGATGCCAGCCCCAAGGCTGCTGCAAAAGTTGTTTTCTTCATAAAATCCTCCCTATTTGACCAGCAGTCTGGCGCGCTGGTGGACGTGGGGCAAGATTGACTTTGCGTCGCGTTGCATCCCCTGCCCTGCCTGTGCGATATCCCGCCGGGAAAACAGCGATTCAAGGCCTGACAACATGATCCTCTATCCTGCCATCGACCTCAAAGACGGACAGGCCGTGCGCCTGCTGCGCGGAGAAATGGACAAAGCGACCGTGTTCAATGAAGACCCCGCCGCCCAGGCCCGTGCCTTTGTCGACGCGGGGTGCGAATGGCTACATCTGGTTGACCTGAACGGTGCCTTTGCCGGTGAGCCGGTCAACGCCGCCCCAGTCGAGGCAATTCTGAAGGAATGCAACGTTCCCGCCCAGCTTGGTGGCGGTATCCGCGACATGGCCACCATTGAAACCTGGATCCACAAAGGTCTGGCCCGAGTGATTCTGGGCACAATCGCGGTCGAGAATCCGGATCTGGTGCGCGAAGCGGCCAAAACCTTTCCCGGCAAAGTTGCCGTTGGCATTGATGCCCGCAACGGCATGGTCGCGACCAAAGGCTGGGCTGAAGAGACGAATGTGCAGGTCACTGATCTGGCGCGCAGCTTCGAGGACGCCGGCGTTGCTGCAATCATCTATACCGATATTAACCGCGATGGCGCGATGCAGGGCCCTAACATTGAGGCCACCGCGGACTTGGCCCGTGCCGTATCGATTCCGGTGATCGCTTCAGGCGGCGTCAGCTCATTGGATGATCTGATTGCTCTGCGTGATTGCGGTGTGGAATTGAACGGCGCGATTTCCGGCCGGGCGCTGTATGACGGCGCGATTGACCTGGCAGAGGCCATTCGCGCCCTGTCCTGATTTACTGCGCTGCAGCCGCAGTCAGCTTTGCCAGCGCCCCGCGCATTTTCTCGATGATGGGAGAGTTTTCGACCGCGTCGAACTCATCCATCGTCTCTTTTGGATCTTCATAGATCAGCCAAACCTGACCGTCGGCATCTTCATACGCTTGCACCTTGAGCGGCAGGAACAGTCCGGCACGCGGGTCGATCTGCATTGCAGGCGTACCCAGCGCAGGGTTGCCGAAAATCAGCACCTGATTGGGCGGGATCGGCGTTCCGACCTTTTCGGCCCCGGCCGCGTGGTCAACCCGCGCAAAAACCGTTGCACCCGCGTTGCCAATCGCCGTCTCAAGCGCGTCCAGCGCCTGGGTCACCGATTTGTCGGTCTTCATCTTGATGATATCGTCAGCCATTGCGGCAGCTGCTCCTGCGAAAATGAAAGTGGTTGCTAAAAAGAGTCTACGCATCTCATTGATCTCCTGATGAATTGGGGACAGTTTTCACAGGTTCCAGAGTTGTGACAATCACAAGTCTGGCATCGGCGGGGCTTTGCCGTTAGAGGTGCGCCAACAAAGGACGAGAGATGCTGAAAACCCGTATCATACCCTGTCTGGATGTCGCCGATGGCCGCGTTGTCAAAGGTGTTAACTTTGTTGGCCTGCGCGATGCGGGTGACCCGGTGGAATCCGCCAAGGCCTATGACGCGGCAGGCGCTGACGAGATTTGCTTTCTGGACATCCATGCCACCCATGAAAACCGCGGGACCATGTTCGATGTGGTGCAGCGCACAGCGGAACAGTGCTTTGTACCCCTGACCGTTGGCGGCGGCGTGCGGACCAAGGAAGACGTGCGCGCTCTGTTGCTGGCCGGTGCAGACAAGGTCAGCTTCAACTCGGCGGCAGTGGCAAACCCGGATGTGATCGCCCAAGCCGCCGATCAATTCGGCAGCCAGTGCATCGTCTGTGCCATCGACGCCAAGACCGTCAGCCCCGGCAAGTGGGAAATTTTCACTCATGGCGGACGCAAGCCCACTGGCATCGACGCGGTCGAATTCGCCAGAACCGTCGTCGCCAAGGGCGCGGGTGAGATTCTGCTGACTTCGATGGATCGCGATGGTACCAAAGCCGGGTTCAACTTGCCGCTGACACGCGCCATTTCGGATGCTGTGAATGTACCAGTGATCGCATCGGGCGGGGTTGGAACTCTGGATCATCTGGTCGAAGGCGTCACCGAAGGCGGTGCCAGCGCTGTCCTTGCCGCATCGATCTTTCACTTCGGCGAATTCACCATCCGCGAGGCCAAGGAACACATGGCCGCCGCTGGCATCCAGATGAGGCTGACATGAGCATTCTGCACGAGCTGGCCCAAACGATTGAGGCCCGCAAAGGGACGGATCCTGAAGGCAGCTGGACCGCCAAGCTGTTGGCCAAAGGCCCCGAGAAATGCGCCGAGAAATTCGGCGAAGAGGCGGTTGAGGCCATCATTGAGGCGGTTAAGGGCGATCAGGCCAAGCTGACCTCAGAGGCGGCGGATGTACTGTATCACCTGCTGGTCATGCTGGCCGCGCGCGATGTGGCATTGGATGATGTGTTGGCCGAACTGGTCCGGCGTCAGGGCACCAGCGGCATCGCGGAAAAGGCCGCGCGACCCAAGGGGTGACGCAGGTGTTGTCGATCCATTATTCTGATCCTGACAGGTTCGCAGGTCAAAGGGCGCGCAGATGATCAGAGCTTTAGTATTTGGGCTGGCGTTAGCCGTTTTGGGGGCCTGCGCAATTGCCCCGCCGTCCACCAGTGATGAAGTTCAGCGCTTGGCGTCTGAAATCCGCAACCTCGGGCCTGACATCGACCCTGAAGAGGCCAACCGCGCCGCGCGCATTGCCTATGCCTACACCGATCAACTGGCCCAGGAATATCAGATCACGGACCCGCCACTGATCCACAATGCCAAAGTCAACAAGGGCCTGAAGCCGCGCGGACTGTGTTGGCACTGGGCCGAGGATATCGAACGGCGGCTGGATCAAGAAAACTTCCAGACGCTGGAAATGCACCGCGCCATCGCTAATGCCGACAACCCGTTCCGGATCGACCACAGCACGGCAATCATCAGTCGCAAAGGCGAGACAATGTATGACGGTGTTGTGCTGGACCCCTGGCGCTATGGCGGCGTGCTGTACTGGACGCCCTTACCACAAGACACGCGCTATGACTGGGTCCCGCGCGAAGTGGTTCTGGAAAGGCGACGTTTGGAACAATTCGGCGAACTGCAACCATATCTCGGTGAATAACCGCTCAGAGTTTCGACGAAATCATTCCGGTGGCAAAACCACCCATGCGCAATTCGCCGAACAAACGCTGATATTCGATCTTCGGACAGCGGTTCATCACGACATCCACCCCGCGCGCCTGCGCTGTGGCCGCAGCCGTGGCATGTTCTATCCCAATCTGCATCCAGATTGTGCGCAGATTGGGAAACGCCTCAAGCGCCTCGTCCACTATGGGCGGTACAGATTCGGATCGGCGAAAGATATCGACCATGTCTACCGGTTCGGAAATCTCGGATAGCGACGCACGGATTGTCTGGCCAAACAGGATCTTGCCCGCATGACCGGGGTTAACAGGGATCACCTTGTATCCTTTGAGTGACAAATACCGCGCCACATAATAGCTGGGTCGCACAGGATTCATCGACACCCCAACCACAGCAACGGTTTTGGTATGTTTCAGGATCTGGGTCAGGAATTCATCGGAATACTCAGTCATTCGACCACCCTAGCCGCCGTTTTCAAAAGAAAAAAGCGCCCAGGAATACCTGAGCGCCAGTTGTTGGAACGAGGGACAGTGAAATGACCCGCGGCAGTTCCGTTCCGCGGTCACTGTGACATTTAAGCATGAGTTCAGAGAAAAAAAGAGGTAGCGCGCGATTTTGTGATGACAGATCAGAAAAAACGGCCGCCGCCCTGTTATTCATATAGAACGCTTGGCCAATGCGCCTCGGCCTCGCGGATATAAGCTGCGGTATCGCGTTGCCAGATGCGCTCGATTTCTGGCGAGTGGGTCAGATATAGCCGACCGTCAATCACCTGCCAAATAGTCGGATCGGTGCTGACAAGCTCTCCTTGCGCCATTGCGAAGGCGCAGTACCCGCCGAACTGAGGTGCATAGGCACGCGGATTCATCTCAAACGCGTCCCGATTCTCAGCGGTGGCAAAGTGCCATTCGGCGCCTTTCCACATAACCGCGTATTCAGGCTGACCCCGAACAGGTGTTTCGCCATTGAAATAGGACACCGCATCATATCCGGCCATGGCTGCACCGTCCGTCCGATAGAAGACGGGCAGATCCTGCGCAAACGCAGGAAGAGCAATCACACTGGCGGCAATCGCGCCAAAAAGGAAACGTCTGTTCATGGTCATCGGATCACAAATAGAAACTCAGGGTATCAAGATGCAATTTATTATCGCAACTGAAACCCCTTTTAACGCGCTTGTGAACATTCGAACCGGCAACGCCAGCCTTTAGTCGAAAATGTCCTCGATCACATCCCAGGCTTCATCCAGCACCCGTGAGAAAACGCCTTTTTTCTTCTTCTTTTTGCCTTTGTAGGGACGATCCTGCTTGGCTGTTTGACGGTTCGCCTTGGCATCGTCCAGTTTGCGCTTTGGCATCATCTTGAGGTTATGCAGCGGGGCACCGCAGCTTGAACAACTGAGCTCTTGGCGCTGCGTGCCTTTTAGAACAAGCGCTGCCCGGGTCCCACAATAACAGCAGGTCGCAATTTTGGATGGCGTGGAAATGGCGTTCTCCTGTCGTTATCTTTGCCTAGAAGCATATAGGGCAATCGCCGCCGCATTTGAGACATTGAGAGAACCAAACCCGCCCACAGCGTCAATTTTGACCAACTTGTCGACGGTTTCTTTGGTTTTTTGCCTCAGGCCCGGTCCCTCTGCGCCTAACACCAATGCCACTGGCTGGTCCGGGTTACCTCCCAAGGCGGCCTCGATCGTGTCGTCCGCCTCGCCGTCCAGTCCTAGGACCAGAAACCCCATTCCCTGCAACTCGACAATGGCATCAGCCAGGTTACGCACCCGCAGATAGGGTTGACGTTCCAGTGCGCCGCTGGCGGTCTTGGCCAGCGCGCCAGTTTCCGGCGCCGCGTGATGGCGCATACCGACTACAGCGCTGGCCCCAAGAACCTCAGCTGACCGTAGAATCGCTCCGACATTATGGGGGTCGGTTACGCGGTCTAACAAAATGACGCGCGGGTGTTCGCGCCCGATGCAGTTTTCCGCCAGACCACCCCATTCCAAAGGCTTAACCTCAAGGGCCGCGCCCTGATGAACCGACCCCGGGTCGATCGGAGCGGTAAATTTGCGTGGATCAACCATCTCGGGCTCAATACCTGCAAATTCAATGGCTTCCACCAGCTTGTCCCGCGCATTCTGCGTCACAATCAGGTGCAATTTTGTGCGGTTTGGGTTCATCAGCGCATCCCGCACCGCATGCAGACCAAACAGCCAAACAGTTTCGGATGCGGCAGCTTTGCGCGCCTGTTCTTTTTCGACGACCCACTTGGGTTTCTTCATTTCTTTGGCCTCCGGGCCGCGAATTCGGTTTCCTGCGTCAAAGCAGTATTTTCCTGTTGACGCTCCTTTAGAGCGCTAGTAATCACGCCTCCACGTCAGGTGCAACGCCTGACAGTGGGCGACAGGCCGCAAGGTGTGGCAGGGGACTGTAACTCCCTCGCGGAGACGCACGCCTGGTTCGATTCCAGGGTCGCCCACCATTTTCTTCCAGACATTCAGCAAGCTTTGCCAGCGCGAGTGATGGATGGCTGATCACACCGTACCAAGCAGAAATTGGCAGGACCGATGGCCCCGCCTTATGACCGTTCTGTCAGGCGGCAGCTTCACGTTGCGCAGTGACCCGGTCAAACCAGGCCAAGATCGCCTCAAGGTCGGGCTCAATCTGCTCGGCACCGCCGCCCGTGAATTCTTCGAATTTGGCCGTGTTCAAACCGTTCACCCCGACAAGAACCGGAATGTCCTGCGCCAGTGCTTCAGCGATGACCGGGCGAAAACCGCGCCCATCCGCCTCGTGCTTGCCGAACTTGTTAACGATCAGCAAATGGGGATTCTCTGCCAGCGATGCCGTCACATATCCAACTGCCCGCTCAAGTGCCGCAGGGTCCAGACGGCAGCCGCGCGACTGTGTACCCAAAGACTGCGAAATCCGGATGGTCTCGCCCTCGGGCAGGACACGGACGTCCATGTCGCACTTGCTGCTGTCGGCGCATTCGGTGTTGGTTTGCACCACACCCGCCAACTGCGCATCTGCGGCCAAAAGGCGATCCGCAGCCGCGCTCAGCAGACGGTCGGTTGCACCGCGGTCGGTGGTCGTAACATAGGCGAGGTACATGCAAATCCCCTTGTCGCAACAATTCGAAACATCAAATAGCACGCACGACCCGCCCCGACCACCACTCAGCTTATGGCAGCGGAGACAATCCGATCACCGGTTTGTGTAGGTGAAGCAGGATTGCAAATGCCACCAGCGCTACAAACCCGATCCAAACAGGCGGCCAAGGGCGTGGCGCACGCAAAGAAAACCTTGCAGTGTTGCGCGACAGCCGACCCCATTCAGCACCCATCTGACGGGACTTGCGTCGATCAATCAGCGGCAGCCCCATCGCAGCAAATACCGCAAACAAACCGAACAAAATCACGTGGGACAGGCTGCCATTGGCCAGCAGATGAGCGACAGCCCACACCAACAGCGCCACCAAAACCGGGTGGCGCGTGGTGCGCAGAATGCCGGGCTTTTCCGGATCGAACGGGCGCTGGCCCAAGCCACCAAATGAAAACGGGTTCTGGATCGTCAAGCCCGCAACCGCGAGCCAGCACACAACGGGCATCATCAGAACGGGAATCCAGCGGAATATCCAAATGGGTGGGATCACCTCGACATACGGGGCTTGCGCTGCGGCGATGATCAACCAACCCAGAACCAGCAGAGACAAGATGGAATAAGCCACGAAATACCCGCGCCGTCCGAACGTAGTGATCAGGCGATCGCGCACAGCGGGGCGCGCTGGTATCGCATGGGTCGCCAGAAACGCTATCAGTGCAGCAAAGAATAGGGGCCAGCCTGCCATGGTAGTCTCCGATCATTTGCGCCAGGTTTAATCACCTGCGCCGGAACGTCCTTGCCCGAAATCAAATGAGGCAGAGAGGCGGTTGTTCCGCCTTTCTACCGATGTTTACAGGCCCAGCGCCTTGCGACGTTCCTCGGCAAAGCCCTGCACGATGCGGTCAGCTATCAGCGCAAGGATAGCCATCGCCGCCCCTGCTGAAATCCCCAATCCCACATCCGCCTGCCCCAGCGCCAGATAGATCGACTGGCCCAGACCGGTGGTTCCGATCAGCGCAGCGATCACCAGCATGGCAAAGGCGTAAAGGATGGTCTGGTTCAGACCCAGTAAGATAGTCGGCGCAGCATAAGGCGCGCGCACGTCACGCATGATCTGCCACTCGGTCGCGCCACTAGAGATGGCGGCCTCCATCATCTCATCCGGTGTATTGACCAGCCCGTGCCGTGTGTAGCGGATCATCGGAACAACGGCATAGGCGCAGATTGCCAGAAAGGCCGAAAACTCGCCGATCTGAAACACCATCAGCACAGGAATCAGGAACACGAACAGTGGGATCGTCTGCAACATGTCACAGACGGGGCGGACCACCTTCCAAACAGGCAACCAGACTGCACTGGCCAGACCAATCACACCGCCGACTACGGCACAAGAAAACACCGCAGCACCGCTCAGATACAGCGATAACAGCGCGCGTTCCCACAGGCCCGAGACAAGAATGGTACAGAGCAATCCGACCGAAAGCGCCGCCAATCGCCAGCCCCCTGCCACCCAACCCAACGCGGCGGCGGCAGTCAGAACGAAAGGCCAGGGCAGATTGGCAATGCCGGTTTCCAGCATCCCGATCAGGATCAGCATCACCAGCCCGCCGGTCAAGTGTCCGCGCCATGCCATTAGCACAGCAATCGCTGCGGCGGCGGCGAACAGGCCATAGCTCATCACGGGCGTCCACTGAAAACCCCATGTGAACGGCAGCACGGCCTGGTCCAAACCAATCCGAAGCGGCAGCAGCACATAGAACAAAGAGTTGTTCTTGAGCGCGTCAAGCCACGGCCCATTAGCCTGGGTAAACGCCGTCAGCCCGCCGTCAATCACCCCGGCCAGCGGGTCGAGAATGGTCAGTTCGGACGGGTTCGGCAGCCTGGTCCAAAAGACAGCGGTGAACAGCACGGCAACGCCAATTACTGCCCAGGCGACACGCTGGTCATAGCGTTTACGTTCGGTCGCCAGCGTCCCGCTCATCCGGTCGATGACGACGGCAAAGACCACGATCACCAGACCGGCCATCAAGGCTTCGCCGAACTGTGCCTTGCGCATGGTCAGAAGAACCTCCCAACCGATATCGTTGAAGCCGCCAATGACGGCTGCGATGATAACCATCGACAGCGCAGCCATTAGGCACTGGTTCACACCGACCATGATCTGCGTGGCTGCAGCCGGGATCTCGACCTGAAACAGCTGTTGAAACCGCGTGCCGCCGGACATGATGGCAGCCTCTTTGATTTCCGGTTCGACCCGCTCCAGCCCCAACATCACGTTGCGCGCCATCGGAGGGGCCGCATAGATGGCCGAGGCGATCAGCCCAACCACAGGACCGAAACCAAACAGCAGCAGCAGCGGCGTCAGATAAGCGAATGTCGGCACGGTCTGCATCACGTCCAGCACGGCCTGCACAAATGACTTCACGCGCGGTACTTCGTTGGCAAGGATACCGATAGCTCCGCCCATGATCAGCGCAACCGGCACGGAAACGGCCACTAACGCCAGGGTGTTCATACTTTCGGCCCAATAGCCCGATGCCAACACAAAGCTAAGGCCCACAAAGCCCAGCGCCGCCATCGGCAAACCGCCCAGATACCAACCCAGCGCAGTCACCAGACCGATCAGGATGGGCCATGGCGTATTGCCGAGCACAAAGTTGGCCCAGTTCATGGGATAGGCCATGAGATCGGAAAACAGCCGCGCCGCCGGTTTGATCCCGTTCAGGAACCAGTCCAGAAACGTGCCGACCCATTGCGTTGCAGGCAGTTCCCAGCCTGCGGGCCATTTGACCAGCCAGGGCGCGACGCCTTCCAGCGCCAGACACAACGCACCGACGATGACTGTGATCAGTGCGGCGCGCGCGCCAATGCTCAGGCGCGCCTGCGGCACAGAAACTTCCGTCGCTACAGTCATGTTTCATCAACCTGCAGGGCGGCGGCCAGATCGGACGGATGAACCGTTCCGACGATGTTACCATCGGCATCCCTGACGGGCACCGGTTCGTATAACTCCATGCAGTGCGCCAATGCAGCGTCTAATGTCATCGAGGTTGTCAGGCCAGGGTCATCTGGTCCCCGCTCTCCGTCTTGGCGCATGACCGATGCGACCTTGGCATGCTGACCCTTGGCGACATCCTTTGAAAACTCTCGCACGTAATCATCCACCGGGCGCAGTACGATATCGGTGGGTGTACCGATCTGGACTATCTTTCCGTCGCGCATGATGGCAATCCGGTCGGCCAGTTTCAGCGCCTCTTGAATATCGTGGGTGATGAAGACGATGGATTTCTGCAACGTCGCCTGAATGCGCAGGAATTCATCCTGCAACTGACGGCGGATCAAGGGATCGAGGGCCGAGAATGGTTCGTCCAAAAACCAGATATCGGGGTTCACGGCCAGAGACCGGGCAATCCCGACACGCTGCCGCTGACCACCCGAAAGCTGACGCGGGAAGCTGTCTTCGCGCCCCTCCAGACCGACCAACGAGATCACCTCCTGCGCACGGGCCTGCCGCTCTTTGCGGCTAACACCCTGAACACGCAGCGGATAGGCGACGTTTTCGGCAACGGTCATATGCGGGAACAGGCCGAAATGCTGAAATACCATGCCCAGCTTTTTGCGGCGCAGCTCGGTCATGGCTTTCTTTGACGCGCCGATGACGTTCTCGCCATCCACACGGATTTCGCCACCCGTGCCCGGCAAAAGCTGCGAGATACAGCGGATCAAAGTGGACTTGCCCGAACCGGACAGGCCCATGATCACAAACAGCTCGCCCTCCTTGACCTCGAAATTGGCATCCTGAACGGCGGGGATGAACCCGTTTTCCCGCAGATCGGCAGCGGCTTTGTCAGCGTCATTCCCTGACCGAGACAGCGCGTCGGTCAGGGCTTTGTCAGCGCCGGGGCCAAACACCTGCCAGAGATTCTGGCAGGCGATGGCTGGCGAATTTACGTCAGTCACTGATGTCAGCTCACTGCGTTGCCGCGTCAACAACAGGGCGCCATTTGCCTTCGTTTTCAGCCATCCAAGCGGCGACGACCTCTTCGACGGAACCACCATCAACGTCGATCGCACCCATCATCGGCTGCTGATCTTCAACCGCCAGCTGATAGTTGGTCAGGATTTCATAGGCTGCGGGCCATTTGTCTTCCATGCCGCTCCAACCTGCCTTGAAGATGCGCGACGGCGAGAAATCGCAATCGTTCACAGCGTTCGGGTTCGGGCCCCAAGCGGGATCGGTGAAACAGGCGTCTTCCACGGCTGGCAGTTCGACGAATTGCACATCATAGGCCGACATGGCCCAATGCGGTTGCCAGAAGGTGATCAGCAGCGGCGAGTTGCGCTCGGTCGAGGCCCGAAGCTCGGCTATCAAAGCCCCCTCGGAACCTGCGGGAACCGCTTTGAACGGCAGATCCAGGCCCACCATACGGTCAGCGCCGGGCGTACCCCAATCAGCCGGGTAATCGACCAGACGGCCCCCGGGCAGTGTTTCGGCCGTCGCAAATACCTGCGCGCAGTCCTTCAGCGCTTCCCATGCGGGCAGGCCGGGACACAGATCAGCCACATGCGCGGGATAGGCGATGCCTTCTTTGGCGTCGAGGCCCAGATCGCCGATTTCAACGACGGTGCCTTCGTCGATCTTCTTGGCATATTCATCCGATACGTTGGACGACCAGATTTCCAGGGTCGCGTCGATGTCACCATCGGCCAGCGCCTGGAACTGATTCATCATGCCTGCGGTCACATATTCCACATTGTATCCGGCAGCTTTCAGCATCTCACCCGCGACATGGGTGGTCACGTGCTGGCCAGTCCATTCGTTGATCGCCAGTTTGATCGGCTGATCCACGGCCCCCATCTCGGCGGCATAGGCAGAGCCTGCAACGGTCAGCGCCATCAGGCTTACACTCAGTTTTTTCATTGATTTTCTCCCTGCAATATTCGTTTTGCCCGGTCCGGCGCGCTGTTACGCGCCAGTCGGCTTGTCATGTGACAAATCCATGTCGCAACATGCACAAAAACTGGCGAAGAAGGGAAGCAGACAGTTCGGCGCGGCACGGAATAACTCGCCCCTTTGCCCCAGTGTTTCCACTCTTTCAGCATCATGCTACGCGCCCGCGCACACTGCATTTCCCCAGCATTGCGGTGCGGATATTGATTGACGAGTCAATCACAAACCAGAATCACCCACTTTGTCGAGCATTTCTTTTGGGCTTGGGATGTTTTTTTGCCTTGGCAGGCACGTGTCCCGGGCCACCTTGCAACATCGACCGCAAAACGCGACGCTAGGTTTGGAGGATTCTGCAGATGCGCCATTTCGACGAGATTTTCGCCATAGCCGCCAGCCGTCACGGCGGGACAGATGCCCTGAGCAACAAGCTTTCCAAACCCAAAAGCCCTGCGGAACTGGCTGAAATGCCCGAAGATCGCTGGCTGTCGATTATCACGAAATGCAACTTTCAGGCCGGGTTTAACTGGAAGGTCATCGAAAACAAATGGGACGGGTTCGAAACTGCTTTTGACGGGTTCGACATTGGACGCTGCGCCTTTATGGACGACGAAAAATTCGATGCTCTGCTGCAGGACACTCGGATCGTGCGCAATGGCACTAAGATCGCCACGGTCCGCGACAATGCCGCCTTTTTGCTGGAACTGCGCCAAGAAGGTGGCGTCGGAAAGATTCTGGGTGGGTGGCCTTCGGATGACTATGTCGGTTTGCTGAACATGCTGAGCAAGCGAGGGTCGCGTCTGGGTGGCGCATCGGCGCAATATGCGATGCGATTTGCGGGGCGTGACAGTTTCATCCTGTCGCAGGATGTGACCGCACGGCTGGTGGCCGAGGGCGTGGTCGATAAGCCGCCGACATCGAAAAAGGCGATGGCCTCGGTTCAAGCGGCATTCAACACATGGATGGAACAGTCCGGGCGATCTCTGACAGAAATCAGCCGCGTCCTGGCAATGAGCCTGTAAAAAAACCATTTGCACACGTGTGCTGCCAGAATAGATTTTTTGTCATGTTACGCCTCATTTTGATGACGTCCCTTTTGGTATTCACCGCTTGCGGTCGCCCCCTGACTGATCAGGAGGCTGCTTTTACCCGCACACTTCAGGGTGATACGCTGAAACTCAACAAAGTGCGGTTGGTCGAAGGCGCACCAGTCGCGCCAATAACTTTCTATCGTAAAGATCGGTCACGCCTTGCCTGCCGCGAGCGCATTTTTCCCGCCCCGAAAGAAGGTGTCGTCACCGCAAAACCCGCGGCAGTGGCCCTGTTCAACAAAGTCTATTTCACCCGGGACTGGTATCTGGACGATTATATGTCCGAATTCCCGGATCGGATGAACCTGATCGCGGCGATGTTGCTGGGTCATGAACTGACCCATGTGTGGCAATGGCAAAACCGCAAGAAGACCGGCTATCATCCGCTGCGCGCCGCAGCCGAGCATGGCGGGAATAACGACCCCTATCAATTCGACCTGGAGAGCTCGCCAGATTTCCTTTCCTACGGGTTCGAACAGCAGGGCGCCATTGTCGAAGAATACATTTGTTGCCGGGCGCTGGATCCTTCGGCACCCCGCACCAGACGTCTGCACGAGATGCTGGGCGCACATTTCGATCTGGCTCCGCTACGTGGTGACAAGCGTCAAAGCGCAGTGGTCATCCCCTGGGCCGATGCCGAGATCGAAGGAATCTGTCGGTGACGTTCAGTTGGCCTGCAGCGTCTGCAGATAAGCCACCAGATCCACGATCGGCTGGCTGGTCAGGATCGGCTGCCCATCTGGTGTTTTCATCGCCGTATCCTGCCCTTCGAAATACGGTCCATAGACTGGCATCGGGCTGCCATGGCTGACCAGCGGGTCTCGTCCATCTATGCGCGCCACAACACGAGCGGTCGGGAATACCCCTTCGCTGCTTGCAAGCCGCGTCAGGTCAGTTGGCTGAATAACAAGGACGCCTGCCATTGGACCATAGCCCGTCGCGTCGATCCCGTGGCAGGTTGCACAATAATGCTGGTACAGCTCGGCGCCGGTATCTGCATCCTGCGCGCTGACCTGAGACGCCGTCACAAACGCCGCTATCGATAGCGCCCCCATTGCCTGTCTGATCATCACATCCTCCTGTCAGATTTGACATTTTCAGGCTTGCCCGTGCCTGGGCTTGGCGCAATGATCCAGATCAACGAGGCAATAGGAAAACCGCATGACACAATATGCTGCTATTATGCTTGTGGCTGGAATTGGGGTTCCGATCCTTGCCGCGTTGAATGCCGCATTGGGCAAATTGATCGGGTCGCCAACAACAGCGGCTGTGGTCCTGTTTGCGATAGCCTTTGCATCAAGTGCAGCGTTGATGGTGGTTTTTCCCGGCTTTGGAGCCCTTTCAAAAATTGCCGATGCCCCCAAGCACCTGCTTCTGGCCGGTGTGCTTGTCGCCTTTTACGTTCTGTCGATCACCCATGTTGCGCCACATTTTGGGGTCGGCAACGCGGTGTTCTTTGTCCTTCTTGGGCAACTCGTCAGCACTGCAGCCATCGACCACTTCGGCTTGTTTGGCGCGCAGGTCACCCCGCTGACATGGATTCGCGCAAGCGGTATCGCAGTGATGGCTGCAGGCGTTGCCATCACTCAACTGGCCTAAGCGCGCCTCCGTCCAGCCTCAGTGTTCGGTCCATCCGGGCGGCAAGCTGCATGTTATGCGTGGCGATCAGAGCCGAGAGCCCCTCGTCCCGCACCAAAGCCATCAAAGCGTCAAACACCTGATCCGAGGTTTCAGGATCCAGATTGCCCGTCGGCTCATCCGCAAGCAGAACCCGCGGCTTGTTAGCCAATGCGCGGCAGAAGGCCACGCGTTGCTGCTCACCGCCAGACAGGGCGGCCGGCCGGTGATCGGCGCGCGCGGCGACGCCGACATGATCCAGAAGGGACATCGCCCGTTCCTGAGCGGCCTTCTCGGACACGCCATTGGCCAGCTGCGGGAGGGTAATATTCTCCAACGCGGTGAATTCTGGCAACAGATGGTGAAACTGGTAGACAAAGCCGACATCCTGCCGCCGCAACGCAGTTCGCGTGCGATCACCTTTCCCGGTCACGTTCTGGCCTACAATCTCAACCGATCCTGTGTCGGGTGTGTCCAACAATCCGGCAATATGCAACAGCGTCGACTTACCGGCACCAGAGGGCGCCACAAGAGCCACGGCCTCGCCCGCACGCAGGTCCAAATCGACACCGCGCAACACCTGAACTTCGCCCGGCGTGCCTTTGAGGTAAGTCTTGGTCAGACCGGCCAATCGCATCATTACATCACTCATAGCGCAGCGCCTCAACAGGGTTCAGCCGCGCCGCGCGACGGGCGGGGAAATAGGTGACCAGGAATGACAAGCCCAGAGATAGGCCAACGGCCTTGAGCACATCCGAAAGATGCAGCTCGGCAGGCAGCGCATAGATGCCGCGGATGGACGGATCCCAAACCCCGCCCCCCATCACAAAGTTCACAAAACTGAAGATTGGGTCGATATAGATTGCAAAGAGACAGCCCAGCACCACGCCCAACGCAGTGCCGATGATCCCCGTAAATGCCCCGCAGATAAAGAACACGCGCAGGATCGAGCCTTCGCTCAGGCCAATCGTGCGCAGGATGCCTATGTCTCGACCCTTGTTTTTCACCAGCATGATCAGACCCGAGACGATGTTCATCGCCGCGATCAGAACCAGGATCGACAAGATGATGAACATGACGTTGTCTTCCACTTCAAGCGCGCGGAGGAACCCGCCCGAGGCATCCTGCCATGTCCAGATCTGGCTGCGCTCGCCTGCGGCTTCAAGGATCGGGATCAGGATCGGCGTCAGTTCTTCGGGGCGGTCAACCATAACTTCGATCTCATCAGCCACACCCTCGCGGTTGAAAAAACCCTGCGCCTGTTCGAAGGGCATATAGACCCGCGTCCGGTCGATGTCATAACGCCCAGCAGAAAACACATAAACCACCTGGTAGGCATTCACTCGGGGAGAGGTGCCAAACGCGGTCTTCACCCCATTGGGCGAGGTCAGCTTGATGGTATCGCCCACCGTCGCCCCGATGCTGCGCGCGACGCCTGAACCTATGGCAATGACGTCCTGGCCGTTCTGAAACATCGACAGATCACCAACCGCCTGTTCGCTTTCGGCGACACCGGGCAGTTCCAGCAAATCTTCGGGCTGGATGCCAAATACCTCAACCCCGCTGCTGCGGTCGCGATTGGTGATCAGAACCTGACCTTTCACCAAAGGTGCTGCACGCTGAACGCCCGGAACCTGAGCGATCCGGTCGGCCATGTCCGTATAATCCGCAATAGTGCGATCTACCTGCCCCTGCGTAGTGAACTCACCCGATGAATACACGGTCACATGGGCGTTAGCCCCCAGAATGGTTCCGACAAATTCGGACCGGAAACCGGACCTGACGGCCAATGTGGCGATCAGCGCAAACACTGCCAGGGTAATCCCGATCAGCGAAATCCATGTCATCACGCTGACGCCACCTTCAGCACGGCGCGCACGCAGGTATCGCCAAGCGATTTTCCACTCAAAAAGCGCAAATGGCGGTGGTGTCTTGGCCATGTCTGCTCCGCTTGTTTTGTTTTGTGGCGACCCTCTCGGCAATTCGACCGGGGGTCAAGCCGGTTATCCGCCCACTTCGACTTGCCCCGTCAAAGCAGCGGTTCTGTTCAAGGCGGCCTCGGCGAAGGAACGATCGCAGATACCGCGGCTTTCCAGCTCGTGAAACACCCGGTTTCGAATGTCGGCGGGCAGCTTGTAAAGCGCTCTGTTATGCAAGCCTAGGGTCAGAGTTTCCGGATCGTCGAGGCGGGAAAGCTCATCAGTCAGTTTCTGCGCCGAAAAGGATGGCCACAGCCCTATGCTAGTGTTTCCCGAGGGTTCGAACCAAGGCGCAAAACCGGCTTCGGATTTCAGACAAAATGCATTCAACAACATAAACTCAGACGGGCGCCTGCGAGAGGCAAATAGCGACTGAACCGATCCGTGGCGCGCATTTATCTCTTGCAGCAGATTCAGGATCAGCGACCGGCGCACAGGATACGGCGTTGCGAAATTTGTTGTCTGAATGCCGTCCGTTTCCGGGATCGACGCGCCCAGCGCATCAAAGCTCTGTTCCAGCCAGCGTCTATGATAATCGCTGTTCACACCGATAAACGGAATCCGCGCCGCACCACTGTCCGAGAAAAACTCGGCCTCCTGAAAGGGGCGCAGAAACAGGTTCTTGGTGTCCAGTATTACAATGTTTTCTGTCGAGGCAGCCCGAGCAGATCCCAATTTCAAAACTTGCTGTGTCCGGTATCCGTTGTTGCCACGCCATCCACCCTTGCGCGCGCCCGGAATGCGGTATCGGTTTTCGACCAATATCCTGTCCGAGATCGACCGGCGCGCGCATTGCCCGGGAGCCAGCAATACGTCATCGCCGCTCAGGACTTCAACTTTGGGTCGCAATGGACCGTAAGAAGCCAAAATCGGTTCCACCATCGCGCGCAGTGCCGGTTCGTCCACATCGTTCATGATCACCCGGATCGAGCCGACCTGATCAGGGTCAACAAATCGGGCGAAAGACAATGCCTGCAATTCAAGCAAGGGGAAGTCTTTGGAATAGACGACGGTTGTGAAGCTCAGCAAACCGTGGATCCTTTTGTGATTTTCGGCCCGTGTATCAGCAAATTCCAGGTGATCCAATTCCGCAAGAAATTCAACCATCGGCGAATCAGGTCGGGGTTTTTGAAAATACGGATGATTTCCACATGCCGCATTATACCCTTGGTTGTGAAGCCCTTCACAGACAGCACCGCATTGTTTCAGCTATGAAGTCAATGTGAGCATTCAGGGTGAAACTGCACTCAAAATGCAACATTTTAGGCGCAATATTATTTCGCTTTTTGATTATTTAAAGAAACTTTGTCACCCTACTTTGTGGGGGAATTCATTTCCAGAGCGGGGGTCGCTCATGAATATTCGTACTGAAACAGAACAACCGGGCGCAATTTCGGCCCGGAAACTATCTACAGAAATTGATTGCGAGACCGCAGCACTGCTGCGCGCGGCGATACGCCCGATATTTTCCGGTGCCGCAAGCTGGGGCAATCTGACGGATATCCTGAAAGATAAAGGGTACCATTTGGCGTTTCGACAGGGGCGGCTCTGTATCACCGATCGCATGACTGGCGACCGTGTTTGCGGAATACGCTTTCTGGGGTTCGAATTTAAGGACCTGGTCAATCGCTTGGGCCGTCCGATCGTTGTTCCACGCGGATCCGAGGCTGATGGCGATCTGCTATCCGTCCGACCGACTGCGACAGGCCACTAATAGCGCCGCCAAAACTGTACGGATCGGCGGGCCGTTTTCCATAGGCTATGGCGTGCCGCCAGTTTGATCCCGACCGGAGTATCTGGGCGCCGCAGCAATTCAATCATCAGATTGGCGGGCATATGTCCGCGGCGGTAGAACCGGAAGAAATCCTGTTGGGTCAGGGTCCGCGCTGCATTGAAACCTGAATAGAATTGAACCCAGACGCGGGCATAATCCTCGGCGGTTTTGACAATGTCGCTGGTTACGCCTCTGCCCCAGAACATGGAAACAGGCTCATCCGTGCGCTCTCCCTGATATCCGGTAGCGACAAGCCTCAGCATCAGGTCATAATCCGCAGCCACCCGAAACTGCGTGTCATGCCCGCCAAGCGCCTGAAACACATCCCGCCGCAGCAACACCGAATTGTGGCAGAACGGCATCCGCTGCAGGATCGCTTTGAGCGACATGCGCTTTTCCCGACTTTCCGAACCGTCCTCGTATTTGCGCAGGGTCGAGCCATACAGGAAATCCGGTCGAGATTCCGCAAGCAGGTCGGCAAGGGTGTTCAAAATGCCATCCGATGCCAGCGAGTCATCCGAGTTCAGGAACAGCAGATATTCACCCTGTGCAGCCTCGGCGCCTTTGTTCATGGCATCATACAGGCCAGTATCAGGCGCGCTGATCACGCGCGTTCGTGGTGCACCTGCCGTCAGCTCTTCCAGAAACGCCACAGTGCCGTCATCCGATGCGCCATCCTGAATGATATGTTCGGCCCGGTCGCAACTCTGCCGGGCCATACAGGCTATGACTTCGCGGAAACTGTCCTGCCGCCCTTGGGACAGTAGGTTATATGTCGCCGTGATGACCGAGATCAGCGGCGCGTCGGTTTCAGGCGATACGCTCATAGATCTCGGCGATCTTGGTGACGGCGGCTTCGGGGCTCAACTCTTCGCTTTCGCCTGTGCGGCGGCAAGTCAGTTCCACCACACCGTTCTTCAGGCCGCGCGGACCGACCGTGATCCGCCAAGGCAGGCCGATCAAATCCATCGTGGCGAATTTACCGCCTGCCCGTTCGTTACGGTCATCATAAAGTGGCTCCAACCCCAGCACGGTCAGCGCGGCATAGAGTTTTTCACAGGCTGCGTCCGCTTCGTCATCGCCTTGTTTCAGGTTCACGATACCGCAATGGAACGGGGTCACACCCTCTGGCCAGATGATGCCCTTGTCGTCATGGCTGGCTTCAATGATCGCGCCAACCAAGCGGCTGACACCGATGCCGTGGCTACCCATATGGACCGGAACTGGTTTGCCATCGGGGCCTTGAACGGTTGCCCCAAGAGGTTCGGAATATTTTGTGCCGAAATAGAAGATCTGGCCAACTTCGATCCCGCGCGCCACACGGCGCCGATCTTCCGGCACCTGATTGAACAGCGCCTCGTCATGCGTCTCGTCGGTGCGGGCGTATTTTGAAGTGAACTCTTCCAGAATGGACTGACATTGACCACGGTCGTCATAGTCAATCTGACGGTCGCCAAAAGTCAGGTCGGTGACGGCGCTGTCATAGAATACCTCAGACTCGCCGGTTTCAGCCAAAACCAGGAATTCATGCGTATCGTCGCCACCGATTGGGCCGGAATCGGCGCGCATCGGGATCGCCTGCAAGCCCATGCGCTCATAGGTGCGCAGATATGTAACCAGGTGGCGGTTATAGGCGTGCAACGCATCCTCTTTGGTCAGGTCGAAATTATAACCGTCCTTCATATAGAACTCGCGGCCCCGCATCACGCCGAAACGCGGACGGATTTCATCGCGGAATTTCCACTGGATCTGATAGAGCGTCAGCGGCAGGTCCTTGTAGCTACTGACATGACCCCGAAAAATGTCGGTCACCAGTTCCTCTGCAGTCGGGGTAAAAAGCATGTCCCGGTCATGCCGGTCTTTCATTCGCAACATTTCCTGGCCGTAGTCGTCATAACGTCCGGATTCGCGCCACAGATCTGCCGATTGCATGACAGGCATCTGAATGGCGATGTGACCCGCTCGCGCCTGTTCTTCGTGCACGATGTTTTCCAGCTTGCGCAGAACTTTGAACCCCAGCGGGAGCCAGGAATAGATCCCAGCAGCGGCCTGCTTGATCATGCCCGCGCGCAGCATCAGCCGGTGGCTGACGATCTGAGCCTCGGAGGGGTTTTCCTTGAGAACGGGCAGAAAGTAACGGCTGAGGCGCATGGCTTGACCTTTAGAGGTAAAATTCGACTTCAAAGGTGATTATGCCAAAGCCCCGCCGGGGGCAATCACGCATTGGGATTTTACGACCACGGGCCTGTCGGTTTTTTGATTGACCCGCCAGTCAGCTGCGTCAAATGTGGCGGCAATGTAAAGTCACCGAGGCGCCCATGCAGACCATTCAAGAACCCGCCCGTCAGATCCCGGTTGTGCACAGCACAGATGTTCTTGTCGTAGGCTCTGGCCCTGCAGGTCTGGCCGCAGCGCTGGCGGCCGCACGAGCCGGGGCCGAAGTGTCGCTGGTCGACCGCTTCGGCTGCATGGGCGGCAATATCACTGCTGTCGGCGTTGAAGGCTTTGCATGGTATCGCCACGAGCAAACGGTCGAGGCTGGCGGCATCGGCATGGAGTTCGAAACCCGCGCCAAGGAAATGGGTGCGGCGGTGCCAGAAAGTCAGTCGCTGAGTTATGAGTTGGACAGCGAAGGGTTCAAATTGGTCGCCGACAAACTGATCGAAGAGGCCGGTGTGCATCCGATGCTGCACCGGCAATTCGTGGCTCCGATCATGGACGGCGACCGGATCACCGGCATCATCACCGAATCCAAAGCCGGGCGCGAGGCGATACTGGCGAAGGTTGTCATTGACGCTACAGGGGACGCAGATGTCGCCCATCGCGCCGGTGCGCCCACGCACAAGACCGCACGCGAAGACATGATGGCGGCCTCGGTCATGTTCCATCTGGCGGGCGTCGACAAGCGCGCCTTTATCGAAGGCGTAAAGGCCGACCCCCAGACCTATAAGGATTGGGGCGGTGGCGGCGAATGGAACATTGAGACTAGCGGTAAAGAGGACGACATGTACTCGCCCTTTGTGCACAAACCGTTCCAGCAGGCGATTGATCAGGGGCTGATCCCGGCACATCTGAACACCATCGCGGGCACTTGGGGCGCGATGCATGACACCGGTGAGCTGACCTATATGAACCTGATTCATCTGGCCGAGATCGATGGCACCGATCCCGACAGCATGACCCGCGGTGAGATCGAAGGGCGGCGTCAGTCAATGCTCGCCATCGAGGCGCTGCGCCGGTTCATGCCCGGGTGTGAGAACGCCCGGCTGCGGAATTTCGGGATGACCATCGGCATTCGCGACACCCGCAAGATCGACGCGGTGTACAACATGACCGAGGATGATGCCCGTCATCAGGGCCGGTTCGAAGACACCATCGGCATCTACCCCGAATTCATCGACGGCTATGGCATCCTGATCCTGCCCACGACGGGCCGGTACATGCATATCCCCTATCGGTCGATGCTGCCCAAAGGGATCAGAGGCTTGCTGGTCGCGGGCCGGTCACATGGGGCGGACCGGATTGCCCATGCGGCGACGCGCAACATGGCTTGCTGTACGGTCATGGGTCAGGGCGCGGGGATTGCTGCTGCGCTTTCACTCAAAAGCAACCAAGACCTCGATAAATTGAACCTTGCCCCGGTGCATAAAGAACTGGCACGGCAAGGCGTGAGGATACGCTGATGGACCACATCCCAACAATCGACATTGCTCCGCTGGGTGACTCCAGTCACCCCGATTTCAACGCAACCGTTCAGGCAGTCATGGATGCCTGCACCCGGATTGGGTTCCTGTCGATTACCGGCACCGGCGTTTCGCGGGACACCGTCAACAACATGCGCACTTGCGTCCGGGCGATTTTCGACATCGACGATGATGCGAAATGGGATCAGGCGATCACACGCGAGAACTATCGCGGATACATACCCATGGGATTTTTCACCCCGAATGACGGGTCGGGCAAAGCGGATAAATACGAGGGCTATAAGCTGCACTTTCAAGTGGCCATCGAAGCGCCCATCCGCGGAGATTGCGGCCTGTATGGTCCCAATATCTGGCCCCGTCATGTCCCACGGGCACAGGCGGTGATTCTGGATTACTGGTCAAAGCTTGACGGTGTCGCGCATATGCTGCTGGGCGCGCTGGAGATGGGTTTGAAGCTACCTGCGAACCAGCTGCGAGACGCGTTTCATGATCCTATGACCAATATGTCCCTGCTGCACTATCCCCCTCAGGCCCCGGACGATACCGGCTATGGAATCCACCCGCATAAGGACACAGATGCGCTGACCATCATCGCACCTGACCCGGTCGGCGGGCTTGAAGTTCAGACCCGCGGTGGCGGCTGGATCACACCCAACTGCCCGCCGGATGGATTTGTCGTCAATATCGGCGACATGCTAGAGCTATGGTCGGGTGGCCGGTTGAAATCCACCCCTCACAGAGTGGTCAACCGATCGGGTCAGGAACGCTATTCCTTCCCGTATTTCGCGGTGCCGCGGCATGATGTGGTTGTCGAACCGCTTTTGACGCCTCTGCCCGGCTTTGACCGTCCATCCGTTCATTGCGGCCATTGGTCTGCCGAAATCTGGCGCACCAACTGGCCCGACGAAACAGCCCATGACGCCACCCCTGAACTGGGCACGTTAAGCGATTAGCCCCGCGCGATTCTGGCGGGTCATGAAGCGCTTGCATCGTGGGGCCGCATACGCCAAGAACATTTGCACGTGCCGAAACAAGGGGACAGCCATGGCTTTGCCGGTAAGAGATCAACTCAGGTACTGGGGCATCGCCGCAGTGGTTATTGTACTGCTGTTGTGGGCACTTGGCGATGTATTGCTGCCCTTTGTAATCGGTGGCGCGATTGCCTATTTCCTTGATCCTGTTGCGGATAGGCTTGAAAAGCTGGGCCTGTCCCGCATGGCCGCTACGGGGGTAATCACGGTTGTCGGCATTTTGGGTTTCGTACTGCTTATCCTGATGGTCGTTCCGGCGCTGATCACCCAGTTGATCGACCTGGTCGAGGTTATGCCCAGCCTTCTCAAGCAGCTAAGAGGGTTTATCGAACAGCAATTCCCGTCGCTTTTGGACCGCGAATCCAACACGCACCAATTTCTGGTGTCCTTGGGTGAGACGCTTCAGTCCAAAACTGGTGATGTCCTGCAATCTGTCGCTGCGTCGCTTGGATCAGCCATCAACGTGGTGGTTCTGCTGGTGATTGTCCCAGTGGTCACCGTCTACATGCTGTTGGACTGGGACCGCATGATTGCTCGTATCGCAGAGCTTTTGCCCCGCGACCACGCCCCCACCATCAAGCGGCTGGCTGGTGAGATTGACAGCGTTCTGGCCTCATTTGTACGTGGAATGGGCACGGTCTGCCTGATCCTGGGCACCTATTACGCCGTCGCGCTGATGGCCGTCGGACTGCAGTTCGGGCTGGTCGTTGGATTTATCGCCGGATTAGTCACGTTTATCCCTTATCTGGGCGCCCTGATCGGGGGCTCACTGGCCATTGGTTTGGCACTGTTCCAGTTCTGGGGAGACTGGACGCAAATTGGGCTGGTCGCAGCGGTCTTTGCATTGGGTCAGGTGGCCGAGGGCAATTTTCTGACGCCAAAGCTCGTCGGCAGCTCGGTCGGGTTGCACCCGGTCTGGCTGTTGCTGGCATTGTCGGTCTTTGGCGCCCTGTTCGGATTTGTCGGGATGCTGATCGCGGTGCCGGTCGCTGCAGCACTTGGCGTTCTGGCGCGCTTTGCCACGTCGATCTATTTGGATAGCCGTCTGTATACTGGCCTTGTGGGTTTGGACCAGGAAGACGATTGAATGGCCCTACAGCTGAGCTTTGATCTACCGGCCAAGACTGCGCTGGGGCGCGAGGATTTTTTCGTCTCGCCCGCAAATGCTCTGGCCGTGGCCATGATCTCGGCCACCTCATGGCCGGGGAATAAACTGGTGCTCAGCGGACCTGCTGGCGCGGGCAAGACACATCTGGCCCATGTGTGGGCGGCAGAGACCGGTGGTCGAATTGTGCAGGCCTCGCAGATCAAGCACGACGAGGTTCCTGACCTCGCCCAAACACCGATCGCAGTGGAAGATGTCCCCATGATTGCTGGCGATATGGACCAGCAGAAAACTCTATTCCATTTGCACAATCTTGTGTTGGCAGAAGGCCACGCCCTGCTGATGACCGGGCGCCTGGCGCCAAATTTCTGGCAGTTGCCCTTGCCTGACCTGCAAAGCAGGATCGAAGGCGCACATCACGTTGCGCTGGACCCGCCCGATGACGCGCTACTGGGCGCCGTGCTGGCCAAACTGTTCGTAGACCGACAGCTGAACCCCGGACCCGAGGTCATCGCTTACCTCGTCAAACATATGGATCGCCGTTTCGAAACCGCCGCCAGCACTGTGGCGCTGCTGGATCAACTGGCGCTGTCTGAGAAACGAGACATCACGCGGGCTCTGGCTGTACGAGTACTGAGTGCGGAACTGGAAGATGCCGAAACCAGCGATTGACCCGTCCCCGGTGATTTCGCATCTTAAGCCTGGAATATCTGGACGAGATATGGATCAAGCCGTAGATACCAACATTCCCGACTGGGGACCTTTCGGAAAGCCGTTGTTTGACAACCCCGAGGCCCGCGCCCTGTCGCGCGTCGGCGTTGTTGATGTAGGGTCAAACTCGGTCAGGATGGTGATCTTTGATGGTGCGGCGCGATCGCCTGCCTATTTCTACAATGAAAAAGTCATGTGCGAGCTTGGCGCGGGCCTGTCCGAGACCGGCCGCCTGAACCCGCTTGGCAGGATACGTGCCCTGGCTGCGTTGAAGCGTTTTTCCCGACTGTCAGACGATCTGGGTCTGCCGGGGCTGCACGTCGTGGCCACCGCCGCCGTGCGAGAGGCCAAGGATGGCCCGGATTTCTGCGCCGAAGTTCACGCGCTAACCGGGTTGACGGTCTCGGTCATCGACGGCGGGGAAGAGGCACGCCTGTCCGCTCAGGGCGTTTTACTGGGCTGGCCCGGTGCATATGGTCTGATCTGTGATATCGGCGGGTCCTCGATGGAGCTGGCCGAGATCGGTGGCGGCGACGTTGGTCGTCGCCTGTCATCGGCCCTGGGTCCGCTGAAGCTGCGGGATATCAAGGGCGGTCGTCGCGCGCGCAAGGCGCAAATCAAGGAGACGATGGAAAACCTGCGCGACCAGATGGGCCCTCAGCGCGATCGTCTGTTTCTGGTGGGCGGAAGCTGGCGGGCCTTTGCAAGGCTCGACATGCTGCGCCGGGGATATCCCCTGAACGTGCTGCATGAATATCGGATGACGACAAAGCAGGTGCATCAGACCATCAAATTCATCGAAAAGGGTGACCCGGAAAAACTGCGCAGTCTGGCAGGCGTCTCGGGTTCTCGGATGGCGCTGATCCCTTATGCTATGGATGTGCTTGCGCGACTGGTGCGAACGTTCAAACCCAAGGACATTGCCGTTTCCAGCTATGGCATCCGCGAAGGCCTGCTTTACGAACAGATGCCACAAATCCTGCGCGATCGTGACCCTCTGATCGAAGCCAGCTATTTTTCCGAAGCCAAAGATGCCCGCCTGCCCGGGTTTGGCAAACATCTGTTCGAATTCGTCATGCCTCTGTTCAAATCCGCGCCGGCCGCGCGGGTCAGGCTGATCAAGGCTGCGTGTCTTTTGCACGATGTCAGTTGGCGCGCCCATCCGGATTACCGAGCTGAAACCTGCTTTGATTACGTAACTCGCGCCAACTTGGGCGGTTTAAAGCATTCCGAACGGGTCTATATCGGGCTGGCCCTGCAGCACAGGTATCGCAACAAGCGTGAGGGCAACCGGTTTACCCCTCTCTATGACTTGTTGGGCGAAAAAGATCAGGAACAGGCCGAGATTCTGGGCAAAGCCATGCGCTTTGGTGCAATGCTGTGGATGCAGAACGAAGCCACGATGGGCACGCTTCGGCTGTACCCTAAAAAACGTCAGCTAGAGCTGATTTTGCCCGAAGCCGCAGCCCCTCTCTTTAGCGAAGTGGCCGAAGCACGACTGAACTCATTGGCAAGCACGCTGAAATCCGAACCCCGCTTGATCATCAAAGGCTGACCCTCAGATATCAATCTCGCCTTCGGGCTCATTTTCGGGTTTTTCCGGCTCAACCTCGGGCTCGGGCGGCTTTTTGCGGATAATGATATCCCCGTTCGGCAGGATTTCCGGAGCCTCGTAAACGCTCCAGTCCTGCACTTCGGCGGCCAGTTCCGCCAGGGCCGGTCCCATTTCCTCAAAAAACGACTGCATCGCGGGGCCGAATTGATCTGCCAGCCCCAACAAATCCTCAAGCGCGGGTTCCATTTCCTGACGCAGCCCTTCAAAGAACAACTCAGCCCCTTGTTCCATCAAGGATTTGTCTGTGTGGTCCTCTGCCTGTGCCGGAACGCCCATGGCCGCTGTGACCACGCATATTGAAATGAACTTTTTCATGCTTCAGATATAAGTCGCCAACGCCGGCGATGAAAGGTCACAGATCAATATCCAGCGTTACCGGGAAATGATCCGAGGCTGTCAGCAGCGCCTCGTGCAGGTCCCGCGAGGCATGGCATGCAGGGTCCTGGAAAGGATGCCATATGCGCCATTTCGGGCGCTTAACACGCAGCCCTTCGCTGATCATGACATAATCCAACAGCGCCTCAAGATGATCAGCCCTGTCGCGGCGCACAAAGCGCGCGGACGAGGGTAAGATTTCGGATTCAGCCTCATTTGCCATCACCGCATGCGGATCGAACAGACCGGTCTGCAACAGGATTTCGACAGATGAGCGCCCGAACAGGTTTTCAAACTCATCCAAGCCCGGCCCGTCGTTGAGATCGCCCAAAAGGATGACCTGCTCGTTAGCGGCAATATGCGCCTGTACTCGCCGCCCCAGCCAGACAGCCTGTGCAAGCTGTTTGCGTCGATTGGCGATGGATATCCGGATCGCCTCATCGCGGCTTTCTGCCCCATGCGGGGCTTTGGATTTCAGATGCGCTCCGATCAGGCGGAACGTCGCCCCGCCTGACGTCTGCGCTGACAACTCCATTGGCGGCTTGGAAAAGCGCACATGATCCTCGGTTGCATCAATATCCAGGTCGATCTTGAAAACGCCATCAAAACGAGGTGCAGCCCCTTTTCCTTCCTTGTTTCCTTTGGGATCATGGCGCAATGACAGGATCTGAGGATCGAAAAGAAACGCAAGTTCCTGATGGGTATCGTTCGGAAACCCCATGATCGCGTTTCCTATGCGCAGATCGAACGCTTCGGCAAACCCTTGCAGCGCACGCACCGTATTCTGCGTCTTACCAGTATTCGGAGCTTCAACAATCAGTACGGCATCCGCGTCGATTGCCGTCAGCACTTTTGCGATGGCCTCGATCTGTTCAGCTTTGGTGACATTGTATCTGCCGGACCAGCTGTCATCTACGATCAAACGGTCTTGCCGGTCGAAGAGATTGGCGAACCATTCAATATTGTAGGTTGCCAATCGCATCGGTTCAGGCCTGCGCGCCTTTGATTTCATCCCAGGCGCGATTGATGTCGATCATCTTTTTTTCGGCCAGACGAATGGCCTCTTCCGGAACGCCTCGTGACATCATGGCGTCGGGATGAGTGTCGCGTACAAGTTGCCGCCAGACCTTACGAATGTCGGGCAGAGGCATATTCCGCGGCACACCCAGCACCGTATAGGGATCCTTTGGTGCATCCGGTACAAACCGTGCGCGTAAGGCCAGAAACTGAGCATCGGTCTGACCGAATATCCGGCTGACATCTTCCAGAAACTTATTTTCGTTGGGATGATAAAACCCGTCGGCCATTGCGATATGAAACAGCCCCTCCATCAGGTCGCACAAGGTGGTGCTGTCTTCTGCGAACATATAGGCAATTTTGCTGGCATATTCCTGATACCCGGCGACATCGGTGCGCGCCATGTCAAAGACACGGGCTGCACCGGCCTCATCTTCGCGCGCGATCTGGAATACATCCCGAAAGGCAGTAACCTCGTCTCGCGTGACCTGCCCGTCGGCCTTGGCCATCTTAGCCCCCAGGGCGATGACCGCAATCGCAAAGGCGACCGAGCGTTCCGGCGGCGTGCGCAGTTTCTCGAACACGGCCGTCAGGCTTTCGCCCTGTGCAAGCGCGCTTAGCGCATCGGATATACGGGTCCAAATCGACATGAGCGCACCCTAACCCGCTCCGTCGCGACTGTCAGGTGCGACAGATCACTGCGGGGCAAGAATTTTCTGCATCAGCACAAGATCTAACCACTGACCGCATTTAAACCCCACCTCGGACATCAGGCCCACTTGTGTAAATCCGGCAGCCGTATGGAAAGCGATGGCCGCAGGGTTGGCCGAGGAAATGCCCGCAATCAGAACATGAACATTGTCCATCTGTGCGCGGGCTTCCAAGGCCTGCAACAATGCGCGGCCTATCCCCTGGCCCCGCGCCTGCGGTGCCAACAGGATCGAGTGTTCACGCGTATGGGCATAGCCCGGCCCTGACCGAAACGCACCATAGGTTGCGAAGCCCAGAACAACGCCGTCACGCTCGGCCACCAGAAACGTCGCCCCCCTGGAGACGATATCCAAGGCAACGGCGTCATCGTTGCGCAATTCAGTGGTGAATGTGATCAGCGTATCGCGGATTATCGCATTCCAGATTGCCGCAACAGCGGGTGCATCTTCTGGCTGGGCTTGCCGGATGTTCATTCCAATACCCGTACCCCGTGCGGTGTGTCGATTTCGGCACGCAACGCCGCCGGACCGCTGTCGAACTCAACTTGCCCCAACGGCCCCACCGCTTTGGCGAGATCCAGCGCATCAGGGTGATAGACGACTAGGCGGCGCAGCTGGCAGCCACAGTCGTTCAGCATGTTTGCCGGGTGAAGATCACCCTGCCACTGGATGAGCGCCGGGAAAAGATTATCAAACGGCAGGCGCCCATTGGGAGGCACCGCCATGCGCCAACGCAGCGCGCCACGGTTTAGGTCGATCGGTTGACCGACTCCGTCCGGAAAGACCGTCAGCGAGGCCTCGATATCCGGAACCTGGCAAATCCAGTTGGTCAAGCGGGGAGCGCCCTGAAACCGATCTAGATCGAACCAGCGGGTTCTTTGCGGATTGGGTGCATCGGGGTCAATCGCGATGGCTTCCAGATACAAACCGTCCCGCAGGCCCAACAACCGGTTATGAGTTCCGAATTTCTCGTGCTTGCCGCCGTCCTGCAAGGGTACGCCCAGCGCCTGTTCGACATGAGCCGAAGCCTGTTCAAGCGTTTCGCCAGCAACCGCCAAGTGATCAAGTAACACGGATGAGCCCCCCAGATGACAAACGGTCAGACCGCAAGGGTCTGGCCGTATGTTTTCCTCAAAGGCGCTGGATCACAAGATTTTTCGACGAAAAAACTTGGCGCCGGGTCAATCTTTGGCTTCGCCGATCAAACTCAGGATATCTTGTGCCGCCTCTGGGATGTTCGTACCCGGACCAAAGATCGCCTTAACCCCGTGATCATAGAGGAACTTATAATCCTGTTGTGGGATGACACCTCCGCAGATGACGATGATATCCTCAGCCCCCGCCTTTTTCAGTTCTTCGACCAGCTGCGGGGCCAGCGTCTTGTGCCCGGCTGCCTGAGACGAAATGCCGACGACATGGACGTCATTGTCCACCGCGTCTTGTGCTGCCTCGGCTGGCGTTTGGAACAGCGGGCCAACGTCCACGTCAAAGCCGATATCGGCAAAGGCTGTGGCGATCACCTTGGCCCCCCGGTCATGCCCGTCCTGCCCCATCTTGACGACCAGCAGGCGCGGGCGACGGCCTTCGGCCTCAGCAAAATCCTCAATGGACTTCTGGATGGCGGCAAAGCCTTCGTCGCCCTCATAGGCGGCCCCATAAACACCGGCCAGCGTTTTGACCTCGGCGCGGTGGCGACCAAATTCCTTTTCCATTGCCATGCTGATCTCTCCTACGGATGCGCGGGCACGGGCGGCTTCGACAGCAGCGGCCAGCAGGTTGCCGCCATCGCGGGCGGTGGTCGTCAGGGTGTCCAGCGCCTTTTGGCAGGCAGCCTCATCGCGCGTGGCACGGATGCGTTCCAGACGTGCCAACTGCGCCTCGCGGACAGCCACGTTGTCGACATCCAGAATGTCTATCGGGTCTTCCCGTTCCTTGCGGTACTTGTTGACGCCGACGATTACCTCGTCACCCCGGTCGATCATCGCCTGCCGTCGGGCGGCGCTTTCTTCTATCCGAAGCTTTGGCATGCCGGATGCGACGGCCTTGGTCATGCCGCCCATTTCCTCGACCTCTTCCATAAGAGCCCAGGCTTTTTCGACCAGCTCATTGGTCAGGCTTTCAACATAGTAAGACCCGGCCAGCGGATCGACCACATCGGTCACCCCGGTTTCCTCTTGCAGCACCAACTGAGTGTTCCGTGCAATGCGAGCAGAGAAATCGGTGGGCAGCGCAATCGCCTCGTCCAAGGCGTTAGTATGCAGCGATTGGGTGCCGCCCAGAACCGCACTCATCGCCTCATAGGCGGTGCGGATCACGTTGTTATAGGGGTCTTGTTCTTGCAGCGACACGCCCGAGGTCTGGCAATGGGTGCGCAGCATCTTAGAGCGCTCGGATTTCGCGCCGAAATCGGTCATTACCCGATGCCAAAGGGTACGGGCCGCACGCAGCTTGGCAATTTCCATGAAGAAATTCATGCCAATGGCAAAAAAGAACGACAAGCGACCAGCGAATTTGTCGACATCCATTCCGGCCTGTGTCGCTGCACGAACGTATTCGCGCCCGTCAGCCAGCGTATAGGCCAGCTCCTGCACCAGGTTCGCCCCGGCCTCTTGCATGTGATAGCCCGAGATTGAGATCGAGTTGAATTTGGGCATATCATTCGACGTATATTCGATGATGTCCGAGATAATCTTCATCGAAGGCTCAGGCGGGTAGATATAGGTGTTACGCACCATGAATTCTTTCAGAATGTCATTCTGAATAGTGCCGGACAGGACGGATTTGTCGTGGCCCTGTTCCTCACCCGCTACAATGAAACTTGCCAGGATAGGAACCACGGCACCGTTCATGGTCATCGAGACCGAGACCTTGTCCAACGGGATGCCGTCGAACAGGATTTTCATGTCCTCTACGCTGTCGATGGCCACACCGGCCTTGCCCACATCGCCGACAACGCGTGGGTGGTCGCTGTCATATCCGCGGTGCGTGGCCAGATCGAAAGCCACCGAGACCCCCTGCTGACCCGCCGCCAGATTGCGACGGTAGAAGGCATTCGATTCTTCGGCGGTGGAAAACCCAGCATATTGGCGGATCGTCCAGGGACGACCGGCATACATCGTGGCCTTCACCCCGCGCGTGAAAGGCCCAAACCCGGGCATGGAGCCCATATGCGGCAGATCAGCCGTATCTTCCTGTGTATAGAGTGGCTTGACGGCGATGCCTTCCAGCGTCTCTTTTGTCAGGTCGTCCAACGGGCGACCGCGCAGCTCTTTCTCGGCCAGCGCCTGCCAGTCTTTCCTATTGGTCATTGCGATATCCTTTTCTCAATTCGGGTCGCGCAAGGGCATGGCCCGCGCGTTATCATCCGTGGTTGCGCCCATTCGAATTGGGTGGGACGCAATATTTTATGGGCTGCGTGCATTTCGTTGGTCGCATTCGGGCGCGCAGGGACTATATTCAATCCAACAGGAGGCCCAATGACACGAACGCTAGCCTTTGTTTTTTCGGCGCTATTTCCACTGGCGGCCCTTGCAGCTGACGGGGTAGCCCCGGTTGACGATGAATTTGTCCGCCCTGTGGGGGATAGCGAGCTCAGCGAATATCTGTGGATCAAGCGGCCCATTGTTGTCTTTGCCGATACACCTGCTGACCCGCGATTCCAGCAGCAGGTCGACATGCTTTTGGAAGGGGAGGACGTCATGCGCGACCGCGATGTGGTCGTTCTGATCGACACTGACCCTGACGCCCGCTCGCCCATCCGGTCAAAACTGCGCCCGCGTGGGTTCCAGATGGTGTTTGTCGACAAGGACGGCGTGGTCAAACTGCGCAAACCCTCCCCTTGGAGCGTGCGTGAAATCGGTCGCTCCATCGACAAGACCCCCCTGCGCCAACGCGAAATCCGTGAACGGCGCGAGGGCGGCTGAACGCGTTTCCCATACCCGACGGCCCCGGCGGCGACCGCCGGTTCCCTTGCAGGATATGACAAACGCACGGTCATGATCATTCAAACTCGATGATCACATCATCCACGGCGAGGCTGTCGCCGGGGCCTGCGTTGATCTTGGCAACGGTGCCTTTTTTCTCGGCGCGCAGAATGTTTTCCATCTTCATCGCCTCGATGGTGCACAGCGCCTGACCTTCCTGCACTTCTTGGCCCACTTCGACATCGACCTTTACGATCAGGCCAGGCATCGGGCAGAGCAGCAGTTTCGACGTATCCGGCGGCAGTTTCTCGGGCATCAGCTTGGCCAGTTCCGCCTGTCGCGGACGGCGCACATGCACCTTCATATCCGCGCCCCGGTTGCGGATCCGGAACCCGCCCGAGATTTTGTCGGCCTTCAGAACCAGCGGGCTACCGTCTATGTCCAGCACCGCCAGCTGATCGCCCGGCGTCCACTCCGAGGCCACGCGCAATGTCGCGCCGTCTTCGAATTTGACCGTCGCGCCCTCTTTGTCGGCATTCACCTGAACTGCGTATTCCTGGCCCTGCAGGGTCACGACCCAGCGTTTGCCGACCTTGCGTTCATGGTTGTCCATCCGGCCCGATACACGGGTGCGGCGAATCTCAGCCACCCGGTGCATGGCGGCGCAGGAAGCTGCGATCTGGCGCAGGTCAGCCTCGGGCAGCTCTACGCCCTGGAACCCATCGGGGTACTGTTCTTCGATGAACGCGGTAGTCATCTCGCCCTTGATGAAGATCGGGTGATCCATCACTGCCGACAGGAACGGCAGATTGTGCCCGATGCCTTCGACCTCGAAACTGTCCAGCGCCACCCGCATCGCCTCGATCGCTTGATCACGGGTCGGGGCCCAGGTGCACAATTTGGCGATCATCGGATCGTAATACATACTGATCTCGCCGCCTTCATAGACGCCGGTATCATTGCGAACGGCGGCCTCTCCGCTGGGGGCCTCACCCTGCCATTTGTCATTAACCAACAGCGGACCAGCGGCAGTTTCCTGAGGCGGGCGGTAGCGCGTCAAACGACCAATGGACGGCAAGAAGCCACGATAAGGATCTTCGGCATACAAACGGTTTTCAATCGCCCAGCCGGTCAGTGTGACATCGTCCTGCGAGATCGACAGCTTCTCACCGGCCGCGACGCGGATCATCTGTTCGACCAGATCGACACCGGTGATCAGTTCGGTCACCGGGTGTTCCACCTGCAGGCGTGTGTTCATTTCCAGAAAATAGAAGTTCTTGTCACCATCAACGATAAACTCGACCGTGCCAGCGCTGGCATAATCCACAGCCTTGGCCAAGGCCACCGCCTGTTCGCCCATCGCCTTGCGTGTCGCCTCGTCCAGGAAAGGCGATGGCGCCTCTTCCACAACCTTCTGGTTTCGGCGCTGAATCGAGCATTCGCGTTCGCCCAGATAGATGCCATTACCATGGCTGTCGCACAGAACCTGAATCTCGATGTGACGGGGTTGGGTCACGAACTTCTCAATGAAAATCCGGTCATCGCCAAAGGAATTCGCGGCTTCATTCTTGGAGGACTGGAACCCTTCGCGCGCCTCGTCGTCGGTCCATGCGATCCGCATACCCTTACCACCGCCACCAGCACTGGCCTTGATCATGACCGGATATCCGATCTCATTCGAAATCTTGACGGCCTCGTCGGCGTCTTCAATCAGGCCCATATAGCCCGGAACCGTAGAGACGCCGGCCTCTTGCGCGATCTTTTTAGAGGTGATCTTGTCACCCATGCTTTCAATCGCACCGACCGGAGGGCCGATAAAGGCCACGCCTTCGGCATCCAGCGCTTGGGCGAATCTCGAGTTTTCCGACAGAAAACCATACCCCGGGTGAACCGCCTGTGCGCCGCTCTGACGGATTGCCTCCATCACCCGGTCGATGACGATATAGGACTGGTTTGCAGGCGGTGGGCCAATATGCACCGCCTCATCCGCCATCGATACATGCAGGGCGTTCTTGTCCGCGTCAGAATAGATGGCGACCGTGCCGATGCCCATCTTGCGGGCGGTTTTGATAACCCGGCAGGCGATCTCGCCCCGGTTGGCGATCAGGATCTTGTTGAACATGGAACGTCCTCTGTCTTGAAGTTCTGGAAACGCAAAACGCCGCCGCGGGGCAATGGCCCCACGACGGCGTGTCGCGCGATGACGGTCGGGGCGACGGGGGCCCCGAAGATTTCGTTATCTACAGTTGTTCTGGGTCTTGCAGTAAAGCACGTTGCCTGCCGCGCCGACCACGGCACCCAACAGCGGGTCGGCACTGACGACTGCCGCGCCAACGGCGCCGGCTCCGCCGCCAAGCAACGCCTGCTCCCCGGTCGAGTCTCCGCACGCCGCGAGCCCTGCACAGGTCGCCATTGCAAGAATGACTTTCGAGATTCGCATGATGTCTGCCCTTTTTGGTTTTTTAACAATTTCAGAGCCAGATGCGGGAAATCGCCACTGTTATTCAATAACGAGCCTACCGAAATGCCCATTTGCGCAGTTTTATGCCATCCAATGACTGAAGTTTGCACAAAGAAAAACGCGGGCAGGACATTGTGAAAACCACAAGCCTGCCCGCGGAAGGAAGGGGTACGGAATAGTAGGTGCGCGTGCGACGCAGGCAAAGTAGAGCCGCACGACCCGCTCACCATGCACGGCCCGGTTGCACCTGCAAACCGGGATTGGCCAGTGGTGAAATTTCCGGCCAGAATCTGCCCATTCAGCGAAATATCGCGCAGAAACGCGCCGATTCCGCTTGCGTGAACTTTGGTTGAGCAGGGTGAAATTCGCGCCCCGACAGTTACGCAAACCTTTGTTTTATCAGCGCTACCTGAGAGCGAATGACCTGAAGAATTCGATCCTAAGTCGCCGCGGCCACCCCCCGCCGACTGGCCTTTTTCCTGCCCAAGCCTTGAAGGTTCTCCCACCACCAAGCCACGGGTGATACACGCCATAGAATCAGCGGTTTGCGCCGTTTCCCTCAGGTATTTTGCGCGATTGTCACGCGCCCGATCTGCACAGCGCACATATCCTTCTTGGCCCAACCGGGGCAAAGAAACCCTGTTGGAATTTCCAAGGCGTTTATGTGCGACGACGTCGATCACCTTCAGCTATCCCCGCCGAAAATGTCAGGAAACGAGGCTCTGGCCACGCTCGGATCAATGACCAGCAATGCATCATAGCTGGCGGGGTCAAATGGATCCTCCGCCGGAATGACCTCACGCCCGAAAAACCAGCTCAGGCGACCGGCATCCAGATTGCCACGTTCGAATGGCTGGTCGCCGAAATGCTCCCACAAGGCCTCGATAAAGGCTGCATCCGCGCGACGATCAGCAGGTTTACGATCCCGGAACCGTTCACGCGTTGTCAGTGGGGTAACACCCTTTGGGTTGGCCCGTCTGATAGTGAATTGATAATCCGTCCCGGTCAGACGGCCGGGAAATCCGCGATGTTTCAACATTTCAGCGCCTCTTCGCTAAGGTCCTTTGAGGCGAAGGGGAATGCACAGAAATTGTGGTAATTGACAACCATTCTCAAATCCCTCCATCCCAGACACATTGGGAATCCTGCAGAAGATACGCTTCGAAGAACTGCGTGGCATCCGGCGCGGTATGGCCAAAATCTATCGGCTTGTTCGACAGGGAAATCACAACCCTGGCTGGTTCCAGGTTGTGGTGCGCGACATAGGCCACTGCCAGCGTCTGACACAGGTGCTCCATGTCGATCGTGGCGACATCATATCCAATGCGTCCCACATCCGAGCCGATCTTTGGCGCGATGAACCGAAAGCGCAGCCATAACTCGCCCGGATTGTTGTCCAGCAGGACGTCGTTCAGATGTACAGGCTGCCCAGAGGGCACCGGCACCAATGCTTCAGCGAATGTAGGCGAACCAAGACAGAGAATTGCCAGACATAAGGCGCGATCCCAGACCCACCAAAGGCGAGCTCCTCTCTCCGGGATCGCGCGCGCATGCCTACTGGCCCGCGCTTTTCTATGTCCAATAAGGCATTTCATCTAGCAGCTTTGCTCTCAAAGTCAAATTCGCCGTTTGGGGGTCTTTACACCAACGTGCCGAGAGGCAGGCACACCAGAGCACCTGCCCCGCGACCTTCAGCTTACAGCGGAATGTTATCGTGCTTTTTCCAGGGGTTTTTCAGTTGCTTGTTACGCAAGCTTGCAAAAGCTCGCGATACGCGGCGGCGGGTCGAATGCGGCATGATCACCTCATCAATGAATCCACGTTCCGCAGCCACAAACGGATTGGCGAACCGGTCCTCATAGTCCTGAGCGTGCTGTGCGATTTTCTCGGCATCGCCCAGATCCGCACGGTGGATGATTTCGGTCGCGCCCTTGGCCCCCATCACCGCGATCTCGGCGGTTGGCCAGGCATAGTTGAAATCGCCACGCAGATGTTTGGATGCCATCACGTCATAGGCACCGCCATAGGCCTTTCGGGTGATCACTGTGACCTTCGGAACGGTCGCCTCGCCATAGGCAAACAGCAGTTTTGCGCCATGTTTGATCACACCGCCATATTCCTGCGAGGTTCCCGGCAAAAAGCCCGGCACGTCGACCAGTGTCAAAATCGGAATTTCAAAGCAATCACAGAACCGGACGAAGCGCGCGGCTTTTCGGCTGCTGTCGATATCCAGACAGCCGGCCAGCACCATCGGCTGGTTGGCTACAACACCTACGGTCTGACCTTCCAGACGGATAAAGCCCGTGATGATGTTCTTGGCGTAATCTTCTTGAATTTCGTAAAAATCACCCTCGTCCGCCACTTTGGCAATGAGTTCTTTCATGTCATAAGGCGTGTTCGGGTTGTCCGGAATCAACGTATCCAGCGAAGCCTCAATCCGGCCCGGCTCGTCAAAGAAGGGACGAACGGGCGGTTTTTCCTTGTTGTTCAACGGTAGGAAATCGACAAGACGGCGCACTTCGGCCAGTGCTTCGACATCATTTTCGAATGCACCGTCGGCAACCGAGGATTTCTTGGTATGGGTCGATGCACCACCCAGCTCTTCGGCGGTTACAACCTCATTGGTGACTGTCTTGACGACATCGGGGCCTGTCACAAACATGTACGAGGTGTCTTTGACCATAAAGATAAAGTCGGTCATCGCCGGACTGTAGACGGCGCCACCGGCGCAGGGGCCCATGATCACACTGATCTGCGGAACCACGCCCGAGGCCATGATGTTACGCTGGAACACCTCGGCATAACCCGCAAGCGAGGCCACACCTTCCTGGATTCGCGCACCACCCGAATCGTTGATGCCGATCACCGGAGCACCATTCTGGATTGCCATGTCCATGATCTTGCAGATTTTCTGCGCGTGGGTTTCCGACAGAGACCCGCCGAAAACGGTGAAGTCCTGGCTGAAGACATAGACCATACGACCATTGATTGTGCCCCATCCGGTGACGACACCATCGCCTGCAGGCTTTTGATTTTCCATCCCGAAATCCGTGCAACGATGGCTGACAAACATGTCGAATTCTTCGAAACTGCCTTCATCCACCAACAGCTCTATGCGTTCGCGTGCGGTGAGCTTGCCCCGCGCATGCTGCGCATCAATACGTTTTTGCCCACCTCCCAGCCGTGCATCGTTGCGGCGGCCTTCAAGCTCGGAAAGGATGTCTTTCATAACGATGATCCCCTTTGAAATTTGGCGCGACACTATACTTAGTTTCGTTCAGACCAAAGCCTCATTCGGCAAATTTGCAAATCTTTGAAAATACAGTTTCGGGTAATTGTAAACATGCAAAGTTTCGCACTGAGACACGGTCACGGATGGCAATCCCAAAAACCGTCACTATACATGTGAACCATGCAGTTTACTTTTTCGCCAGCGCGTCGTTCGCCCCCCACCATTGCCACACTTGTGATGCTATCCGGGCTGTCAGCGCTGAGCTTGAATCTTTTCCTTCCCAGCCTGCCCAATATGGCCGCGTATTTTGACGCAGACTACAAAGTCATGCAGCTGTCGATCGCTCTGTATCTGATGATCAGCGCAGTAATCCAAATTCTGATCGGCCCCATCGCAGATAAGGTTGGCCGCAGGCCAGTTATTCTCTGGGGATTGGTTCTGTTTCTGATTGCGACACTGGGTTGCATCTACTCCCCGAACGCCGAAGTATTTCTGGCCTTCAGGATGTTTCAAGCGGTCGTCGCAGTTGGAATGGTCCTTAGCCGTGCAGCGGTGCGAGACCTTTACGAAGCAGATCAGGCCGCTTCGATGATCGGCTATGTCACCATGGGAATGGCCATTGTTCCAATGATTGGCCCTGCCATCGGCGGCTTTCTGGAAGAGAGCTTTGGCTGGAAGGCAAATTTCTGGCTTCCTTTCGGGCTGGGTCTACTGGCGCTAATGCTGACCTATTCCGACTTCGGAGAAACATCCCGCAAAAGCGGGCTGACCTTGCTGCAGCAGTTTCGTGAATACCCGGAATTGCTCAGATCCCCTCGGTTCTGGGGCTATTCCATGGCCTCAGCCCTGTCGTCGGGCGCTTTTTTCGCCTATCTGGGCGGCGCGCCTTTCGTCGGGACTGAACTGTTCGGCCTAACAGCGTCAGAACTGGGCATTTACTTCGGCGCCCCTGCGGTGGGTTATTTCTTCGGCAACTTCTTCAGCGGCAGGTTCTCTGTCCGCTTTGGCGTGAACCGGATGGTTCTTTGGGGGTGCTGGATGAACGCAACCGGCGTTGCACTGTCGACTATCGTGTTCCTTACGGGCTTCGGCTCGGTTCTCAGCTTCTTTGGGTTCATGACCATTGTTGGTGTGGGCAATGGTATGACCATTCCAAACGCAACTTCAGGCGCACTGTCCGTCCGCCCGCACCTGGCCGCGACAGCATCTGGGCTGAGCGGGGCCATCATGCTGGGCGGCGGAGCTGGCCTGAGCGCGCTCACGGGCGCAATACTAACCCATGAAACAGGCGCGATGCCGCTGCTGTGGCTGATGTTGGCCTCTGCAACATTTGCCATCGTTGCTATTGCCATCGTGATCCGGCGCGAACGGTATTTGGGCCTGTAACACGCCTTGCGCAGGACGGTTTGCAAAGCTAGCGTTCAAGATTAGAAAAGTTGCAAAGGCACGCCATGGCGACCCAAAAGCTCTATGCTGGTGCAAAACTGCGTGAAATGCGCACGCGCCTGACGCTGACACAAAAGGAATTCGCAGCCAAACTGGGGGTTTCGCTTCCCTATCTGAACCAGATGGAGAATAACAACCGCCCGATCTCGACCACGGTTGTTCTGGCTCTGGCGCAGGAATTCGGCATGGACGTGACCGAACTTAGCACTGGCGACAGCGAACGTCTGGTCTCAGACCTGCGCGAGGCGCTGGCGGACCCCGTGTTTGATGACGCCATGCCACCGCTCGCTGATCTGCGCCTGACAGCTTCAAACGCCCCCGCAATGGCCCGAGCGTTTATCGCCCTGCACCGCACGTATCGCCAGACGCATGAAAGGCTGGCCTCGCTGGACGAAGCCCTGGGACGTGAAGACGCACAGATTCAGGCCAGCCCCTGGGAAGAAGTGCGAGACTTTTTCCATTATTGCGACAACTACATTGACGCGGTTGACCGGGCTGCGGAACGATTTTCTGGCCGCGCCCAGGACAAAGGCGGAATTCGCGCCGCCGCAATCGAAAGCTTGGGTGAAAATGGTATTCGCGTTCAGTTCCCGGATATCGAAGAAACCCGGAAATACGATGCGGATAGCAAAACATTGCTGCTGTCATCACGGATTGCACCGCAAACACAAGTGTTTCAGCTGCTCTTGCAGGTATCCCTAATCAATCAGGACAAGCTGCTTGAAGCGACACTGGATTTCGCCAAATTTCACAGTGATGAGGCGCGCGCGATTGCGAAGATCGGCTTGGCGAATTATTTCGCTGGCGCCTCTCTGATGCCCTATGGCGAATTTCTCAGTGCAGCCCAGCTTTACCGCCATGATTTGGAATTGCTCAGCAATCGTTTTGGAGCATCCATCGAACAGGTGGCCCACAGGCTTTCGACGCTGCAGCGCCCCGGTGCAAAGGGGATACCATTCTTCTTTGTTCGGGTGGATCAGGCCGGAACGATCACAAAACGCCACTCCGCCACGCGCCTGCAATTTGCGCGCTTTGGCGGTGCGTGCCCGTTGTGGAATGTGCACCGCGCCTTTGAAACTCCGGGTCACTTCCTGCGGCAGCTTGCCGAAACCCCGGACGGGGTCCGCTATATCTCGCTAGCGCGGGATGTTTCGAAATCGGGCGGTTCGTACGGAGCGCCTGTCCGGCGCTATGCGATTGCGCTGGGATGCGAGGTCCGCCACGCCGAAGCGTTGGTCTATGCGGACAATCTGGATATCTCAAACGCCAGTGCCTACGAGCCCATAGGTATCTCGTGCCGGATCTGCGAACGCCAGAACTGCCACCAACGGTCAGTTCCTCCGCTGGAACGTCGCCTGTCCATCGACACTCATACCCGCGGAACCCTACCCTATGAAGTCACCTGAGCTTTACCCGGCCTAAAACCGCGGCCAGCCGAAACGGGGGCAATGCCCCCGCCCAACCCTTAAGCGTTCGACAAAATCGCCCAGATCTCATCCTTCAATGCGGCGCGTTTCTTGCGCAGCTCGCCTTCGGCAAGGTCCTCCATCGGCTCGACGTTAGTTTCCGCGCGGTGCACGATACGATTGACCTCGTGATACTCTTCGGCCAGCCGAGAAAAATGCGCATCAGACTGTTTAAGCTGACTGATCAATTCGACCTTGTCGGGAAACTCTTCGGCCAATTCGTGCGGGGTGTGGGACATTCCTGTTCGCTCCTTAGAAAATGCGTTGCGATTCAGGTCTATATTGGTCCCACTCCCCCCGCTTTGACGCGGATCAAATCAGCGCTGCGCCGAGGCCCATTGCGGATGAATCCAAGGCTGATCATTGGCTTTGGGCAACGGATCTTTGCCCAGCAGATGATCCGAGACTTTCTCGCCCACCATGATCGACGGCGCATTAAGGTTGCCGTTGGTGATTTGCGGAAAGATCGAACTGTCCGCCACACGCAGCCGATCCACGCCGATCACCCGGCCTTCGGAGTCGACAACCGCGTTCTGGTCATCCGCCCGTCCCATCCTGCAGGTGCCGCAGGGATGATAGGCACTTTCGGCATGCTCAGCGATAAAGGCGTTCAACTCTTCATCTGTTTGTACCGCAGCACCGGGCTGAATCTCTTTCCCGGCAAAGGGTCTGAACGCCTCTTGCCCGAAAATCTCTCGCGTCAGGCGGATACAGGTGCGGAACTCCTCCCAGTCTTTTTCCTGGCTCATGTAATTGAACCGGATGACAGGTGCGTCCTCGGGTCGAGCCGAGCGCAATGTCACAGCACCCCGTGATTCCGATCGCATCGGACCCACATGTGCTTGGAACCCGTGCCCCTCGGCCGCAGCCTGCCCGTCATAGCGCACCGCCATCGGCAGGAAGTGGTACTGGATGTCGGGGTATTCGACACCCGGCCTTGATCGGATGAAGGCCGCGCTTTCGAACTGGTTCGAGGCACCAAGGCCGGTCTTGGTGAACAGCCATTGCGCCCCGATCAGGCCTTTGCTGACCAGGTTCCAGTGTTTGTAGAGCGTGATCGGCTGAAGCGAGGCTTGCTGGATATACAGCTCCAAATGGTCCTGTAGATTTGCGCCAACCCCCGGACGGTCTGCAACAACTCCGATCCCCTGCTCAGCCAAATGCGCAGCCGGGCCGATTCCAGACAGCATCAAAAGTTTCGGCGAATTGATGGACGAGGCTGCGATGACCACTTCGCGGCGGGCGCGGATGACCTCTGTCTTGCCGCCACGGATCAGTTCAACGCCAACAGCGCTTCCGTTTTCCAGAACAATCCGGGTCGCCAGACCGCGCACGATATCACAGTTCTCGCGCTTGAGCGCAGGCCGCAGATAGGCATTTGCCGCCGACCAGCGCCGCCCTTTCCAGACGGTCTGCTCCATCGGGCCGAAGCCTTCTTGCTTTTCACCGTTATAGTCGCCCGTGACTTCATACCCGGCTTGCTGGCCCGCATCGACAAAGGCCTGGAACAGCGGGTTCGCACGCGGGCCCCGCGACACATGCAGCGGCCCGTCAGTGCCCCGCCACGCGGAATCACCACCATGACCGCCGTCATGCCAGGTCTCCATCCGTTTGTAATACGGCAGCACATCCGCATAAGACCAGCCATCCGCGCCCATCTCGGCCCAGGTATCGAAGTCTCGGGCGTGGCCGCGCACATAAACCATTCCGTTGATCGAAGAGGAACCGCCGATCACCTTCCCTCGCGGGCAGGCCAGACGGCGGTTGTTCAGATGCGGTTCAGGCTCGGATTGATAGCCCCAGTCATAGCGCGACATGTTCATCGGATAGCTTAGCGCGGCGGGCATTTGGATGAAGGGCCCGACGTCGGTGCCGCCATGCTCGATCACCAGAACCGAGGCACCGGCCTCACTCAAACGATATGCCATCGCGCAGCCTGCGGAACCTGCGCCGACGATGACGAAATCTGCTTCCATTTTCGGGTCTCCATTCTCAACCGGAGCCAAGATTTTTCATCGAAAAATCTCTGCCTGACCGGAGAGGGTCTTGTTAATTCGGGTTGTTACTCTCCGCGTGGAAAGCGTTGGCTTTCCTCGACGATATTCAGATCCATGTGGTTACGCATGTACCGCTCAGATGCTTTCTGCAGGGGCTGGTAGTCCCAAGGATAATACCCGCCCTGGCGCAACGCCTCGTACACGACCCAGCGACGCGCCTGGCTGGCGCGAACTTCGGCGTCGAACCGATCCAGATCCCAACGGGCATCGGACTTGGCACGCAAGGTCTGCAACGTTCCTGCATGCTCTGGCCTGTCTGCGAGGTTCTCCAACTCGGAAGGGTCCGCCTCGAGGTCGAACAGTTGATCAGGGTCTAGCGCACATCGGTTGTATTTCCATTTGCCATAGCGCAAGGACACCAGTGGCGCATAGGAGGCCTCGGCTGCATATTCCATCGCGACCGGCGCACTGCGCTCGTGCCCCATGGCCAGCGGCACAAGGTTTTCGCCATCTGTCCACGGCGCGATCTCTGCCATATCGACACCAGCAAGAGCACCCAAGGTCGGCGTCACATCTATGGTCGAAACCGGAGCGTCGATCCGGCCCGCTGGCAGATCGGGCGCACAGATCATCAGCGGGACGCGGGATGACCCTTCATAGAAGGTCATCTTGAACCACAATCCGCGTTCACCAAGCATATCGCCATGATCCGAAACGAACAGGATGATCGCCTCTTGCCGCGTGGTCTCTAACACCTCGAGGATTTCTCCGACCTTGTCGTCCAGATAAGAGATATTGGCGAAATAAGCGCGGCGTGATTTGCGGGTATCTTCTTGAGTGATGTCAAAGCTGCGCCAGTCATTGGCGTCAAAAATCCGTTTCGAATGCGGGTCCTGATTATCATAACCAAGGTCGGCAATCTCGGGCAGAAGGTGCTCGCAATCTTCGTACAGGTCCCAGTATTTGCGACGTGCAACATAGGGATCATGCGGGTGGGTAAAGCTTACAGTCAGGCACCATGGACGGTCGTCCTTGCCACGGGCCAGATCGTATAGCTTGGACTTGGCGTTATAGGCCACCTCGTCATCATATTCCATTTGGTTGGAAATCTCGGCTACACCTGCGCCCGTGACCGAACCCATATTGTGATACCACCAGTCAATCCGCTCTCCTGGTTTACGGTAGTCCGGGGTCCAGCCGAAATCGGCGGGGTAGATGTCGGTGGTTAGGCGATCTTCAAACCCGTGCAACTGATCGGGCCCGACGAAATGCATCTTGCCCGACAAACAGGTATAGTACCCTGCACGGCGCAGATGGTGGGCATATGTCGGAATATCACTACCAAACTCGGCGGCATTGTCATAGACACCAGTGCGCGACGGCAACTGACCGGACATAAAACTGGCCCGACCCGGCGCACACAGGGGCGACGCCGTATAGGCATTCGCAAATCGCGTGGATCGTTCGGCCAGCTTTTTCAGGTTTGGCGCATGCAGCCAGTCGACAGGACCGTCAGGAAAAAGGGTCCCGTTCAACTGATCCACCATCAGGATCAGAATATTAGGTTTTGTCATTTCTCGGCCTCGAGCAAGGTGCTGAGCACGCGCATCGCGTGGTTTACAGCCAGTTGCGGTTCTTCCGGGGCGCTCAGCGCGGCGTGGATATAAAGTCCGTCGATCAAGGCGATCATGTTCCCGGCCGCCTCAACCGGATCGGCCAAATGCGGGCGCAGCGCATAAACCAGGTTCGACCGGATACGGGCCTGATAAATCTGCCACAATCGCAGGGCGTCGTCATTGGTCTGCGCAAGAACGTAGAACGTCATCCACGCTGCCGTCACATCCGGCGTGAAACAGGATGGGGCAAAGCATGCCCGGATGATCGCCTGCGCGCGTCCACTTGGCGTGGCTGTTTTCAGTTCTGACCGGACCTCTGCCCCGAAATCCGACAGGATGCGGCGCATCGCTGCCAGAAAAATCTGATCTTTACCGCCGAAATAGTGATGTGCCAGCGCGCTGGACATGCCAGCCCGCTTAGCGATCTGGCTGACGGTTACATCGAGGGATTTTTTCGACCCGAGCTCAGCAATCGTTGCCTTTACGATCGCATCACGGCGGATTGGCTCCATTCCGAGTTTCGGCATCCGTACCCCTCAACTGCTTTTGATAGAAAAACGCTAGGAGATTTTTATTGACTCGTCAATTAATAACGTTTTTTCGGTAGAAACCGGCTAAAGTTTAGGTGCAATACTGGGGGTCGTCAGGCTGCTGCGGTTCAACACGGCCTCGCGCCAGGCAATAAAACTGACTGCCAACAGAATCAGCGTGCCCCCCGCGACCACCCACAAATCTACGCTTTCGTGGAAAACCAACGCCCCAACCAGCGTGGCCCAGATCAGCTGTAAGAATGTGACGGGCTGCGTCACTGCTACGGGGGCGGCCTGCAGGGCCAATGTCATCAAATAGTGTCCAAGTGTGGCAAAACAGGCAACCAGAAACAGCACAGCCAAATCATGGAGACTTGGAGGGGACCACACGGCAATGGCGAAAGGTATCAGCGCCATCGTCACCCATATGGACATATGTGCAACCACGACCGAGGGCGGCAGATCTCGCACCAGCATCTTGGCCAGCAGGTAGGATGCACCAAGCGTCAACGAAGTGCCTAACATGGTCACGTGACCAACCGAGATATCCCGAAACCCAGGTCGGAGAATAATTGCTACACCGATCAATGCGACACCAATGGCGGCAATCCGGCGGAAGGCTAGCTTCTCGCCTAGAAACAGCACAGCACCCAATGTGACATAGACCGGCGTCATGTAGTTCATGGCCGTGACTTCGGCCAACGGAATTCGGGTCATGGAAAAAAACCACAGCATCACGGCAATGGCGTGAACCACCCCGCGGATGCCGAACAGTGTCAGATGCCTACGTGTCAGAGGTGTCGTAACGATCAGCCGTAACGCTGGCAGTAGGAACACCAACCCAAAGACAAAGCGCAGAAATGCGGCCTGTATCGGGTCCATGGAGGTGCCCAGAGATTTGACGAGCGCAGTCATGACAACAAAGGACAGACCGGCGGAAAACATCCAGAACATTCCCGCCAATGGCCGATAGGTGTTAGGTTGAGTTGTCATGTTAACGGTTCAACACCGAAACACAGGCGGGAACAAGACCTCAGATCGCCACCAGCTTGGCCGCAATCGCCAGCATGACAAAACCGATAACAACATCCAGAATCTGCCATGCCCTTGGGCGGGCAAAGACCGGCGACAGAATCCTTGCCCCGTAGCCCAACGAGAAGAAGAAGACAAAGCTGGACAGCATCGCTCCAATAGCAAAGGCCAACCGGTCATCATACTGTGCAGATATCGACCCGATCAGAACCACCGTGTCCAGATAGACATGCGGATTTAACCAGGTGAATGCCAGCACGGTCAGCAGGACAGACCTCAGACTTGAACGTGTCCCTTCACTGACATCCATGGAAGACCCGCCGCGCCAGGCCGATAGCAGGCTGCGCAACCCGTACCAGGTCAGAAACACAGCCCCGCCATAGCGCATGACCGGCTCGAACCAAGGAGCAGTCTGAGCAAGCGTTCCGAACCCGGCAACCCCTGCCGCAATCAGAATGGCATCCGATACGGCGCAGGTCAGGCATAGGGCAAAAACATGTTCGCGGCGCAGCCCTTGACGCAGGACAAAGGCGTTCTGCGCACCAATGGCCAAAATCAGACTAAAGCCCAGAGCGAATCCGGAAATCAGAGATGCGGACATGAAACCTCCTGTGTTCGTTTTGATTGACTAGAGCCAGTCAGTCGATTTATCAAATTAAAGAAGCTACACCTGGTTAAGCTCTGCTAATGTTGCTGGATCCCAATCACCTTGCCGCACTTTCGGCCATTCTACGCCACGGAAGCTTTGACGCCGCCGCCACAGAGCTGTCGGTGACGCCTTCGGCGATATCGCAGAGGATCAAGTCATTAGAGGATCGGATAGGCGCCGCCCTGATCACTCGTGGTGCGCCCTGCACAGCGACACCCGCCGGCTTGCGCATTGCCAGATACGCCGAGGATATCGGGCTGCTTGAGGCACAGTTGGCCCGTGAACTGGCGTTGGAGGGAACCTCTGGCCCGACCCAGGTGCGCATTGCAATTCCTGCAGACAGTTTGGCCACATGGTTCATCGCTGCGATGGCCCAAACAGATGAGTTGCTGTTCGATCTGGTAATTGATGATCAGGACCATTCGGCCGATTGGTTGCGCCGCGGTGAGGTCAGCGCGGCTGTTACCACCGGAGGACAACCGGTCTCTGGCTGCGATGCCCATCCACTTGGGGATTTCAGGTATATTCCAACGGCCAGCCCAGGTTTTATGCAAAACTGGTTCCGGGACGGTGTAACCAAAAGCAGCCTTGCCATGGCACCGTGCCTGACCTTCAATCAAAAGGACGGTCTTCAGAAAGCCTGGTTTGCGAGAGAGTTCGGGCACCACATTTCCCCGCCATCGCATTTTCTGCCATCCTCACACGGGTTTGTGGATGCAGCGATCGCCGGCATCGGGTGGGGAATGAACCCGATTGAGTTGGTACAAAAGCCTTTGGCAGATGGCCTGTTGTGCCCCTTGATACCTGACAAGCCCCTTGATGTTCCGCTGACCTGGCAGGTCGGGCGTGTCTTATCCTCGGCCCTTTCGCCGCTGACCGCCGCTGTAAAGCGCGCGGCTGTCGACGCGCTTATTCAACGATAGACAGGATTGGCCGATCAGGATGGCTCGGGCGCTTTAGGAATTGGCGTCACCACCCGGTAACAGGCAAAAGCTGCGATCAGGCTGACCAAGACAACGATCAAAACCGCCGCAGAGACCTCGTGCATATGCGCCAGCCCAGCCAGCGCCGCCGACACGATGACCGCAACAATCCGCGAGATGCTTTTCACCGCAGCCGCCCCTTTGACCCGCTGATCAAACGGGGCGATATCCAGAAAATACAACTTTCGGGCACTGCTGATGCCTGTAACCGCCACGGTCACCACAAACAGGGCAACCGCATGAGTGTGCACCTGATGACCGATATGGAGGTAATGGACCGCCAGCAGCCCTGCTCCGGTCAAGGCCACCATCAGAGTTCCGGATACCATGACCGCCCGGTGGGATTTCAGGTTAACAAACTGCCACAAAGGCGCAGAGACCAGATATCCAGAGGCCGACGAAATGATCATTGCGGTAAGGCCTTTGGCCGAACTGTGATGTGCCTCGGCCGCCATCAGGGCAAAGAACGGAACCGATAGACTGACAACCACAATCGGAAGGCGCATGACCATATAGCGCCGGAACCAGGTCTGGTTGAACATCGCCAGAATATCGGTGAAATATTCGGACCAATGCCTTTTGTTTTCGTCCTCAGGCGCTGTGGAAATTTTCTGATGCGGAACTTCGGACATCGCCAGGATTGATAGGCCAGACAACAGAAAAAACACCACTGCAACTCCGATCACAACCGAATGGCGCGCAAACGGAGGGTTGCCCAGCGTGATTTGATGGACCAACAGAACAAGACCGATTGCGCCCAATCCGCCGGCGCCTAACTGCAGATATCGCATGATCATACGTGACCTGGACTGAACGTGCGCGCCCAGCAGGTCAGTAAGCAGCAATGTCTGGATCTCACCCACAAGACCGATCAAAAAAAATGCGGTGATAAAGGCTGTGGCCGTGAACACGAGACTGCCCGTCGCGGCCGCCGCCAGAGCCATGACAAGGCAGGCCCCGATCAATACTTCGGTCATCGCGATGCTGCGTTTCTTCTGTTCGCGCAGCGCAATGACCTGGGCCAGAAACACGTCGGCGATCATGCTGCCGACCATGCGGATTGAAACCAGCGCGCCGGCGATGAACATCGGAAGTTCCAGCGAAACGGCAAGAAACGGCAAGACAATGGACGGGCTGCCAAGGGTCCAGGCGACCTGGGACAGAATGCTCTGCCCGGTCAGGACGGGCACATTACGTTTGGCCAATTCAGATTGGGGTTCGGTCATCTGCACTTTGACTCGCTGCTCCAGCTATTCGACCCAGCCTATGAGTTCGAACCTGATCGGCCAATAGCCCTATCCTCCAACCAACAAAAAAACCCGGCCTGAGGGCCGGGTTTCCAAATCTCAGGATGCGGGGCAGATCAAAGCTGCGCCATCACCTCATCCGATGCTTCGAAATTGGTTGTGACGCGCTGAACGTCATCATCATCTTCCAGCGCATCGACCAACTTCATCAGCTTTTGCATATCCTCAAGCCCCAGCTCGGTCGTGGTGCTTGGCTTCCAAACCAGTTTGGTGGATTCCGTTTCACCCAGCGCGGCCTCGAGCGCGTTCGAGACGTCGTTCAGATCGGTGTCGGCGCACCAGATGATATGACCTTCGTCCGAGCTTTCAACATCTTCCGCGCCTGCCTCAATGGCCGCTTCGAACACGGTGTCGGCATCACCAACCGTATCCGGATAGACCACTTCACCCTTGCGTTCGAACATAAAGCCGACGGAACCGGTCTCGCCAAGATTGCCACCATTCTTGGAAAAGGTCGAGCGCACGGTCGATGCGGTCCGGTTCCGGTTGTCGGTCATCGTCTCGACGATGACGGCCACGCCGTTGGGGCCATAGCCCTCATACCGGATTTCTTCGTATTCGTCGCCATCGCCCGCCTGCGATTTCTTGATCGCCCGGTCGATCACGTCTTTGGGGACCGAGTTTGACTTGGCCTCTTTCACCGCCAGACGCAGACGCGGGTTCTTGTCGGGATCGGGGTCGCCCATCTTAGCGGCAACAGTGATCTCTTTTGACAGCTTGGAAAACAGTTTGGACCGCGCGGCGTCCTGACGTCCCTTGCGGTGCTGGATATTGGCCCATTTGGAGTGGCCTGCCATGGTGCGTCCTCGTGATAGTGATTGCGTATTTGGCGCCCATATAGACGTTTGCGGGCCATGGGATCAAGAGACCGGCTTGCGACGGCTTCTTCTGCGAGTATGTTGGCGGTATGACGACAGATCAGATCATACTTTTCGCTCTCTTTGCCACTGTATTCGGAATGCTGCTTTGGGGGCGGTTTCGCTATGATCTTGTTGCGTTTTCCGCGCTTCTGATCGGAGTGGTGTTGGGTGTCGTACCCGTCGATGACGCTTTTGCCGGTTTTGGTCACTCGGCAACCATCATCGTCGCGCTGGTTCTGGTCGTTTCGGCCGGGCTGGTCCGGTCCGGTGCGGTATTCCTGATCACGCGATCCCTGGTTGACGCGTCACGCGGCCTTGGGGCCCATATCGCCTTGATGGGCGGTATCGGGGCTGTTCTGTCCGCCTTCATGAATAACGTCGCTGCCTTGGCCCTGTTGATGCCGGTCGACATTCAGACCGCACGAAAAGCCGGACGAGCCGTCGGCCTGACCCTAATGCCGCTCAGCTTTGCAACAATTCTGGGTGGGATGGCGACCCTGATTGGCACGCCACCGAACATCATCATCGCCTCAATCCGCGCAGAAACTCTGGGCGAGCCCTTTCGTATGTTCGATTTCGCCCCTGTGGGTGGCATTGCTGCGATTGCCGGGCTTGCCTTTGTCTCACTGGTGGGCTGGCGATTGATCCCGAACCGGGGACCGCAAACCGAAACCTCTGAGGCGCTGGCCGAATATATCGCAGAACTGACCGTCCCACCGGAATCGCCGTTGATCGGCAAACGGGTCAGCGAGCTTTATGAAGATGCCGAGAAATCCGACGTCGCCATCATCGGCCTGATCCGCGACGGCAAGCGCCGCTATGGCCGGTCGGCCCATGCAACACTGAATCAGGGTGACGCGCTGGTGCTTGAGGCCCGCCCCGAGGCGCTGGATGAATTCCGCGCGGCGCTGAAGCTGGATTTTTCGGACACACGTCGACAGGAGCTTCTGACCGCTGAAGGCGACGGGCTGGAAGTCGTCGAGGTTGTCGTGACCGAAAACGCCCGCATCACCGGGCGTACGGCGCAGGGGTTGGGATTGGCATGGCGGCAGAGCACCGTTTTGATGGGCATTTCGCGCCAGGGCCGCAGCATCACCGAACAGGTCCGCAAAACCGAGGTTGAGGCTGGCGACATCCTGTTGTTGCTGTGCCCGCGTGATCGCAGCGCCGATGTGACCGAATGGCTGGGATGCCTACCGCTGGCCCAACGCGGTCTGAACGTCACCGCCAATGAAAAGGCGTGGCTTGCGATTGGCCTGTTTGCCACCGCGGTGCTGGCGGCCAGTGTTGGGCTGATCTACCTGCCGGTCGCATTGGGGCTTGTTGTGGTTGCCTATGTGCTGACCAAGATCATGCCAATCGCGGATCTCTATACTCACATCGAATGGCCGGTGGTCGTTTTGCTGGGCTCGATGATCCCCCTGGGCAGCGCACTGGAAACCTCGGGCGGCACCGAACTGATCGCCAATGCGCTGATCCAGTTAACTAACGGCCTGCCTGCATGGGCTATTCTGACCGTTCTGATGGTGGTCACCATGACCCTGTCGGACGTGTTGAACAACACCGCTACGGCGATTGTGGCGGCCCCGGTCGGCATTCAGATGGCCCGCACGCTTGAGGTTTCCCCCGACCCGTTTCTGATGACGGTCGCCGTTGCAGCCTCGGCCGCGTTCCTGACACCTATCGGGCATAAGAACAACACGCTGGTTCTGGGTCCGGGTGGCTATCGGTTCGGAGACTACTGGCGCATGGGCCTGCCGCTGGAAATCCTGATCATTGCGGTTTCGATACCCGCCATCCTTGTGTTCTGGCCGTTGTGACGGGTAAGAGCCGTTCCATGAAACAATTTCTGATCCTGCAGTTACGCCCGGAAACCGATGCGTCGGATGCCGAATATGCCTCGATTCTGGACAAGACCGGCCTAAGCCCTGATCAAACTCATCGCATCCGGCTGGACTGCGAAGACCTGCCCGAGGGTTTGGACGTGACAGATTATGCCGGAGTGATCGTCGGCGGCGGCCCCGGCTGTGTCAGCGATGATCCAACTGCAAAGTCGCACATGGATGCCCGCATCGAAGCCGCGATCATGGGCCTGATGCCGCAGATCACCGCGCGCGATCATCCGTTCATGGGGTGCTGCTATGGGCTAGGTATTCTTACCGCGCATCTGGGTGGCGATGTCAGCAAGGACCAGTTCGGAGAGCCCGTCGGCCCTTCGACCTGCCACGTGACAGAGGACGGTGCAACCGATCCACTGATCTCGGGGCTGGGTCAGAGTTTTGATGCTTTTGTGGGCCATAAAGAGGCTGTGCAATCCCTGCCAGATGGGTGCGTGCATCTGCTTGCCTCGGACCCTTGCCCCTTCCAGATGATCCGCTGGGGCCAGAATGTCTATGCCACACAGTTCCACCCCGAGGCTGATGCCCGCGACTTTGAAGAACGTATCACCATCTACAAACACCACGGCTATTTCCCGCCCGAAGATGCGCAGCGTCTGATCGACATTTGCCACGCCGCCAATGTCACTCTGCCCGGTGAAATCCTGCGCAGGTTCGCCCAACGCTACGGCTGACCCTACGGCGCGGTTGCCTGCGGCTTTGACCCTCGCTTACGCTGGTCCGAACGGCTTTGGGAGGAGTTGTAGTTGGATCTGCTTATTAATGTCGGCCTGCCACTATCGTTGGCCATAATCATGCTGTCCTTGGGTGTCGGGCTTGAGATCGCCGATTTCCGCCGGGTTGTCAGCAGACGTTACCCTTTTGCGATAGGGGCGTTCTGCCAGGTGATCTTGCTTCCCATTGTGGCATTTACGACGGTCAATCTCTTTGCACTGCCACCGGAAATAGCAGTCGGTGTTATGCTCCTCAGCTTTTGCCCCGGCGGTGTTACCAGCAATATCCTGACTAAACTGGCCAAGGGTGATGTCGCTCTTTCCGTCAGCCTGACAGCCATCATCAGCTTGCTGTCGATGGTGACGGTACCCGTATTGGCAGCATGGTCGATCAATCACTTCATGGGCGAGGACGCACCCGAGGTTTCGATCACCGGGCTGGCCATAGCGATGTTCCTGATCACCACCCTGCCCGTCGCCATCGGCGTCAGTATACGGCATTTCGCAAAAGGATTCGCAGAACGTTTCGATGCCCCATTGTCCAAACTGGCTTCGATTCTTTTCGTCCTGATCGTTCTCGCCGCGCTGGCCGGGAACTGGGAAATGTTCGTCGAAAATTTGGGGCTGATGGGGTCGGCGTTGATCACCCTGAACAGTGCGCTGCTGCTGATCGGGCTGGGACTGGCCCGCGCCGTGAACCTGTCATGGAACGAGAGCAAGACGATCTCGATCGAAACTGGCATCCAAAACTCGACTCTTGGCATCACATTGGCAGCGCTGATTACCAGCACGGAAAACGGGCTAAGCCCTCTTGCTCTGCCATCGGCCGTCTATGGTATCTTGATGTATGTCGTCGCCCTGCCATTTATCGCCTGGCTGCGCCGCCGCTGAGAGGAAAGAACATGTCCAATAACACCGCAGATGCCATTGTCGTTGGGGCTGGGCTGGCCGGGCTTGCGGCCGCGGCCGAGCTAGGCGACCGCGGAAAAAAGGTGATCATACTGGATCAGGAACCCGGTCATTTCCTCGGCGGTCAGGCATTCTGGAGCCTCGGTGGACTGTTCATGGTCGACACGCCGGAACAGCGCAGGATGGGCATCAGGGACAGCCACGAACTGGCCTTGCGTGACTGGCAGGGCAGCGCGCAGTTTGACCGCGAAGAAGACGCTTGGCCCCGCAAATGGGCCGAGGCTTATGTCGAATTCGCCGCCGGTGAAATGCGGCCCTGGCTGCACGATATGGGGCTGCGATGGTTTCCTGTGGTTGGATGGGCCGAACGTGGCGGTTCTTATGCCGATGGGCATGGCAATTCGGTACCCCGGTTCCACATCACATGGGGCACCGGCCCTGGTGTTCTGGAACATTTCATCCGTCGCGTGCGCGAACATGTCAACACAGGCCTGATTCAGCTGAAGTTCCGCCACCAAGTCAGCCATATCATTATGCAAAACGGCTGTGCCAAAGGCGTCTCGGGAGAGGTCTTGGCTGAGGACGCAGCCGCGCATGGCGCCAAGACCAACCGGGAAGAGGTTGGGGAATTCGAGGTCTATGCTCCTTCGGTCATCGTCAGTTCGGGCGGTATTGGTGGCAATTTCGAAATGGTGCGCAAGAACTGGCCGCGCGACCGCCTGGGCGAACCACCCAAAGACATGATCGCGGGCGTGCCGTTTCACGTTGACGGCCGCATGATCCCCATCAGCGAAAAGGCCGGTGGGCATGTGATCAACGGCGACCGGATGTGGCATTACACCGAGGGCGTCAAAAACTGGAACCCGATCTGGCCATCGCACGGAATTCGTATCCTGCCCGGCCCAAGCTCTATGTGGTTTGACGCGCGCGGCAATCGTCTGTTGCCCCCTTGTTTGCCGGGGTTCGACACGTTGGGCACGTTGAAAGAGATCCTGAAGACCGGTTATGAATACAGCTGGTTTGTGCTGACCCAAAAGGTGATCAAAAAGGAATTTGCGCTATCGGGGTCGGAACAGAACCCGGATTTCACCTCGGGCAGCTGGAAAGAGGTTATCCGTCAGCGCATTTTGTCAGGATCGCAAGCCACCGCGCCGGTCGAGGCCTTCAAACAGCACGGGGAAGATTTCATCGTTGCCAACACTCTGACCGAACTGGTCAGCGGCATGAACCAACTGGGTGGCGATCTGATCAATGAGGCGCATTTGCGCGCCCAAATCGAAGCGCGGGACTCACAGATCGACAACCCGTTTACCAAGGACGCGCAGATGGCGGCTATTCTGGCGGCCCGCAACTATCGGGGTGACAGGTTGATCCGCACCGCCAAACCACACAAGTTCCTTGATCCAGCCAATGGGCCGCTAATCGCGGTCAAACTTCACATGCTGACGCGCAAAACGCTGGGCGGTTTGCAGACCAACCTCGACAGTCAGATGATCGGCGCAAACGGTCAGGTCGTTCCCGGGCTGTTCGCCGCAGGAGAGGTCGCCGGTTTCGGCGGCGGCGGCTATCACGGATACAACGCGCTGGAAGGCACATTTCTGGGCGGCTGCATCTTTTCCGGGCGCAACGCAGGACGGTCGCGCGCTGTGGCCTGATTACTGCGTGCGTATGAATTTCAGAACCGGGTCGCCTGCGCTGTCCAGCAGCGCAAGGCTATCGCCCGCCACCGCATAGGACACCACGTTTTGCAGGGCGGCAAAGAACTGATCCTCCACCTGCTCCATCTCGGGCGGGCAGGCCATCAAAGTGGCCGCAATATTGTCTGGAAACGTCAGCGAAGTGCCCGATATCTCGGCCTGCCCGGTGAACCGGTTGCAACCGCCTGAGCCGCTAAAGGCACCGCCTTGCGCAAAATCAAGTTGCGGTGCGCGTTCGCTGTTCAGCACGGCCCCATCCACACCAATCGCCGTCCAGCTTGTGTTTTCCAGCCCCGCCGACGTGGGGCCGCCCGTCTTGACCAACAAAAGGTCGGCTGTATCCGGCGCACCATTGGTCAGGACCGGATACACCGTGTCGGTCGTAAACAGCAGTTGTGACCCACGATATATTGCCCCCCGCACCGCATAGGTCATCCCGTCACGGATCAGAGCATCATCATAGGTCAGTTCAAACTCGGCAGGCACCCCGCTCAGCACGTAGCGCTGCGCAGCCAGCGTTACCGCTGGCGCATCCGCAAGCGATATATCCTGCAGCTCGATATAAAGCGTCGCGTCTTCAGGTACGGCAATCCGTTCGCGATAGGAGGCGGTACCGGTCACCGAACCGGCCGATACATCGCTGCCAATCAGCGCCACCATAATCGCACCCATCACGATCAATTGACCAAATTTTGGAAAAGGCATAATCCCGTCCTTTCGTCCAAGTTCTAGAGGAAAAGATTGTGTCTGGATCAGCCTTTACAAGACCGTCAGCGCAAAACCGGCGGGTTCGCGCCGGTGTTACAACGGCCAGATGATCGGAATAAGCAACGAAGCAAGCAGCCCTACCGTCAGGTTCAAGGGGATGCCAACCTTCATGAAATCGACAAACCGATATCCCCCCGGACCATAGACCATCATGTTGGTCTGATATCCGATTGGTGTCGCAAAGGATGCAGATGCCGCCAACATCACCGCAACTACCAGCGGCCTTGGGTCTACGCCGACGGCCTGCGCCAACCCGATTGCGATCGGCGTGACCACTACCGCAACGGCGTTGTTGGAGACGAGTTCGGTAAGCACCGAGGTCAAAACATAGATGGCCCAAACGATCAGGAACGGTGGCAGCGCACTAAGCCCAGGTGCGATTGCATCGACGATCAGGGAAACCGCCCCGGACTTATCAAGCGCGGCCCCGATGGCCAGCATCGAGAATATCAATGCCAGAAGTCGCCCTTCGATAAAGGAAAACGCCTCATCCGCGTCTATGCAGCGGGTGACCAGAACCAGAGCGACCGCAAGAATGGACAGCAGCAGAATTGGCGCCACACCTAAAGCAGCCAATACGACGATCCCGATAAGTGCGCCAATCGCCACCGGAGCGTGATTGCGGCGGAACGCCCGCGCCGAGGGCTGTGTCACGTCGACCATATCCATATCAGCGGCAAGCTTCTGGATATCGGCAGGTGATCCCTCCAACAGCAGAGTATCCCCGACTCGCACCACGAGGTCGTCTAGTTGACGACCGATATTCTGGTTCCGCCGATGTACCGCCAGAACGTAGACACCATAGCGGCGGCGCAGGCGCATCACGCCCAGCGTTCGCCCAACCATACGGCACCCCGGTGTGATCAGCACCTCGACCGTTTTGGTCTCGACCGCAGAAACCTGATCAACACGCTTTAACTCTTTGTTGCTTTGCAGGCTCAGCAACTCGGTCATCTCGGTCCGCAGGACCACGCGATCCCCAACCTCAAGCGTCACCCCTTTGAGGTTGCGCCGCAAAGACTCGTCCCCGCGGACCACGTCAATCAGGCGTACGCCGGGGCGTTTGAACAGTTGCACCCCTGTCACCTCGCGCCCGATCAGGTTGCTGTCGGGCGGAATGACGGCCTCGGTGAAGAACTTCATCTTAGAGCGATCACTGAGAAGCGAGGCCATGCTGTCGCGTTCCGGCAGCAGGCGCGGCGCAACAAAGCGCAGATAGATCATGCCGTAGATCACTACTGCGATGCCCAAGGGCGTGACTTCGAAAATCGTGAATGCAGCCAGACCCTGAGATCGCGCGACACCATCCACAAGCAGGTTGGTCGAGGTGCCGATCAGTGTCAGCGTCCCCCCCATGATGGCAGCGTAGCTGAGCGGGATCAGCAATTTCGAGGCCGGCACGTTCAACGTGCGGGCAATCTGTACAAAAACCGGGATCATCACGACGACCACGGGTGTGTTTGACACCACCGCCGAGGCCAGAACCACAAACCCCATCAGCATGGCAATCGCGATACGCGGGTTAACCTGTGCCTGTTTCTGCGCAGTTGCGGTAAAGGAATCCAATGCCCCGGTTCTGACCAGAGCCCCCATGACGATGAACATCGCCGCAATCGTCCATGGCGCAGGATTGGACAGAACTGCCAACGCGCTTTGATAGGGCAGGATACCGGTCACCAGCATCAGGGCAACGCCCGCGATGGCGACAACCTCGGTCGGGTAAGCCTCGCGCAGGAACATGACAAACATGCCTGCGACAACCAATAGCGCCACGATCGCGCTGCCCGTTTCTGTCAGTTGAAGAAATTGCATTCGTGGTATTCAGTCCGAACCCTGGCCCAGCTTGCGCGCCCGTCGGGCAGTTTCCCGTATTGCGGGCAGCAGGGCAAGCCCAACGTCGCGCTATTGCGGCCCGGCTTGTTGCAAGCGACCCCCAACGCGCACCATTTGCACGGATTTTGCCCGACCATTGCGATCATCGGTTTCCACGAACACACCGCTTAGCGTTGCTTCGCCATTTGCAGGCGTAAACCGCGCCTTGGGCATCCCGGTGATGAACCGACGCATCGGTTCTAGCTTTTCCATACCAATGACAGAATCGTAATCCCCGCACATCCCGGCATCGGTCAGATAGGCTGTTCCCCCCGGAAGTATCTGAGCATCCGCGGTCGGAACATGCGTATGGGTTCCAACCACGAGGCTGGCGCGCTTGTCGCAATAATGCCCCATCGCCATCTTTTCGGATGTGGCCTCGCAATGCATATCAACGATGATCGCCTGGGCCTGACCGCCGCGCGGGTGCGACTTCAGAATTGGCTCGATCGCCGAAAACGGATCATCGAAGGGCCGCTTCATAAAGACCTGCCCCAGCACCTGTACGACCAAAACCTTGCGCCCGCCCGGCGCGGTATACAGACGGTGCCCGCGTCCCGGAGCACCCTTGGCAAAGTTAACAGGGCGCACAATGCGCGGTTCGCTCTCGATGAATTGCAACATGTCCTTCTGGTCGAAAGCGTGGTCGCCCAGCGTCAGGCAATCCGCCCCTGCATCTAACAGCAGCTTGGCATGATCCCCGGTCAAACCCATTCCGTTCGAGGCGTTCTCACCATTGATCACCACGAAATCCAGCCGCCATTCGTCGCGCAGACGTGGCAGATGTTGCTGAACAGCCGCGCGTCCAGCGCGGCCCATAACGTCACCCAGAAAAAGTATCCTCATAGAAACCGTCTAAGTGTGGCAATTCGCAAGTACAAGCCGTTAAGCTGACCCAATGAACGGCAAAACTCTTTATTTAGGAGATTCTTTATGTTTCGGATCGGTCTGACCTTTGGTGTCTGTGCCACCCTTGCTGCCTGCTCGGAAGAGCAAGCGGTCAACTCAAACCCACAGCTGCCAAACCCCTCGGCCATCTATTGCATCGACAGCGGTGGGAGGTATGAAATTCGGGACGGAGAGAATGGCCAGACCGGCGTGTGCATATTGCCTGATGGGACCGAGAAAAACGCCTGGGAATACTTCCGCGCCAAAAACCAGGGCTGATAGGCTGGTTAAATGGTCAACACGCGGCTTTCGGTGACAACCATATCAAGCGGTTGATCCGTCGGTTCCAGCGGCAACCTGTCTGCTTCTTGCGCATCGAAGGCAAAACCGATGGCCAGAGTCGGGCGTTTCGCGCGCAGCCCTTCCAATGTCCGGTCATAGAACCCACCCCCATAACCCAGACGCCCTCCATTTGCATCGAATGCCACCAGCGGAACGATCAGAATTTCGGGATCGAAATAGTCATCGACCTCAGGCACCTTGGCGCCAAACGGGCCATCCTTCAGCCTGCCTTCGGGCGTCCAGCGAGAGAATTTCAGCGGCTGCCCGACCGCCTGAATAACCGGTACGCCAACCGGGCCATAAGCGGACGCCTCGGCCATGGCGGGCAGCGGGTCACTCTCGGTCCGGATGGGCATATAACCCGACAGGGGTACTCCGCGGTGCCCGGCCAGAATTTCAGATAGTCGCCCGGCGGCACCGGGCGGATTTGCATCAAACGCAGATTTGCGCCGGGCAAAGGCCGCTTTGCGCGCGGCAGCTTTGATTTCGGTCAGATCGGTCACAATAGCACCACGCTGGCAAGCCCAAGAAAGATAAAGAATCCCATGACATCCGTCGTTGTCGTCACAAAGGTCCCTGAAGCCAGCGCCGGGTCAATACCCATCCGGTCCAGCACGACCGGTACTACCGTACCTGCAAAGCCTGCGATCACCATGTTCACGACCAGAGCGGAGCCAATCACGACACCCAGCAACGGCGAGCCGAACCAATACATTCCCACCACGCCCAGAACGGTGGCAAAACACAGCCCGTTCAACATGCCCACCAGCAGTTCCCGTCGGATCACCCGCATCACGTTCGCACCTGTCAGGTCGCGCGTTGCCAGGGCTCGCACTGCGACGGTCAGCGATTGTGTCCCCGCATTGCCCCCCATCGAGGCCACAATCGGCATCAGAATGGCCAATGCCACCAACTGATCAATCGCCGCCTCGAATTGGGAAATCACCAGCGAGGCGCAGATCGAAGTACACAGGTTTACCGCCAACCACGGCAGGCGGCGCCTGCTTGTCGCGGCCACACTGTCGGACAGCGAGCTTTCGTTGCTGACGCCGGCAAGACGCAACATGTCCTCTTCGTATTCCTCATCCAGAACCACCATCGCGTCATCAATGGTGATCACCCCGACCAGCCGTCCGTCACCATCCACCACCGGGGCCGAGATCAGGTGATACTGATTGAACGCATAAGCCACATCTTCTTCGTCCTGATCGACCGGGATGGTGTAGAATTCTTCTTCGGCAATCTCATGCAGAGCCACCTCGCGCCGAGTGGCCATCAGCTTGCCCAGCGTGACCTGCGCGGTTGGCTTCAGACGCGGGTCAACCAGGACCACATGGTAAAATTGGTCCGGCAGCCCGTCATTGGCACGCATAAAGTCAATGGCCTGCCCAACCGTCCAATGCTCGGGCGCCATGACGACTTCGCGTTGCATAAGCCGACCGGCCGAGTTTTCCGGGTAGGATAACGCCTGTTCGGCCGCGATCCGTTCGGAATCCTCCAGCGCACCCAGGATGGCTTCTTGCTGGGGCTCTTCAAGGTCTTCCAGCAGATCGACGACATCGTCGCTTTCCATGTCGCGTACGGCATCCGCCAGAACATCGGGACGCAGGACTTCAATAACTTCTTCCCTGACACCTTCGTCCAGTTCAGACAGAATATCGCCGTCGAACTCTTTGTCATACAGACGGATCAACCGGGCGCGGTCATAGGGGTTGATCTGTTCCAGAAGGTCGGCGATGTCGGCAGCGTGCAGCGGGTCCATCAATTCGATCAGCTTTTCGCGGTCATCGACATCAACTGCATACAGAATGGATGCTACCGTTCGACGATCCAGCGCATAGGCGTCATCATCAGAAGTCGGTTCAGTTACGGGTTCGTTAATACCTGTTGTCATATCTGCCCCCGCTCTGTTCGCCCATTGGCCCCTAAATAGAAGAAGCAGCTACCGGAAAACAATGACAATGCGCCGATTTACCGACAACTTTCCTGCCCCTATGCTGTTTCGCAGTCCCAGACAGGCGGAGATGAATGAGTATGGCGCAAAAAACGCTGCTGAAAGGGCGTGTCCTGAGTTTCACTGGCACCCCGTTCGAGGGCGAACCGACCAAGGCTGTGAAAATCAGCGAAGCGGTTCTGATCGAAAACGGTCGGATTTCCAGCGTATCGGATGCCGACAGTCTGAACAATGCCCACCCCGAGGCAAAAGTCGTGGATCATGGTAAGCACGTGATCCTTGCAGGATTTGTTGATGCGCATGTGCATTATCCGCAGACCGCCATGATCGCCAGTTGGGGCAAACGCCTGATCGACTGGCTGAACACCTATACCTTCCCCGAAGAGATGAAATTCGGGGATGCAGCCTATGCCTCTGAGATTGCCAACCGGTATCTGGACCTGACAGCGGCACACGGCACCACCACGATGTGCAGCTATTGCACCATCCATCCCGAGAGTGTTGATGCCTTTTTCCTTGCGGCCAAACAACGCGGTCAACGTGTGGTTGCGGGCAAAACCTGCATGGATCGCAACGCACCCGATGGCCTGAGAGATACCGTGCAAACTGCCTATGACCAATCCCAGACTTTGCTTGAGAAATGGCACGGGATCGACCGCCTGTCCTATGCGATTACGCCGCGTTTCTCACCCACCTCCACACCCGAACAACTAGAGGCCATGGGCGCATTATGGGCAGAGCATCCCCATTGCCTGATGCAAACCCATCTCAGCGAACAGACTGATGAAATTGCCTGGGTACGCGAGCTGTTTCCCGACGCCCGCGATTATCTGGACACCTATGAAAAGTTCGGCCTGCTGGGCCCCAACGGCCTGTATGGCCACGTCATCCACCTTGAGGCACGTGAACGCGACCGACTGCGTGAGGTCGACGCTGCGTTGATCCATTGTCCGACCTCAAACACCTTTATCGGGTCAGGCCTGTTCGACATGGCAGGGTTGATGCGCGACGGACACCGGGTTGGTCTGGCAACGGATACTGGTGGCGGTTCAAGTTTCTCGATGCTGCGCACGATGGCATCGGCCTATGAGATCGGACAACTGCGCGGAACGCCGCTGCACGCCGCGCAACTGCTGTGGCTGGGCACCGTAGGGTCGGCCCGAACGCTGAGGCTGGATGACAGCATCGGCAATATCGCCCCGGGAATGGAGGCCGACCTGATCGTGCTCGATCTCGCCTCCACCCCGGCCATAGCTCAGCGCGAGGCCTGCGCCGATGACCTGTGGGAGGCCCTCTTTCCCACCATCATGATGGGCGATGACAGGGCGATTGCCGAGGTTTGGATCGCAGGTCAACCTGTCAGGACCTAGGATTGCAAGGCAAGGGCCAATCGGTTCTGCCGTTCAATCACCCGGGGCAGATCCAGCGTTGCGATCTGCCCGTCCCGCACGATCTGACGGCCTTCGACAAACAGGTGCTTTACCCTCGTCGGACCGGCAAGTAACAGGGCTGCCGGATCCCAACTGCCCGCGCTTTCGATGCCGCGCGTATTCCAAATGGCTATATCGGCACGCTTTCCGACAGCCAGACGGCCGCAATCAGGTCGGTTCAAGACATCCGCCCCACCCCGCGTGGCAATTTCAAGCGCCTCGCGAGAGGACATGGCATCGGCACCGCTGGCGACACGCTGCAACAACATGGCCTGCCGCGCCTCGAGGATCAGATTGCCACTGTCATTGCTGGCCGACCCATCGACGCCAAGACCCACAGGCACGCCACTATCTCGCATCGACCTTACCGGTGCTATCCCCGAGCCCAACCGGCAGTTCGAACAGGGACAGTGGGCCACGCCAGTCCGGGACCGGGCAAATAGATCAATCTCTGCCCCGTCCAGTTTCACGCAATGGGCGTGCCAAACGTCTGACCCGGTCCATCCCAAATCCTCGGCATATTGACCAGGACGGCACCCGAATTGTTCCTGAGAATAGGCGATATCCTCGTCATTTTCGGCCAGATGTGTGTGCAGCATTACGCCTTTGTCACGGGCCAGAATGGCCGTGTCACGCATCAAGTCACGACTGACAGAGAACGGCGAGCAAGGTGCCAACCCGACCCGGCACATTGCACCCTCTGACGGGTCGTGAAACGCGTCGACCACACGCATCATGTCGTCGAGAATATCTGCTTCGGCTTCGACCAGTGAATCCGGCGGCAAGCCACCATCACTTTCACCAATACTCATGGCGCCGCGTGTTGGGTGGAACCGCAGGCCAACCTCGGCAGCCGCAGCAATAGTGTCATCCAGACGCGCACCGTTCGGATATAAATATAAGTGGTCGGAACTGAGCGTGCATCCCGTCAACGCCAGCTCGGCTAAACCGATCTGGGCGGATACGAACATCTCTTCGGGGCCAAATCGCGACCAGATCGGATAGAGCGTTTTCAGCCATCCGAACAAAAGCGCATCCTGCCCGCCAGGAACGGCGCGGGTCAGGGTCTGGTACAGATGGTGGTGCGTGTTCACGAGGCCGGGCGTAACCACACATCCGCTTGCATCATGGATCTCAGCGCTCGCCTGCAACCCATGGCCGATCTGTTCAATCTGTCCATCTCGGATCAGAATATCCGCGCCAGAAAGCTCACGGCGCTGGTCATCCATGGTCAGGATCGTGTCTGCATTTTTGATGAGGATATCAGTCATCTTGCTCTCCTTGCATCGCCCGTTTCATGCATGGAGTGCAAAAGCTGGCGGAAAACGGGCACAAGAACCAGCCGGCTCAAGGCTAATCCGCTCGCCGGGTCGCCGCAACAGTTTTCAGAAGTTGCGCAGAATTTCCAGCGCAGCTGCGTGAATATCCGGGTTTGCCGCCGCCAGAGCCCGACCGCCATTATGGGCGGGGCCGCCTTGCCAGTCTGTAACGATACCGCCAGCCGCATGAATCACGGCGATTGGAGCCTGAATGTCATAGGCGTTCAGACCTGCTTCGATCACCAAATCCACCTGACCCGCTGCAAGCAGAGCATAAGCATAGCAATCCATCCCATAGCGGGTCAGGCGTACGTGCTGTGACACGGCCTCAAACCCGGCACGATCTTCCGACGCGCCGACCTCGGGGAAGGTCGTGAACAGAATCGCCTGGTCCAGAGAAGGTGTTGACCGGGTCTTCAGGGACATATCGCCCGTAGGACCATGGCTTCGCGCGATATCCGCTGAGCCGATGAAGCGTTCCCCGATATACGGCTGGTCGATGATCCCCATGATTGGCCCGTCCTGCGTGCTAAGCGCAATCAGAACGCCCCAAGTCGGTGTCCCGCTGATAAACCCTCGGGTGCCGTCGATCGGATCCAGAACCCAGGTTCGGCCACTTTGCCCCTCGTGCTGCCCATATTCCTCGCCAAAGATTCCATCTTGGGGCCGATGTCGGGCCAAAACCGCGCGCATAGCTTTTTCAGCTGCGCGGTCGGCGACAGTGACCGGATCAAATCCCTGATCCAGCTTATTCGAAGTCTCAAGATTAGACTGCCTGAAAAAAGGAAGAATGGCCGCACGCGCCGCGTCGGCCATTTCTTCAGCTACTTCAAGATCACTCAGCGACATCTTATCCATACGCTACCCGTGCGTTCCGTCAGGATCAGAGTCAACCCGCGAAATCAGGCAACATCACTCAGAACGCGCGCAAGCTCGAACAAGCGGCGACGCTGGTTTTCCGGTATGGCATAGTAAGAGCGGACGAGATCCAGGGCCTCTTTGTCGCCCATAAGGTCTGCAGGTACCGATTTCTTATCCGAGCTTCCTTTCTCGACCTCTTCCAGGCCTTCAAAGAAGAAACTGACGGGAACATCCAATGCCTCGGCAATGTCCCAAAGACGAGACGCGCTGATTCGATTGGCACCGGTTTCATATTTCTGGATTTGCTGAAACTTGATACCAACTTGCTGTGCCAACTGCTGTTGGGTCATGCCAATCAGCCAGCGGCGATGCCTGACGCGTTTGCCCACATGGACATCGACGTGATGGGTCATTGGTACTATCCTCCCTTACACACACAACTGAAACGGGTGCGCAACATGCTTTGTTACCGCAACATTAGCGAGCCCGACTTAACCACTCCCTAATTTGGAACATGCCCCCCAAATCAGCACCATAGCGCACTATTACGTTTTTTGGCGCTTTTTTCAAGAAGGTTGAATCTGTTTCCACAAACAATGGTTTATAGTTGTGTTGTGAATACCGCGCACACGTTGCTTCCAATCTAGAAACAATCACCCGATCAACACCGGATTAACGGGGTCTTCAGCAGGGTAACAGATTGACAAGACCACGACAGCACTGACCTATGCCCGAAAAGACGGAGCCAAATCATGCTGGCGTTTCATATCCAGACCAACGGGGCCAAGGCCCAGCTTTGCAATATTGACCCGCCAGAACCCGGCGACAGCCAGGTCTGCATTCAAATCAAAGCCTGCGGTTTGAATTTTGCGGATCTCCTTATGCAGAAGGAGACGTATCAGGACACCCCGGTGGCGCCCTTTTCCTTGGGCATGGAAGTCGCAGGGATTGTTCGAGAAATTGGAAACAATGTACGCCACCTGAACCCGGGTGACCGCGTCGCTGTCTATTCCGGCCAGGGCGGCCTTGCTGAATTCGGAGTGTTCGACGCCGATCGTGCAATCGCAATCCCTGACTCTATGAGCTTTGAAGACGCCGCCGCAATTCAGATCACATATGGCACCAGCCATATTGCTTTGGATCATCGTGCGCGGCTCAGGCCCGGCGAAACCCTGCTGGTGACCGGTGCGGCAGGTGGCGTCGGCCTGACGGCGGTAGAGATCGGCAAGCTTATGGGCGCCACGGTTATTGCGCAGGCGCGCGGCAGTGAGAAACTCAAGGTGGCACAGAGGGCCGGGGCCGATCATCTGATCGACGCATCCGAAGATCTCCGCGCCCGTGTCCAGGCATTAGGAGGCGCGGATGTCGTATATGACGCGATCGGCGGCGATGTGTTTAAAGCCGCCTTTCGCGCGACCAACCCCGAAGGTCGCATCTTGCCCATTGGCTTTGCGGGCGGTGAGGTGCCTCAAATTCCGGCCAACCACCTACTGGTCAAGAACCTGACAGTTATCGGGCTCTACATCGGAGGCTACTTGAAGTTTCGACCTCAGATTGTGACGGACAGCTTTGAAACGCTGTTTCGCTGGCATAGCGAGGGCCGCATCAAACCGCATATCAGCCATGTTCTGCCCCTGTCCGAAGCCGAACGCGGACTGGCCATGCTGCGCGACAGGACGGCCACCGGGAAAGTCGTCATAACCCCCTGAGGGATGATCAACCGACAACGGCTTTGAGCGGCACCCCCCCAAGCAAACGAAAGTTCTGGCGCACCAGCGTCGCCAACGCCTCAACCACGGCCCCGCGGCCAGTTTCGCCGCCATACAGATTTATCATATGCGCGGGAAGCTCTGGCAGGACGCCACCCGAATCGATCTGGGCAAGATGTGCGGCCTCTGTCCCTTCGAGCATGGCATGAACCGCCAAATCGGCGCTGACCGTTGCCTCGATAGTACGGTCATTTTCGGTTTCCACCGAAAGCTCCCAGGGAATTCCAGCCGCGTCCAGCGCAGCAATGACCTGCGGCCTGAACAGACACCGACGCCCAAGCGCTAGCGGAATGGGGCGTTTTCGCCAGGCAGACCCGCCCGGCGCACCAATCCAGCGCAAAGGAAGCTCGGCAATCGTCTCGGCCCCTTGCCCCACTGTCGCCTCGGTCGTTAGGATCAAATCGCAGTCTCCGCGCTTAAACATATCCTTCAGTTGCAGCGAATAGGAGGAGATAAGCTGCACACGGACGCGTGGGAAATCCGCGTTGAATCGCTGCAGCACCCGGGGGATCGCCGGATAGACGATATCATGCGGCACACCAAGAACGACCTCGCCCTCATAGGCCTGATCCGTCAGCTTGGACATCACCTCGTCATTCAACGAGATCATGCGTCTGGCATAGGCCAAAAGCTGTTCGCCCGACGCTGTCAGCGCGATGGTTCTGCCACTTCGGTCCAGCAGCTCCAGACCTAAAAGCTCCTCCAACCGCTTTAGCTGCATCGATACGGCAGATTGTGTCAGGTGCAGGAAACCGGCTGCCCGCGTCACGCCACCCTGATCGGCAACTGCCACAAAGGAGCGGAGAGTGGTGATGTCCAGATTTCGCATCTTCACGATTCCTTATGGATGTGTTCAATAATATTCATTTTCAAAATGTGTCACAGCCCTCCATATAAATCAAGGAAGTTGATGCAATAGGCACAACACATCAGCAAAACCGAAAGGACAAGGCTATGACGCAAATCACAGCTTCAACATATTGCAAGCCGCGGCAGCGCTTTAAGCTCACTTCTGTTCTGGATGCGCTATCGCTACGGCGCCAACGCTGTCAGCTCGCCAGATTGGACGACCGCGCCCTTCTCGATATCGGCATTACCCGTGAAGAGGCCGAAGCCGAAGCAAAACGCCGCATATGGGATGCTCCGGAATTCTGGCAAAAATGAACCTAATCCACTACTTTTACCACTGAATGGCGGCTGACACCTCGAAGCCGCCATTTTTGTTGCGTGTTTTAGCCTGTTTCCCACGTTAAACCCTTGAAACACAGCCCGCACTTGCCGATATTTGCGAGGAGCGCGGCCTGACATCGGGACGCAGAAAGAATATGTGGAGGGAGACCTTTTAATGGCACAATTTGACACGATCCGGACGGCGACCGGTACGCGCGCTGCCCAGATTGACGAGGGCCTGCGCGCCCATATGAACAAAGTCTACGGCACAATGTCCGTGGGCATGCTGATTACATTCATGGCGGCTTGGGCCGTTTCCGGGCTAGCTACCACAACCGACCCATCGGCGGCAGCCGGGCAAATAAACTCGGGCACCTATCTGACGTCGCTGGGTGCCGCGATCTATACATCGCCTCTGCGCTGGGTGATCATGTTTGCACCGCTGGCGTTCATCTTTGGCTTTAGCGCCGGTATTAACCGCTTGTCCGCCGCAGCTGCACAGCTGGTGTTCTATGCATTCGCAGCAGTGATGGGCCTGTCGATCAGTTGGATTTTCATTGCCTTTACCGGCATGTCGATCATTCAGGTGTTCCTGATCACGTCGATCGCTTTCGCAGGACTATCCTTGTACGGTTACGTCACCAAGAAAGACCTGTCCGGAATGGGTACATTCCTGATCATGGGTCTTATTGGCCTGATCGTGGCGATGGTTGTAAACATCTTCCTGCAGTCACCCGCGATGATGTACGCGATCTCGGTGATCGGCGTTCTGATCTTTGCTGGTCTGACCGCCTATGACACGCAAAAGATCAAAACCACCTACCTGCAGATGGCTCATTCGGGCGACCAGGAATGGTTGGGTAAAGCCGCAATCATGGGCGCGCTGAGCCTGTATCTGGACTTTATCAACATGTTCATGTTCCTGCTGCAGTTGTTTGGAAGCCGTGAATAGTCCGGACCACCAACCATTTTGAAAATGTCAAAGGCGGGCCGATTGGTCCGCCTTTGTTCTTTCTGGTTAGCGCACTGGCTTTAGGCTCGAATGCCGCAACAAAAAAGGCCTCTCATCCTGACGATGAGAGGCCCTTCAATTCCACAGCAATATGAATTTAGCTGCAGTTCAACTGAACAGCAAATCCGGAGCTGCGCTTTTCTGAACCTTTGCGATAAACGTCGCCGACAGGCAAGCAGCCAGTGAATTGTTCAGCGCCAGTACCAAAGTTTGCACCAATCGTATTCGGAACCCTGGTGCGGCTATTTTCGGTACGCACGACGCCGAAAAGCGTTCCGTTCACTTCAACAGTGCTCAGGAACAGGTTTGTATCTGAGCCGGAAACGACTACTGCGCTGGTATCGCTGCGCGCGCCATTTTCTATTGCAACACGTGCAATTTTACCCGGATCGGTCTCGTCCGTTGAAACTCTGACCGGGGGCAGCTCTGCCAACTCTGCGGGAACATTGGTGGACTCTGGAACAAACGCCGCCGCACCCGGCACTTCGCTGATGCTCCGCGGCTCACCATCAATGCCCGTAAAGCCAACACCCTCGCGGTTATAGGGGTCTTCACAGGCTGCGAGAGCCAGAATAGTTGCTGTGGATAACAAGATTTTTTTCATGACGGCCAACATTTTGGAACGGTTAGCTCAAGCGTAGTTGCAATACACTCCAAAAAGCAACCCAGCGGGCAAACGAATGCCTCGGCTGCTGATGCTTCGCTGCAACGGCCTCCAAGCGCGCTCCGGCTGCCTTGACCCGATAGATTCAGGTATGAAACATCGTCGCGCAAACGAAAAAGGCCCTGTCGAAACAGGACCCTTGTTATTCTGTCCAAGCTGGACGGCAGATTACTTGATCTTGCCTTCCTTGTACTCGACATGCTTCCGAACGACCGGATCGTATTTACGAACGGTCATTTTCTCGGTCATGGTGCGCGCGTTCTTTTTGGTCACATAGAAGTGGCCCGTGCCCGCGGTCGAGTTCAGACGGATCTTGATTGTCGTCGGCTTCGCCATGGTTATCTCCTGCGTCCGAAAAGGCAGGGGCCTTTCGGTTGAATTCCTATGAGCGTGCGCTTTTACCCGGTCATGCAGCCGAGTCAACCTGAATTCGGGTAGATCGGCGCAGATTTCATCAAAACACAAGATCGTCCCTGCACCCAGCTTATCGCAGACCTTAACGCGGCCATTTCGGCCACAAGGGATGCCAGCTCAGCAGCCACAGCAAGACCTTTATCAAAGGATGACTCCAGCCGTGACCCACCTGTGGAACAACGCGATTCGTCTTAGCAATATTAACGCGCGGAGGGCCTGTAAGCCGGATCTTGTTCCAGGGTTGCCCCCTTCGATGACCATTCCTCTAGGCCGTGCATTGCTGCACGGCTCAAGCTGCCAACCCGGTCCCTCTCGGCCAAGACGCACTTAGCGGCGGTATCGGCGGACGCCGACCTGCCCGCGTGGGGACCCTATTTGGCATTGCTCCCGGTGGGGCTTGCCGTGCCACCCCTGTTGCCAGGGGCGCGGTGGGCTCTTACCCCACCGTTTCACCCTTACCATGCACGCATGGCGGTCTGATTTCTGTGGCGCTTTCCGTCGGGTTGCCCCGCCCGGGCGTTACCCGGCACCGTTGTCTTGTGGAGTCCGGACTTTCCTCTCGGGCTTACGCCCCAGCAGCCATCCGGCCCTCCGCGCGGAGACGTGGGTATGCGCAGTGTCAGGCCGCGTCAAGGGCCGATAGGGCGTTAAGGGGCAGCCCCTTCTTGGCCTGCGGTCAATTCAGCCCCGAGATATTTTTGGTCAGATGAAAAGCCGATCAGGTCCAGAGCGCCGCATGGCCGAGCGGGGTGAAATCCGCAGGTTCCAACGGGCCTTTGGTCCAAGGGCGGTATCTGAGACGCACGGTGGCAAGCAGCGTGTCGTCGTCCGTTTCGGGCGAAAAGCCCATCTGTTGCGCCAACGCACGGAACAGCGGCATCGAGGCCTCTTGCGGGCCGTCATCCTGGCCACGTTGGCCAGCAAGATTGAGATGTTCGAGCCGTTGCCAGGGAAAGCGAGGGCCGGGGTCGACCTTGCGCCCCGGAGCCATGTCGGAATGGCCGATAACCCCGTCCGGTGCAATCGCCCATCGGGCCATGATACGGGCCAGAAGCCACTCAAGCGTGGTCATCTGAGGTTCGGGAAAAGGATGGGTGCCAAGATTGTCCAGTTCTATCCCAATCGAACGCGAATTGATATCGGTTCGCCCGCGCCACTCTCCTGCCCCGGCGTGCCAGGCCCGGTCCTCTTCGCGCACCATTTGCCAAAGCGTGCCATCGGAACCGATCAGGTAATGCGCAGAGACTTCGAAGGCCGGGTCACACAAGCGATCCAGCGCAGCCTGTGCACTGTCCATTGCGGTGTAGTGCAAAACGATCAATGACGGCGTCAGCCCATCCCGGCGATCTCCGAAATTGGGGGATGGGTGCCAGATGGGCTTTGGATCAGTTGTTGACGGCACTGCGGAACGGGCTGGGATCCCAGCCGCAAGCATATCCGTCGCCATCAGGGTCCAGCCCCTTGCGGTCCTTCTGGGGACCGCCATTTGACAGGAACTCGATCTGCGCCTGGTCCGCCGATGGGAATTTCGCGCAATTCCGCTGTGCCTTGGCCTGCAGGTTGAACCCCGCACGGCTGTAAAGCTGGGCACCGACCGGATTGGATGTGCTCAGCGCGTATTGGACGATGTTTGGCTGACCATCCGCTCCGCGTTGCGGAACCGCGGTTGGGGCGACAACCTCATAGGTTTGGCTGTTCTGTTCGATTCGAGCAGCATCGGTTTCGATACTGCGACGTTCAGAAACCGCAGCAAAATCCTGTTCGTCAGAGATGCCACTGTTGCTGGCAGTCGGCACCGATGCTGAAGTGGCGGTCGCCTGCGTCGAGGTGCTTGCAAGCGCTGCAGCAGTGGCCGTGGCCAGGTCAGCGCCATCCGCGCCCGATGTGGACGACCCCAGAGGTTGTTGCGAGACCTCATAGGGTTCCGGTAGAGGGCTTCCAGTGCCGCCCTGCCCTGCCAGCTCAGCTTCTCTTTGCGCCTGATAAGTCGGGGTGTTGAACCCTGTACCCTGAACCGGAGCCACCGTGTTACAGGCGGCCATCAGCCCGATTGCGGGGATCAGAATCGAAAAGCGCATCCAGCTGCTCCGTTCTACGTTGTCTTGTTGATTAGAGGATTACCACCATTTCCCCGGCTTGGCCACAAAGCCCGCAGCGCTTTCCAGCGCATAGGCCGTGTTCAGCAAATCGCCTTCGTCCCATGGACGGCCAATCAGCTGCAGACCAAGCGGCAAACCCTGAGAATCAAGACCTGCAGGAACCGAAATGCCCGGCAAACCAGCAAGGTTGACCGTCACGGTAAAGACGTCGTTCAGATACATCTGAACCGGATCCGCCTCGGTCATTTCACCCAGACCGAACGACGCCGACGGCGTGGCCGGGGTCAGGATGGCGTCGACACCGGCGGCGAAAACGTCCTCGAAATCTTTCTTGATCAGCGTGCGGACCTTGCGGGCGCGGTTGTAATAGGCGTCATAGAAACCCGCCGACAGAACATATGTCCCGACCATAACCCGGCGCTGAACCTCGTGACCAAAGCCCTCGGCGCGGGTTTTCTCGTACATCTCGGTGATGCCGTCGCCCTGCCCCAACTGCGCGCGGCGGCCATAGCGGACACCATCATAGCGTGCCAGGTTCGAGGACGCCTCGGCAGGCGCAATCACGTAATAGGCGGGCAGCGCGTATTTGGTATGCGGCAGCGAAATGTCGACGATCTCGGCCCCTGCGTCCTTCAGCATCGCCGCGCCATCTGCCCAGAGTTTTTCGATCTCGGCGGGCATGCCGTCCATCCGGTATTCCTTGGGGATACCGATCTTCTTGCCCTTGATGTCGCCGGTCAGCATGGCCTCGAAATTCGGGACGGCCAGTTCGGCGCTGGTGGAATCCTTGGGGTCATGACCGCACATGGTTTCCAGCATGATCGCCGCGTCGCGGACATTCTTGGTCATCGGCCCGGCCTGATCCAGTGAGGATGCAAAGGCCACGATGCCCCAGCGCGAACACCGGCCGTAGGTCGGCTTGATGCCAGTAATCCCGACAAAAGCCGCTGGTTGACGGATCGAGCCGCCAGTATCGGTGCCAGTGGCGGCCAGACACAGATCAGCCGACACCGCCGAAGCCGACCCGCCGGAGGACCCGCCCGGTGTCAGCTGTGCGTCGTCATTTCCACGGCGCCACGGGCTGACCGCATTGCCATAGACCGAAGTTTCGTTGCTGCTGCCCATGGCAAACTCGTCCATGTTCAGCTTGCCCAGCATCACGGCACCGGCGTCGGCCAGTTGCTGCGAAACGGTGGATTCATATTCCGGCTTGAAGCCTTCCAGAATCTTCGAGGCCGCCTGCGAGGGTACGCCCTTGGTGCAGAACAGATCCTTGATGCCGATCGGCAGACCGCACATCGACGGGGCATCCCCTGCTTTGATGAGCGTATCCGCAGCCTTGGCGCGTTCCAGCGCAAGCTCTGGCGTTTTGTGGACAAAAGCGTTCAGCGCATCGGCGGCATCAATGGCGGTCAAGCAGGCTTCGGTAAGCTCAACCGAGGTGACATCACCGGCACGCAGCGCGTCGCGGGCCTCGGCCAGGCCCAGTTTGTTCAGATCGCTCATATCTTACTCCACCACTTTGGGGACTGCGAAAAAACCTTCGCGTGCGTCGGGGGCATTGGCCAGAACCTTGTCCTGCTGGTTGCCGTCGGTGACCACATCCTCGCGGCGCTTCAGGCGCATCGGTTCGACCGAAACCATCGGCTCGACACCGTCGACATCCACTTCATTCAACTGTTCGATGAACCCAAGAATGGTGTTGAACTCGGATGCCAGCGCAGGCAGCGCGTCATCCTCGACCTTGATCCGGGCCAGTTTGGCCACCTTTGCGGCGGTGCTTTGGTCAATCGACATCGGAAAACCTCATATGCGTCAGGGGGCATTTACCTGTCTGATGCCTCGGTCGCAAGGGTAGCAGGCGGTTGTTCTGCCCCTTCTATGCAAGGAGGTGGCTTAGCCATACAAAAATGCATAGCGCCTATGCACAAAAGTAAACCAATTAGTTCAGAATCCGCCTTGAAAAAGTGAACCGCGCCGTTCACTTCTTACAGCATGGCACAGCCACTAACTGGAGTAAGATGATGAAAACGCTCATGACCGCATTTGTGTTGGCCACTACTGTTCTTGCTGCGCAAGCTCAGGCATTCGGACCCACCATGGGTTCGCTAACCCGCGACCTGTCTTTCCCCGATCAGGTTTCCGAACCAGTTACACAGGACAAAACGAAGCTGGGTAACTGACGCCACAACTTCGTCCGGGTCGGATCCCCCCTCTCCGACCCGGAATTTCGCATTTGACTGCTGCGTTTGATTTGCCGACTCGCTACGATGCGCCCGAACACACCGCCGGATTTCCGGCAAGCCCACGGAGCATAGAATGAGCGCGCGAAAACAGGCAGTCCTGGACGCAATCGACGCAGCCAACACCCAAGATCCAACCTTAGAGAACGGCCAACCCGCAGCGTTGCTTTACGGACAACGCATGAGCGCTGAACTGGCCAGGCTTTTTCCCGATGCATCGAACTCGCTTGAGATCGCCGCACGCGGGCAACATGTTGAACGCTGGAAGCTGGCCCGAAGTGAATATCCCGAAGGGCGCGCCGGATATCTGGCTTGGCGCAAGGCGCAGGGCGAACACCATGCGCAAACCGTCATGACCTTGATGAAGCAGTGCGGATTTGAAGAAAACGAAATCCAAGACGCCGGACGCATGGTGCGCAAGCAGGGTATCAAACGTGACAACGAGGTGCAGGCGCTGGAAGATGTGGCCTGTTTTGTGTTCCTCAAATGGTATTTCGCTCCCTTCGCCGCAAAGCACTCGCAGGAAAAAATCCTCAGCATTGTCGAGAAAACCGCGCGTAAGATGTCATCCGATGCACGCACCAGGGTTCTGGCCGAATTTGACCTGCCGGCAGAACTGGCTGCTGCGTTTCAGGCCTGAGACGCACGGCTTAGGTGACTGCGGTAGACTTCGATCATCCAGCCCAACATCGTGGCGTTCAGGATGTGCCACAGAAAATGCGTACCAGTCGGGAACTGCGTGCAAATCGGTGCGTCCAAAGCGCGAAAGGTAATCGACACGATCAGGATCACTGCGCCGGTCGCCAGCCCGCGGGCGGTATCAGGCAGGCGTTTCGACAACAGGACGGCGTAAATCAGGATCAATAGCGGCACCGGAGCATAGGCGGCCGATCCGCCCAAACCCGGAATCAGTTGGAACACCGGAATCGTCAAAGCGGCATATGGCACAAACAGGGCCGCGCAGATCCCCGCGTAAAGCGGCCGCAACTGCCAGACGTTGCGATTCATTACAAAAATATAGGTCAGAATAAAAAGCAGGATGGGTGCAGTATCCGCCAACGCGGACCAGACCTGTGCATGGGTGTGAAACAAATAACTGCCAATTCCGATGCCGACCAGGATAACCACAAGCATTTTTGCCAATGGCATCCCCGGCCCGCGCACCCGCCGCCACATAATGAAAGCCGCAATCAAAAAGGCGGCATTCGTAACCGCATTTATCGGCTCTGCCCAATAGGCAGGCGATAAACGCTCGCAATAACTGTCAATTTCCCGAAACCAATCCATGAAATTTTACATACCCGATGCTAGTCTGCTGCCAACAGTTCATTTGGGAGTGCTTTTCATGAATATCATCTGGCTTGGGCATGGCAGCTTTCGCATTGAAACAGCAGGACAGGTTCTGCTGATCGACCCTTGGCTGACCGGCAACCCCGTTTTGCCTGAAGATCAGCATGACGCTGCTTTGGAAGGCGCGACACATATCCTGCTGACACACACGCATTTCGATCATGTTGTTGACGTTGTCTCATTGGCCAAACATCTGAACGTCCCCGTGGTCGGTCAGTATGACCTGATGGGGTACTGGAGCGAAGCCGAAGGTCTGGAAACAGTCGGCTTCAACAAAGGCGGCACGGTCAACCTGAACGGCGTTATGGTCTCGATGGTACCCGCCTCGCACAGCTCGACATTTTCGACCCCAGACGGGCTGCGCACCGGTGGCAGCGAGGTCGGTTTCATGATCTCATCCGAGGGGCACATGCTCTATGTTTCGGGCGACACCGATATCATGGCCGATATGGACTGGATGGGGGATTACTATAATCCCGATATTGGTATCCTGTCCGCAGGGGGCCATTTTACCATGGACATGAAAGGCGCCGCCTATGCTGCAAAGCGCTATTTCAATTTCAAAACCGTGATTCCCTGCCATTACAAGACCTTCCCGATTCTGGAGCAATCCGCGCAGGTGCTGGAGGACGGTTTGCCGGGTGTCGAGGTGATCGAACCGCAGCTGATGCAAGCCATCAAGCTGTAGCCGCTTGATGAGTAACGCGGTAACACCCTCTCCAGAACTGGTCGCTGTCATACGGCGCTGGAATGATGCGGTTCGCCTCAAGGATCGCGCCGCGCTGATGAACCTGCTCTCGTCATCTGAACATTTGCGGTATCAGGGGTCGGCAGATGGCGAAAGCTGGTCCGGACAGGTGTTCCGCCAGGGCTTTGCCGACCACACTCGCGAAATTCCGGATTTCAGCTGGGACGAACATTCGCTCGAGGCGTTTGAATGCGGTGACATAGGATGGGCCCATTGCGAAGCAACACTTGCATTCACATCAAACGGCAAAGCCGCGCTCCATAGGTTCACCTTTGTATTGCATCTGGAAAACGGTGCCTGGAAGATGATCCAGATGCATGTCTCCAACCCAACTTCGAACATGGAGAAAATCGGGATCGAGCATGAAGCGCTGAACGCATTGATCGCGGCAGCTCGGCAGGAATTCACTCAGGATCAACAAGAGGGTGCGGCATCGGTCATGTTTACTGATATCGCAGGTTCTTCTGAAATCACGCGTCAGGTCGGAGATCACAAATGGACCGCGCTCATATCCAGCCATTTCGATCTGGCTGAAAATCTGATTCACACCCATGGCGGCCGACTGGTCAAATCACTTGGGGATGGCACGATGTCGATCTTCTCCTCTGTCCACGACGCGATCCAAGCGGCGACCGAATTCCAAAGGGAAAATGCGGCCCTACAGTCTGATATACCCTTGGGTCTTCGGGTTGGCATTCATACCGGCGATGTCATTCAGCGTGACGAGGATTTCTTTGGATCGGTGGTCAATAAGGCCGCACGGGTGACTGGCCTTTGTGGCGCTAATGAAATTCTTGTCACCGACGTTACCCGATTGCTGCTGGGCGCGACCGCCGGGCTGCAGTTCAGCGCTCCGATTTCGGCTCAACTAAAGGGGTTCGGTGGGCCACAGACGGTCTATCGCGTGGACTGGGCCAAACCCTAGCACCGCAGGTCGGTCCCAACCCAGATTATTTACTGTCCCTCTTTTTGGTGAAGAATTCGCGCAGCAGGGCTTCGCAATCCTTGGCGGCAATACCGTCAAACACTTCGGGTTTATGGTGCGACTGTGGATGGGAAAACACCCGCGCCCCGTGAGCTACCCCACCCGATTTGGGATCAGAGGCCCCGTAATAGATCCGCCGAACACGAGCGGCGGCCAAAGCCGCGGCGCACATCGCGCAGGGTTCCAGTGTGACATAGATGTCGTGGTCAATCAGGCGTTCCGATCCGGTTGCAGCACAGGCGGCGCGCAGGGCCAGTATCTCGGCATGTGCGGTTGGGTCGTTCAACTCGCGTGTCTGATTGCCTGCCACGGCGACAACCCGGTCGCCCAGCACGATAGCAGCCCCTACCGGAACTTCGCCGCGTTCACCGGCTTCGCGCGCCTGCTCAAGCGCGATATCCATGTACGATTTGAACTCCATGCCTCTGACTGCATCAGAAACCTGCCTTTCGCAAGGCGGCGGGATGCGCTATGGGCTGCAAATGACTAATACCCCTCCTCCAGGCGACCGGATCGCCAAAGTCCTTGCCCGCGCTGGCGTCGCCTCGCGCCGGGAAGCGGAACGCATGATCGAAGCAGGTCGTGTGGTTGTGAACGGCAAGACCATCGACAGCCCCGCGCTGAACGTTACCGCCAAAGACAAGATCACCGTCGACGGTAAACCGGTCTCCGAGCCGGAACCGTCACGTCTTTGGCTGTACCACAAGCCACCCGGTCTGGTTACGACGACGAAGGACGAAAAAGGCCGCGCGACGATCTTCGACAAGTTGCCCGAGGACATGCCCCGCGTCATGAGCGTCGGGCGGCTTGACCTGAACTCGGAAGGGTTGCTGTTGCTGACAAATGATGGCGGCATCAAGCGCAAGCTGGAACTTCCTGCCACCGGATGGCTGCGCAGATACCGCGTCCGTGTAAACGGGCGTCCAAAAGACGAGGATTTCGCGCCGCTCCGAAAGGGGCTGGTGATCGAGGGTGAACGGTTCCAACCGATGGATGTAACACTCGATCGGCAACAGGGCGCAAACGCCTGGCTGACCATTGGCCTGCGCGAAGGTAAAAACCGCGAAATCCGCCGCGCGATCGAGGATATCGGCTTTGCCGTGAACCGGTTGCTGCGCGTCTCGTACGGCCCGTTTCAGTTGGGCAAACTGAAACCCGGAGAGGTCGAGGAAATTCGCCGCCGGGTCATGCGTGATCAGCTTGGTCTTGAGGCTGAGCCAGAGGCTCCGGCCAAACGCCCTGCACGACCACAGCGCAAACGGCCTCCGATCGGCAAGAAATCTCGCAAATGATAAGGGTTAGGTAACCTTCCCCCTAGCGCCGGGGCCGCGCATCCCCTAAGTTTTCCGCAAAGAGAAACTCAGGGAGCATCATGTCCGGGTCCGGAGTACAAAAACTGGCTTACGTGGCCTTGTTGGTTCTGTTGTTCGGCGTCTGCACCGGGTTACTGGGAGGGCTGTAAGCACATGGCCAAACGCTTTGGCGGCAAATACAGCCCAAACGACTCAGATTCGTCGACAGATCAACCGGCGCGCGGTCAGTTTGATGGCGCGCGCGTAGAACCGGCTGGCGCGCGAGCTAATATCCTGTTTATCCCGGCTGTTCCATTGGTGTTTCTGTCGCTGAACGACGGTGCGATCGGGATGACCATTGGACTTGTTGCCGCTGGTTTGCTGACCGGGGCGGCCTTTCTGCTGCGCGAAGGATTGCGGGCAGAGGCGGCCTATAACGCACGGCGCACAGCCCGGCGCCCGGCCATTCCCCGCAAGATATTTTCCAGCGTTCTGACCGGCCTTGGGGCCGGGTTGGCCTCATACCGATCCGAGTTTCTCGATGCGGCAACCGTGTCTGACGCCAGCCTCATCGCCCCGGTTTTATTCGGCACCGCCGCTGCTGTGTTGCATTCCGTTTCCTTCGGCCTGGACCCTATGTCAGACAAAGGCATGGAAGGCATCGATACCTTTCAGCAGGACCGTGTCGCACGGGTAGTCGAAGACGCTGAGGCGCATCTGACCGAAATGACCGACGCCATCAAACGTGCTGGGGACCGCCGGATCGAAGCGCGGGTCGAGCGATTTCAGGAAACTGCCCGCGATTTGTTTCGCACCGTCGAAGAAGACCCGCGCGATCTGGCCGGAGCAAGAAAATACCTGACCGTCTATCTGCAGGGTGCCCGTGACGCGACGGTCAAGTTCTCGGATGTTTATGCCAGAACACGTGATGCGCAGTCACTGCAGGATTACTCGTCTCTACTGGATGACCTGGAACAGAATTTCTCTGCCAGGACCCGTAAGATGCTATTGGATGACCGCAGCGATCTGACGGTTGAAATTGACGTGCTGCGCGAACGGTTGCAGCGCGAAGGCGTTCGGTTGGACTGACCGGCCCAAAGTATACAGAGAGGATTACCCCATGTCCGAGGAAGTAAAGAACAAGGCAGTCGAAGCCGAAACGCTGGTACAGGAAGTGACCGCCGTCGCCCTGCCCGACCCCACGGCGGAAATTGTCCTTCTGAAAGAGGCCGACGAGCCTGTAGGTGCTGAAATTCGTAAACGCATGGGCGAGATCGACATGGGGAACACGAATTCCATCGTGTCCTTCGGCTCGGGTGCGCAGGCCGAGTTGCAGGAAATCAGCCAGGCGATGCTGGCAGATGTGCGCAACAAGGATGTCGGCCCGGCGGGTGACAGCCTGCGCAATATCGTGACCACGATCCGTGGTTTCTCGGTCAGCGAACTCGACGTGCGGCGCGAGCGTAGCTGGTGGGAAAAACTGTTGGGCAAGGCCGCCCCGTTCGCCAAGTTCACCGCCCAATACGAACAGGTTCAAGGCCAGATCGACCGGATCACGGATGACTTGCTTTCGCATGAACATACGCTGTTGAAGGACATCAAGTCCCTAGACATCCTGTATGAAAAAACCTTGGGCTTTTATGATGAACTGGCACTTTACATCGCGGCCGGCGAAGAGAAGCTGACCGAACTGGACAGTCAGGACATTCCTCAGAAAGAGGCCGAGGTTCAGGCCGCGCCCGAAGAGGATCAGGTGATGAAAGCGCAGGAGCTGCGCGATTTGCGTGCTGCGCGCGATGATCTGGAACGCCGGGTGCATGACCTGAAGCTGACGCGACAGGTCACCATGCAGTCGCTGCCCTCGATCCGTCTGGTTCAGGAAAATGACAAATCCCTGGTGACCAAGATCAACTCGACCCTGGTGAACACCGTGCCGCTCTGGGAAACCCAGCTGGCACAAGCCGTCACCATTCAGCGCAGCGCCGAGGCCGCCGCCGCCGTGCGCGATGCGAATGACCTAACCAACGACCTTCTGACCGCGAATGCCGCCAACCTGCGCGAGTCGAACAAGGTGATCCGTCAGGAAATGGAGCGCGGTGTCTTTGATATCGAGGCCGTAAAACAGGCCAATGCCGATCTGATCGGAACCATCAATGAAAGCCTGGAGATTGCGGATGAAGGCAAGGCCAAACGCGCCGCTGCCGAGCAAGAGCTGCAGAAGATGGAAACCGAACTGCGCGACACTTTGGCCGCAGCCAAAGCGCGCAAGGACGGTATCGGTGACAACGCCGGAACAGCTGTTCCGGGCTGATGGTGGATTGAAGGTGCGGTCACAGGGATATCTGAAGCCCGTATTGGGTCTGGTCGCATTGCTGGCGCTGGCCAACTGCGACGAGGCCCTGACGTCTTCGGTTGCCCCTCAACCGCGCCCCGTAGCCCCCCCAGCGCCTGCCCCTAATGCCTATGTACCTCCATCTGCGGCCAGTCAGGATCTGGCGCGGTTCTATCAGCGGGTAGAACGTGACCTGCTGACGCGTGGTATGCTGCGCAGCGATGGCGGCGGGCCGGACACTCCCTATGATGCCAGCGATCTGGAGCGCAATTTCGAGGCGATTGCCTTTTTCAACGAGTATCCAGATCACGCCGTCACCGCGACCACATATTCGACCGAGGGCCAGCTTAGCCGATGGTCCACCCCCATCCGTGTTCAGACAGAATTCGCCCCGTCTGTGTCCCCCGAAATGCGGGCAAAGGATGCCGAACAGGTCGAGATCTTTACCGCGCGGCTGTCCAAAGTGACTGGTCATCCGATGTCTATCGTTACCCGCAAGGCAAATTTCCATGTCTTTTTCGCGGGAAAGGATGACAGTGCATACGTGGTCTCCCGCCTGAAACAGCTTGTGCCGGGTATCGATCAGCCATTGCTTGACCTGGTTGCAAACCCGCGTTCAAATATTGACTGTTTTGTCATCGCGTCTCCGACCAACCGGTCCCTGCACCGATTTGTTCGGGCGGTGGTGCTGATCCGTGCTGAATTGCCTGATATGCTGCGGCGCAGTTGCATCCACGAAGAAATGGCGCAGGGGCTGGGACTCTCCAATGACAGCAACGCTGCGCGACCATCCATCTTTAATGATGACGATGAATTTGCGTTGCTGACCAGCCATGACGAGAAATTACTGACAATGCTCTATGACCCGCGTCTTGAGCCTGGCGTGGCTGTCGAAGACGCGCGTCCCGTGGTGCGGATCATTGCGCGCGAACTGATGGGCCAGCAGCTGTGAGCCCAAGATAAGGAGACCCCAAATGGGTATTTTCGATTTTCTGACCGGCGAGTTCATCGACGTCATCCACTGGGTCGACGACACCCGCGATACGATGGTCTGGCGGTTCGAACGCGAGGGCCATGCGATCAAATACGGCGCCAAACTGACCGTGCGCGAAGGCCAGGCGGCCGTTTTCGTGCATGAGGGGCAGCTGGCGGATGTTTTCACCCCCGGTCTCTATATGCTTGAGACCAACAATATGCCGATCCTGACGACACTGCAGCATTGGGACCATGGCTTTCAGTCTCCGTTCAAATCCGAGATTTATTTCGTCAACACGACTCGCTTCAATGACCTGAAATGGGGCACCAAGAATCCGATCATGCTGCGCGATCCGGAATTCGGACCGACCCGCATTCGCGCTTTCGGTACTTATACAACCCGGGTCAAAGACCCAGCAAAATTCATGATCGAAATCGTCGGCACCGATGGTGAGTTCACGATGGACGAGATCAGCTTTCAGGTGCGCAATATCATCGTTCAGGAATTCAGCCGGGTCATCGCAGGATCAGGCATTCCGGTTCTGGACATGGCCGCCAATACCGCCGATCTGGGCAAGTTGATCGCGGCAGAAGTGACCCCGGTCTTGGACGGGTACGGGCTGGAGATGCCTGAATTTTATATCGAGAACATCTCACTGCCACCCGCAGTTGAAGCGGCGCTGGACAAGCGGACATCGATGGGGCTGGCTGGTGATCTGGGTAAATTCACCCAGTATTCAGCCGCTGAGGCGATGACAGCCGCGGCCAACAATCCCGGTCAGGGCGGTGGCATGGGCGCTGGCCTTGGCATGGGAATGGGCATGGCCATGGCACAGCAGATGTCAAACATGGCAGCGGGTCAGCCGAGCGGTCCGTGGGGCGGTTCCGCCCCCGCTGCCCAGCAACCTGCGGCGCATACGGCGCCTCCGCCGCCACCGCCAGTGGAACATGTCTGGCATATCGCCGTTGACGGGCAAACCAGCGGGCCATTTTCCAAGGCCAAGATGGGCCGCATGGCGACAGAGGGAGAGATCACCCGTGACACCCATGTCTGGACCGCCGGTCAGGACGGCTGGAAAAAGGCGGGTGAGGTACAGGAACTGGCGCAGTTGTTCACGATCTTGCCGCCGCCCCCGCCCGGAGCCTGAAGTGACGGAAAGCTTAGGCAGCAACGTTTAACGCGTATCCGCAACCTTTCTGAAAGAGCAAACGAATGTCTACTTTGGACCGCTACTCAAAGCCCCAAATCGTATTGCACTGGCTGATCGCTGTGATCATCATCGGCGAATGGATCAGCAGCGATGGCATGGGACGCGCCCTGCATGCCCGGCTTGATGGCAACACGGTCGGGACAGAAGGGGCCACCCCTCATGTCTGGCTTGGCTGCATCGTCTTTGCACTGATCCTGGTCCGCATTCTTCTTCGGTGGCGACAGGGCGCGCCTGCCCCTGTCGAGGAAAGCTCGGCCCTGATGGCGACCGCTGCGAAACTGGGACATCTCTTGCTTTATGCGCTGATGGTCGCGGTGCCAATCTTCGGCATGTTGGCCTGGTTCGGGGGAATCCATGTTGCTGGTGAGGTCCACGAAACCGTGGGCAATGCCCTGTTGTTCGTCGCACTAGGTCACGCTGCCTTTGCCATCTGGCATCATTTCATCAAACGGGACGGGGTGCTGCACCGGATGCGCCTGTCCTCTGGCCGATAACGCAAATTCGAGGCTTCAATGGCCCCTACCGACCCTAACATTGTAGACGAACACCGCTTTCCCTGCGATCAATGCGGGGCGGATTATCGGTTCAATCCCGATGATGGTACGCTCACCTGTGACCATTGCGGTCACTCCGAGGCGGTTGGCGCCGGACCGTGGGGCGGTGCCAGCCTGAAAGAGCTGGATTTCAACAGTGCGCTTTCGGATCAGCTGCCTGACGATGAGATCGAGGAAACGCGTGTTCTGACCTGCCCCAACTGTGCGGCTCAGGTTGAATTCGACCCGGCCACGCACGCAGCCGAATGCCCCTTTTGCGCAACCCCAGTAGTAACGGATACCGGCATCAGCCGTCACATCAAACCCCGCGGCGTGCTGCCCTTTGCGCTGGATGAACGCACTGCGCATAAGGCCATGGGAGACTGGCTGGGACGGTTATGGTTCGCCCCAAACGGGTTGAAGGATTATGCCCGCAAAGGGCGCAAGATGCAGGGTATCTATGTTCCATACTGGACCTTCGATGCGGATACGAAATCCACATATCACGGCGAGCGCGGCATAGTTTACTATGAAACACGCAGCGTCATGCGCGATGGCAAGCGTGTACAGCAAAGGGTCGCCAAGGTGAAATGGTCCCCGAAATCGGGCCGGGTCGCACGGTTCTTTGATGACGTTCTGGTTTTGGCATCCCAGTCTTTGCCCAAGAAGTACACCGACGCGCTGGAACCCTGGGATTTACCCGCGTTGGAACCGTATCAGCCTGAGTACCTCGCCGGTTTTCGGGCCGAGGCCTATACAGTCGAATTGAATGACGGCTACACCGAAGCCCGCACACATATGTCCCGCGTGATAGAACGGGATGTACGCTTTGACATTGGTGGCGATCGGCAGCGCGTTCATGCGGTTGAGACCGATGTGCGGGATGTGACCTTCAAGCATGTCCTCCTGCCGATCTGGATGGCCGCCTACAAATATCGGGGGCAGACGTACAGGTTTGTAGTAAACGGCCGCACCGGGCGCGTTCAGGGGGAACGTCCCTGGTCAGCGCTCAAGATCTCTGTCGCCGTGTGCCTTGGCCTTTTGGCAGCTGCCGGTGTTGGTTACATGGTGGCAACCGGTCAGCAATGACGTGACCGGCTAACCTCATCAGCACTTGAACATCCGCCAGTCTGACCTCATCCTGCGCCCTGTCAACGCCGATGGGGAGGCCTGTGTGACACTATCCGCTCTGAACAATCTACTGGATCAACGGCATTCCTGCCGCGCCTTCCTTTCTGACCCGGTGCCAAAGGATCAGATTAATCAGATCCTGACCAGCGCAGCCCGCGTTCCAAGCTGGTGCAATGCGCAGCCCTGGAACGTAACCATCACCAGCGGGCCAGAGACCGATAAGTTTCGGAAGGCACTGCAGGATGAGGTAATCGCGGACACGCCATCCCCGGACCTGCCCTTTCCTGCCTCCTATTCGGGCATCTACCAGGAACGCCGCCGTGAATGCGGCTGGGCCCTTTACGAAGCCGTTGGCGTTGAACGCGGAGATCGCGCCGGGTCCACCCGGCAGATGATGGAGAATTTCGCCCTTTTCGGAGCGCCCCATTGTGCAATCATATCCAGCCCAACGGAACTCGGCGCTTATGGCGCCATGGATTGTGGTGGCTTTGTTACGGCCTTCACGCTGGCGGCGCAGGCTCTGGGCATAGCGACAATTCCGCAGGCCGCAGTGGCCAGCTATGGCCCTTTTCTGCACCGATATTTCAAAATCCCGGATGACCGTCTGATCCTATGTGCGATCTCTTTCGGCTATGCAGACAAAGACCACCCGGCCAACGGGTTCAGAACCAGTCGCGCCGCGCCCGACGCGTTTGTCGAGTGGGTCGACTGACCATCAAATGGAGGAACCAAATGCGTGCGCTGTTGCAGAGGGTCTCGCTGGCAAAAGTCTCGGTCGAGGGTACGGTGATCGGACAAACCGGTCCGGGCCTGCTGATACTGGTTTGCGCGATGCAAGGAGACGACGACCAAAAGGCCGAACAGCTTGCTGCCAAGGTCTCGAAGCTGCGGATATTCAAGGATGAGGCCGGCAAGATGAACAGGTCGGTTCTGGATATGGGCGGCTCGACCCTAGTAATCAGCCAGTTCACACTTGCCGCTGATACCTCGCGCGGGAACCGCCCGGGGTTTTCTGAAGCGGCACCGCCAGAGGTTGGAAAACGCTTGTATGAGGTTTTCGCGCATCGGCTAAGTGGTCTTGGCGTCCCTGTCGAAACCGGTCAATTCGGGGCGGATATGGCCGTCGAACTGGTCAATGACGGCCCGGTCACGATCTGGGTCGAAAGCTGATGGAGCAAAGGCAAAAGGCAACCCGAATATGGCAGGCCGGGGTTGACGCGGTTAGTGGATATGCGGCGACGTTAACGGCGCTGAATGATATCGAGGCGCCCGACCAAATTTTAGCTGTCGGCAAAGCTGCGGCGGCGATGACCCGCGCAACGCTGGACCATTTCGGCCCCCTCCCCGCTTTGGTTGTCACCAAGGATGGCCACGGGGACGCCCTGCCTGACCATGTCAGGGTGATCGAGGCCTCTCATCCCGTTCCTGATATCCGCAGTCTGCAAGCGGGCCGCGCACTGCGTGAGATGGTCCAGTCGATGGGATCATCTTCGCATTTGCTGCTGCTGGCTTCGGGCGGGGCCTCGTCTTTGGCTGAGGACCTTGTACCCGGCAAAACGCTGGCGAATCTGGAGCAGTTGAACCGAAAACTGCTGTCGGAAGGGTTGAATATCTCTGAAATGAACGCCGAACGGCGCAAACTGTCCCAAATCAAAGGGTCTGGCCTGTTGGCCCAGTTCAAAGGAGCGAAGGCGACTGTTCTGGCGATTTCCGATGTGCCCGGCGATGACCTGAACGTTATCGGATCGGGCATTGGCGCACTTCCTGAGCCGCGCGATTTTCAGGGAGTTGCTCGCATCGTTGCATCGAACAAGCATGCCCGTGCTGCCGCCGTCCGACAGGCCATGGCCGAGGGCGCACCCGTTTTAGCGAATGAGGAATGCCTGCACGATGACCTGAAAAGCATAGCAGCCCGTTTGGGGCCACAGCTGCGCAATATGCCCGAAGGCGTCATGGTTTTCGGTGGAGAGCCAACTGTCGTGCTGCCCAGAAATCCAGGCAAGGGTGGGCGCAATCAGGCCCTCGCTTTAGCGTTGGCCAGAGAAATCGCGGGTATTGCTGGGCTGACGCTGCTTGTCGGGGGCACCGACGGCACCGACGGGCCGACCCAGGCCGCGGGGGCGATTGTTGACGGGACCACCTGGGGCGATGGTGCGGAAAAGGCGCTGCGGGATGCTGACAGCGGCAGCTATCTGGAACGCGTAAATGCTCTTTTCGTCACCGGACCGACCGGTACCAACGTAATGGACCTTATTGTCGCAATCCGAAGCTGATTTGACGATTTTCACCTGCACCAAAACCCTTTTGGCCCCGAGACTGACCGAATGAATCCAGCCGACAATTCGCTACTCGACATCGAAGACCTGCCAGATATCGGCATTCACATGCCGGATGGGTGCCGGCTTTCAGCCCGGATATGGAAGCCGTCGAATGCAGAAAGCCACCCTGTACCTGCCATTCTAGAGTTCCTGCCCTATCGCAAACGCGACGGCACTGCGACACGAGACGCCCTGACCCATCCATGGTTTGCCAAGCGCGGCTATGCCTGCATCCGCGTGGACATGCGCGGCAATGGTGACAGCGAAGGGCTGATGGAGGATGAGTATACCCAGCAGGAACTGGACGATGCAGTTGCAACTATCGAGTGGCTGGCGCAGCAACCGTGGTGCTCTGGTTCTGTAGGAATGATGGGGATCAGTTGGGGCGGTTTCAATGCTTTGCAGGTGGCGGCACTACAGCCAGAGGCGCTGAAGGCGATTATCACGCTGTGCTCGACCGCCGACCGGTATGCGGACGACATCCACTACAAGGGTGGCTGCCTGCTGAACGAAAATCTCGGCTGGGGTGCGACCATGTGGTCTTATTCATCGCGCGCTCCCGATCCGGCCCTGCGTCCGAACTGGCGCGAGCTGTGGCTGGACCGCCTTGAGAACGAGCCCTTTCTGCCCTCTGTCTGGTTGCGCCATCAGACGCGAGATGACTATTGGCGTCACGGGTCAGTCTGCGAGGATTTCAGCGCTATCCGGGCGGCGACTTTGGCTGTTGGCGGCTGGGGTGACGCCTATAAGAATACGGTGCCTTTATTGGTTGAACAGCTTGATTCTCCGGCCAAGGGGATCGTCGGACCTTGGGTTCACAAGTATCCGCATTTTGCTGTTCCCGAGCCCCGAATCGGATTTCTGCAAGAGGCCCTGCGTTGGTGGGACCATTGGTTGAAAGGCCAGGATACTGGCGTCGACCAGGAACCCGACTATCGCGCCTATCTTATGGATGGGGTACGCCCCCAGCGCTGGTACAAGGAACGGCCCGGTTGCTGGATAACCGAGGATAAAGGCGCGACCTCGCATCTTCCTATTCAAACTCTGAATATCTCTAATGCTGGGCTGGACCAACCCGGACCGCTGGACATGTGCATCCGATCCCCCCAGACCTGCGGGATGGAAGGCGGAGAATACTGCGCCATCTGGTTGGGGCCGGATATGCCGGGCGATCAGCGTGTGGATGATGCATTTTCGGCCTGCTTCGACAGCGCCCCACTGGCCAATGATTTGAACATCGTGGGCGCGCCGCAAATATGCCTGCACATCAGTGCCGACCGTCCCCATGCCCAGATGGCCGTGCGCTTGAATCACGTCCATCCCGATGGGGCAACAACACGCATAACATACGGTGTCCTTAACCTGTGCCATCGCGATACCCATTCGCAACCGACCGAATTGGTCCCCGGCAAGGTTTACGAGGTCACGCTGGATCTGGACCATATCGCATATCGGGTGCCAAGGGGACACCGCTTGCGGATTGCGGTATCCAGCGCCTATTGGCCGCTGATCTGGCCTTCACCCGAGTCTGCAGAACTGCATCTGACCGAGGGCCAAATCAAGCTGCCCATCCGTCACGCGGCGAGCGAGGCATATGTATTCCCTCCCCCGGATGCCGAGGCCGCACACGACATCTCGAATGTCCGAGACAGCCGGAACTCTCGACAGGTCGAAACTGACATGAACTCGGGGGAAACTCATCTGATTATAGAAGATGACTTTGGCCTTGTTACAGACAACCACCACGGCCTGACACATGGCGGAACAGCCTTTGAACGTTGGTCGATTCGCCCTGATGACCCGTTATCTGCGCGCGGATATTGCCATTGGACACAAGAGATAATCCGTGACGGCACAGAGCTGCGTACAGAAACATCTTGCGAAATGTGGTCAGACGCCGGAAACTTCTACCTCTGTGCTGAACTCAAGGCATTTGAAAACGGCAGTTTGGTATTTTCAAAGACTAAGGAGGATACCGTACCGCGTAATCATATGTGAAATTCAAGCAGGTCTGAGCCGGACTTTTTTCTTGCTCGACCAACCGAATTGCGCCTAACTTGACTGGCGCGTCAATAAAAAAACCCGTCAGGGGCTGACGAGATAAATCACTGGGAGATATCTGAATGAACGAACAAATCACTCACATGGCCAAGCAGGTTACAGCTGGCAAGCTGACCCGCCGCGAATTTATGGGGAAAGCTGCAGCACTTGGTGTGTCTGCTGCGATGGCCAGCACAATGTTTGCCGATGCTGCACGCGCGGCTGGCCCGAAAAAGGGCGGTGATCTGAAATTTGGCCTGCAGGGCGGGGAATCCACCAACTCGCTTGACCCGGCCACCTATGCCAGCTCGGTTCCGTTCCAGAACGGCAAGCAGTTCGGCGACCAACTGGTCGAGGTTGCGCCCGATGGATCGATCGAACCGCGCCTTGCAGAAAGCGTCGAAGGCAGCGCGGATGCCAGGGTCTGGACCTTCAAACTGCGTCAGGGCGTGGAATTCCACAACGGCAAGACCATGACCAGCGAAGACGTGCTGAAAACCATGGAGCGTCACTCGAACGAGGATTCCCAATCTGGTGCTCTGGGAATCATGCGCGGCATCGAATCGATGAAGGCTGATGGCGACAATTTCCAGGTTACGCTGAATGAACCAAATGCCGACCTGCCCTATCTGATGGCAGACTATCATCTGATCATCCAGCCGGATGGCGGCATGGAAGATCCTGGCGCAGGGGTTGGCACCGGCCCTTACCAAGTGGAAGTCAACGAACCCGGCGTCCGCCACGTGTTCAAAAAGTTCGCCAACCACTGGAGCGATTATGGCAATTTCGACAGCGTCGAAGTGGTTGTTATCAATGACGCAACCGCCCGGACCGCCGCGCTGCAATCCGGTCAGGTCCACGCGATCAACCGGGTTGAGCCCAAGATTGCTGATCTGCTGGGTCGCGCACCGAACCTGACTGTGCATTCAACCGCAGGCCGTGGCCACTATGTGTTTATCATGCATTGCGACACGGCACCGTTTGATAACAATGAACTGCGTTTGGCCCTGAAACACGCGATTAACCGTCAGGATCTGGTCGACAAGGTTCTGCGTGGCTATGGCTCGATTGGGAATGACATGCCGATCAACGCGGCCTACCCGCTGTTTGACGGTTCGATCCCGCAGCGTGAATTCAGCATCGAAAAAGCAGCTGAGCATTACAAGAAGTCGGGTCATGACGGCTCACCAATCATTCTGCAGGTCGCTGATGGCGCCTTCCCTGGTGCGGTGGACGCCGCCGCCCTGTTCCAGCAGACCGCGGCTCAGGCTGGTATCCCGCTGGAAATCAAGCGTGAACCCAACGATGGTTACTGGTCCGAGGTTTGGAACGTACAGCCGTTCTGCGCCTCGTACTGGGGTGGCCGTCCGGTGCAGGACCAGATGTATTCGACCGCGTATCTGTCGACCGCAGACTGGAACGACACGCGGTTCAAGGTTCCGGCCTTTGACGAGATGCTGTTTGCAGCCCGCGCCGAGCTGGACAATGACAAGCGCAAGGACATCTACAAACAGATGGGCATGATGGTCCGCGACGAAGGCGGCGTAATCTGCCCGATGTTCAATGATTTCGTCGAAGGTGTCAGCAATCAGCTGGAAGGTTGGGAAAGCGACCCGACCCAAGAGATGATGAACGGCAACATGTCCCGCAAGATGTGGTTCTCCTGATAAGGACCACGGATCATGCATCCTATCATCAAATTGGTTTCCCAGCGCCTTGCGCTGGGACTCCTATTGCTGTTTGGCGCTTCGGCTCTGATTTTTGGCCTGACCGAAGCCCTGCCCGGAGACGCCGCGCAAGCCGTCCTGGGACAGTCCGCAACTCCTGAGGCTCTTGCTAACTTACGTGAGGAAATGGGGCTGAACCGCCCTGCCCTGACCCGATACGCCGAATGGCTGGGCGGGATCGTTCAAGGCGATCTGGGCCAATCGATGACCAACAAACTGGATATCGCTGAAAGCATCGGCAAGCGCCTGGGCAACACGCTGTTCCTGGCTTGTGCCGCCGCCGTCGTCTCCGTACCACTCGCTATCTTCCTTGGCTTGTTGGCCGTCCGTTATCGCAATCGTATGCCGGACAAATTGATCTCGGCTGTGACCTTGACCACGGTTTCGATCCCCGAATTCCTGATCGGCTACGTGATTATCTATTTCGTTTCCGTAAAACTGGGCTGGTTTTCCTCGCTTGCGATGATCAACGATTCGATGTCCTTCGGCGAAAAGCTCTATGCAATCGCCTTGCCGGCCTTTGTGCTGACGCTGGTGGTATTGGCACAGATGATGCGGATGACCCGCGCCGCAATCCTAAACCTGATGCAGTCGGCCTATATCGAAACGGCTGAGCTGAAAGGTTTGTCCAGTTTTCAGGTCATCGCACGACATGCCTTCCCCAACGCGATTTCGCCCATTGTCAACGTTGTGATGCTGAACCTGGCCTATCTGGTCGTGGGCGTCGTCGTGGTCGAAGTGGTGTTCGTTTACCCTGGCATGGGGCAATATCTTGTGGACTCGGTGACCAAGCGTGACGTGCCTGTGGTTCTGGCCTGCGGCGTTGTCTTCGCTGCGGTCTATATCGGGCTGAACATGGTTGCCGATATCGTGTCCATCCTTGCCAATCCAAGACTGAGGCACCCGAAATGATGAAGAATCTTCCTATTTCGGCCATGATCGGTCTGTTTTTCACCGGGCTGTACTTTTTCGTGGCGCTCGCCGCACCTCTGATCGCTCCTTACGGCATGGCCGAGGTGGTCGGTGATGTCTGGGAACCGTCTAGTGCCAAACACCTGTTGGGTACGGACAATATCGGGCGCGATCTGCTAACTCGCATGATCTATGGCGGGCGCACGACCATCTTTATCGCTGCTGCTGCCACGATCCTCAGCTTTGCCACCGGCACCACGCTGGGCTTGCTGGCCGCTGTTCTTGGTGGCTGGGCCGATCAGGTCCTCAGCCGAGCGGTTGACCTGGTCATGTCGATCCCGACACTGATTCTGGCGCTGGTCATTCTGGCGATTGTCCCGGTGACTGTCCCGATCCTGATCCTGGTGATGGGCCTTTTGGACGCAACGCGCCCCTATCGCCTGTCGCGATCTGTCGCTGTGGATATCAATGTGATGGACTATGTTGAGGCTGCCAAGCTGCGCGGTGAGGGTCGTATCTGGATCATCTTCCGGGAAATCCTGCCCAATGCTCTGTCGCCTCTGGTGGCCGAGTTCGGATTACGGTTCATCTTTATGGTTCTGTTTATCTCGACCCTCTCGTTCCTGGGTCTGGGCGTCCAACCGCCGCTGGCGGATTGGGGTGGAATCGTGAAGGAAAACAAAGACGGTATCGTCTATGGCATCGGCGCGGCGCTATATCCGGCTGTTGCCATCGCGACCCTCGCCATCTCGGTCAACCTTGTTGCTGACTGGGTCCTGAACCGTACCACATCGCTGAAAGGAGGCCGGGGATGAGTGATACCCTTCTCAAGGTCCGCGACCTCAAAATCGGCGCGACCGTCTATCCGCCGGGTGAAAAACCCCATGATATCGAAATCGTGCACGGGGTCAGCTTTGACCTTGAACGCGGCAAGGTGTTGGGGCTGATCGGTGAATCCGGGGCCGGTAAATCCACCATTGGTCTGGCCTCAATGGCCTATGGCCGTGGTGGTGTTGAACTCACCGGCGGAGAGGTTTGGGTTAACGGGCGCGATATCCTGAAAACCCCGCATAGCGATATCCGTAATCTGCGCGGAGGCGAGGTAGCATATGTTTCGCAATCCGCCGCAGCATCGTTCAACCCAGCCAAGAAGATCATGGATCAGGTGATCGAAGCCGCCGTGGAGCACAAGAAGTTCTCGCGTAAAGAGGCCGAAGCCCGCGCGCGGGAACTATTCGACAAGCTGGGGCTTCCCGATCCGGACAATATTGGTGATCGCTATCCGCACCAAGTTTCGGGCGGTCAGCTACAGCGGTGTATGACAGCACTGGCGCTTTGTCCTGAGCCTGATCTGGTGGTGTTCGACGAACCGACAACTGCGCTGGATGTGACCACCCAGATCGATGTTCTGATGGCCATTAAGGAAGCCATTCGTGATACCGGCGTTGCCGCGCTCTATATCACCCACGATCTGGCAGTCGTTGCGCAAGTCAGCGACGACATCATGGTTCTGCGCATGGGTAACACGGTCGAGTACGGCAACACCGATCAGATCATCAACAACCCGCAGGAAGAGTATACCAAGGCGCTGGTCTCGGTCCGCTCCATCGAACATGAAGAAAAGAAGCCAACATCCGAACCAGTGCTGACAGTTGACGGGATCACTGCGCGCTATAAGGGGCTGAATTTCGACGTGCTGCACAACGTCAATGTCGAGCTCCATCCAGGCCAAACATTAGCGGTTGTGGGCGAATCCGGTTCCGGCAAGTCCACGCTGGCACGGGTGATCACCGGGCTGCTTCCACCGCGCGATGGCGAGATCAATTTCGCCGGACGCAAGCTCAGTGGCGATCTGAAGGGCCGCAGCCGAGAAGACCTGCGTGAGTTGCAGATGATCTATCAGATGGCAGATGTGGCGATGAACCCGCGTCAGACCGTCGGCACTATCATCGGGCGCCCGCTGGAGTTCTACTTCGGTATGCGCGGCGCGGAAAAACGCAAGCGGATCGTGGAACTGCTGGATGAGATCGAGCTGGGCGAAAAATACATGGACCGCTATCCGGCGGAACTGTCTGGCGGCCAGAAACAGCGTGTTTGCATTGCGCGTTCATTGGCGGCCAAGCCCAAGATGATCATCTGTGACGAGGTCACCTCGGCGCTGGATCCGCTAGTCGCGGATGGTATCCTCAAACTGCTGCTGGACCTGCAAAAGATCGAGGATGTGGCCTATCTGTTCATCACCCACGATCTGGCAACAGTGCGCGCGATCAGCGACAGTATTGCGGTGATGTATCAGGGCCGAGTCGTCCGCTACGGCCCCAAGTCGCAGGTGCTGAGCCCACCGTTTGATGACTATACCGACCTACTGCTCAGCTCTGTCCCCGAAATGCATCTGGGCTGGCTGGAAGAGGTCGTCGCCCACCGCAAAATGGAAAGCGCCGGGAACTGATCCTGGCCTTTCCCGTAAGTTTATGAAATCCCGGCGCCATTCGATTAAGGTGTCGGGATTTTGCCATTCGGGGCGGGATCAGGCAGCCAGACCGCACCGAATCTTTTAGGGTCGGCTGAAGCAATCTGAAAAAGGGTCAGAGCATGGACCGCAAACTTCTCCTCATCATTCTGGACGGTGTTCCATGGCGCAATTTCCGTCGTTTGTTCGGCAATCTGGAAGGCTGGGTCGACACCGGCGAGGCGCGCGTTTGGAAGAAGCGCGCTGTGCTGCCGTCAATCTCGGCAAGCTGCTATGCCTCGATCCATACCGGTGTTACACCGCAGGAGCATGGCTGTACCGGCAATGGCAACGTGTTCCGCCTGAGTCAGAAGGACATCTTCAGCCAAGTGCGCGAAGCCGGCGGCGTGACTGGGGCTGTGGCCCACAGCTTCTGGTCGCAATTCTTTAATCGCCATCCATTCGACTATGTCCGCGATGTTGAATATGACGAGCCCAACAGCAAAACGATCAATCATGGTCGCTTCCACACGATGACAGGCTATGGCAAAGCCAACCAGATGACGCCCTGTGACGTCGATCTGTTCGCGACGCTGACAAATCTCTGCCTACGCCATGGCTTGGACTATGGATTGCTGCATACCAGCACTTTGGACAGCATGGGTCATAGGTTCTTTCATGAATGTGAAGAGATGGACCATGCCTGTTTCGTGATGGACGAAATGCTGGCCCCGTTTATCCCGCGCTGGCGGCAGTTGGGTTACGACGTCATCGTCACCGCAGATCACGGCCAGGACGATCGTGGCCATCACGGTGGGCGTGGCGCATTGCAGCAGGAAACCGCGCTGTATTACTTCGGTGACGCCGAAGGCCCCGATGCGGACGCTGTGATCGACCAGCTACAGCTGGCGCCCACGATTCTGGACCGTTTGGGTGCCCCGGTTGCCGAAACCATGAAGGGTCAGCCCTTCTTGAAGTAGGGGATCAGTCGTAGGGCCAGATCTGCTGGCCCAACGCCTCTATCGCCACCGAGATCCTCTCGAAGCTGTCCGCCGCACGTTTGACCATGGTGCGCGCCCGCAGATAGCCGTGCACAAGGCCGGGTTCATTGATGCAATGAGCTTGCCCACCTGCAGCCCTGATCTGCTCGCAATAGATCGCACCATCATCACGTAAGGGATCACAATCTGCAGTTACCACCACGGTTGGGGGCAGCCCCGAGAAATCCGTGTCATGCAATGGAGCGAATGTCGGGTCGTTTTCCGGCACATCTCCACCACAGCGCATCTTCTCGTAAAAACTTACATCCTCCAGCGTCAGCAAAGGCGCATGGGCATGTTCCTTATAGGAACCACGGGATGAATCTCCGCCCAAGCCTGGATAGATGAGGACCTGACCAAGAAGATTGTCGAACTGCGTCCGTCCGTGCTGTGAAACTGCGGCGGCCAGATTTCCACCCGCGCTGTCGCCCGCCAGAACGAAAGGGTCCTGGAACTCTTGCACCGCCCAGTTGGTTGCCGCCCAGCTATCGTGAAACTGGGCAGGATGAATATGTTCGGGGCTCAGGCGGTAATCCACGGCAATCACCCGATACCCAGTTTGTGCACAAAGTTCGGCACAGACATCGTCGTGACTGTCCAGTCCGCCGACGACAAACCCGCCTCCGTGGAAATAGATCACCGTCCGGCTTGGATTGCCTGCGGTGTAAATGCGAACAGGCACGCCATCGGCGCGCCTGTCTTCTGTTTCAACACCCATTGGGCGAGGCTGGCGAAAATCCTTGCACATTACGTCATAGACGCCGCGCTGATCTTCGATCGACAATTCGACCGCGTCATCAGGATAGCTTTCAGCCGTTCGTCTTATGAACGCCCAGGTTTCTTCATCAATCAGACGTTCATAGTCCATAGCCCCTCCGCGATCAGGCAGCCCACTCCCATGGCCGGGTGAACGATCCCAGCACTTTGCTGACATCGTCGTCCGAGGAACCGTTGGCGTCAAGCTGCGCGACAAGTCCGCGCTTTTTATCATCCAGAACCGAAACCACACGCGCAGCAACGCCTGCGTCTTCAAGCGCACCATTGTAGATGCGTGTGATCGCCTGCTTACGTAGCTCGGGCTTAAAGACTTTACCCACTGCCGTCTTGGGCAGTTCGTCCAGAATGGTCATGTGCTTAGGTTGCGCGGCACGCTCGTGAACGTGAACCCTGCAGTATTCCATCAGCTCCTGCTCTGTCACACTGGCCCCAGAGACCAGTTCGACAAAGGCACAGGGCACTTCGCCCGCATGGGCGTCTGGTTGACCGATCGCACCGGCAAATGCCACGGCCTCATGCCCCAACAGCGCCTCTTCGATCTCGGCCGGGTCGATATTGTGCCCGCCGCGAATGATCAAATCCTTGGCACGACCGGTGATCCACAAATAGCCATCATCGTCAAACCGGCCCAAATCACCGGTGCGCAGATATTTGTCATAGTGGAACAGGCCCACGTTCTTTTCGACCTCTGTATACGTGTTGCCCGCAAATACGCCGGGGTTCGAGATACAGATCTCACCAATCTGATCAGTGCCACATTCGGTCGGACCGTCGGGCCCATCCTGCAGGATTTTCACATCCGTATAAGGGAACGGAACGCCAATCGAACCGATCTTCTTTTCGCCATCCACCGGGTTGCACGACACAAGGCAGGTGGCTTCGGTCAGGCCATAGCCTTCGACTATTGTGACGCCGGTGGCCTCTTCAAAGCGACGGAACAGTTCAACCGGCAAAGGAGCCGAGCCTGAGAAGGCCGTTTTCACTGACGAGATATCGGCGTCGACAGGGCGCTGCATTTTGGCAGAGATCGCTGTCGGAACCGTGATGATAAAGCTGACCTTCCAACGCTCGATCAGTTTCCAGAAATTGTCGAAAACGCCATCCCCGCGGTATCCTTGAGGCGTCGGGAAGACCACATGCGCACCCGAACTCACCGCAGCCATGACGATCACATGCACAGCAAAGACGTGGAACATGGGCAGTGGGCACATGACCACATCGTTTTCGTCGAACAACAAGGTGCCACCACACCATCCATTATAGATCAGGCCGGAATATTTGTGTTGTGCAACCTTGGGCATGCCGGTTGTACCACCAGTATGGAAATAGCACGCAACACGGTCTGATTTACTGTCTTCGAATGTCAGTGTCTTGGGCTGTTTCGCCAGCTCTTTACTGAAATTCAAATAGTCCGCATGAGCCAATTTAGCCTTGTCGCCCATTTTGGGACGCACAAGGGGGACGATCCACGATTTCGGAGGCGTCAGATAGCGATTCAGGTCGATTTCCAGAATTGTGTTCACACCGGGCGCGTGGCGTACGGCCTCTTCCACCTTCTGTGCAACATCGGCTTTGGGAAATGACTTTAGCGTCACAACAACCTTGGCTTTCGTCTCGCGCAAAATTGCTGCGATTTGCTCGGGCTCCAACAACGGGTTGATCGGGTTCACGATCCCTGCGACGGCCCCTCCCATAAGGGTCACCAGAGTTTCGTTGCAGTTGGGCAGCACATAGGCCACCACATCGTTTTCACCGATACCCAGGGATCTGAAAAGATTGGCGGCCTGATTGACCTTACCCAGCAGATCAGACCACGTCAGTGTCTCGGCCTTATCGGTTGGGCCGGAAAACAGCTGAAAGCTAATGGCCTTGTGGTCGGGGAACTTGGCCGCCGTTCGAGAAAGTAACTGATGAAAGGTTACCGGTACGTCTCGATCCTCCCACGGCATTTCATTTTCTATTCTTGCCTTATCGTCTAATCCCGCGAATGCCATTAGTTCCTCCCTGTACTTTTACTGCGTCACGCGCAGGCTCTCATCTAGGATGAAAGTAAAACCCGCTCATGTGCAAGTAAGGGCTTAACGGCAGAACAACCCAGAATGTAGAATGACGCTGGGGCGCAAAACAAAATATCTCGCCATCAGGTTACTCTGCTGCAACACCATCGGTAAATTGCAACCGTGCCAAACGCGCGTACAGCCCATCCTGCGATACCAGATCGTCATGCGTTCCCTGCGCAACGATCTGCCCGTTCTCCAGGACGATGATGCGGTCGGCTTTTTTCACGGTTGCCAATCTGTGCGCAACAATCAGCGTCGTCCGCCCTGCACGCAATCTGTCAACAGCCCCTTGCACAGCGCGCTCGCTTTCAGCGTCCAATGCCGATGTCGCCTCATCCAACAACAGGATCGGAGCATCGCGCAGAATGGCGCGGGCGATGGCGATCCGCTGTTTTTGTCCCCCGGACAGCATGACGCCTCGCTCTCCTACAAAGCTGTCATAGCCTTCGGGCAGCGTCGAGATGAATTCGTGGGCCGCAGCTGCGCGGGCTGCGTCTTCAACCTCGGCATCCGTCGCATCGAGCCGCCCAAATCGGATATTTTCGCGCGCCGATGCTGCAAATATCGTGGGATCCTGAGGTACAAGTGCCATATGACGGCGGAAATTGGAACGATCCAAATCTCGCAGGTTAATGCCATCCAAACAAACGCGTCCCGAGTCAGGATCATAGAATCGCTGAATCATCTGGATCACGGTTGTTTTTCCAGCCCCCGAGGGGCCGACAAATGCGACGGTTTCCCCGGGGTTGACTGTCAGCGACAGTTCATTCAACGCCACGACATCCGGACGCGACGGGTAGCGGAAAGTTACATCGTCGAACTGAATCTCGCCGCGCACGGGCGCGGGGAAAGCTTGCGCCTGGCCGGGATCGTTCACGGTGTCCTGAGCATTCAACAGCTCGACCAACCGCTCGGTCGCACCGGCCGCACGCTGCAATTCGCTCCAGATTTCGGACAGGGCCGCAACCGAACCGGCCATGATGATCGAATAGATCACGAACTGGATCAGAACGCCCTCGGTCATGACACCGTTGCGGACATCATTCGCCCCCATCCACAACACGCCCACGATTCCGGAAAACACCAGGAATATAACGATGACGGTCAGCACGGCCCGGGTCTGAATTCGGCGCAGCGAGACAGTATAGGACGTTTCGGTCATCTCACCGAATTGAGTTCGGCTGGCCTGCTCATGGGTAAAGGCCTGAACGGTTTGAACTGCGCTCAGCGCTTCACCGGCGTTGCCCGATGAGGCTGCGATCCAGTCTTGGTTTTCCCGGCTAATAACCCGCAGGCGCCGCCCCAATACCAGTATCGGAACCACAACCAGCGGAATCAGCAGCAAGACCATCCCGGTCAGCTTGGCCGAGGTCAGCAGCATCAGCACAAGCCCGCCCAGAAACATCAACATATTGCGTAGAGCGATCGAGACTGACGAGCCCAGCACGGATTGAATCAGCGTGGTGTCGGTGGTGATCCGGCTCAGCACCTCACCCGTCATGATACGTTCATAGAATTCGGGGCTCATCCCGATGACGCGATCAAAAACGGCTTTGCGGATATCGGCGACAACGCGTTCACCCAGGCGCGTAACAAGCGCGTAGCGGATGCCGGTTCCGACGGCCAGAATCGCGGCTATGCCCAGCGCCGCCAGAAAGTACCAATCCAGTAGCTCTCCGTCTTCGATCCGAAAGTTGTCGACCACACGGCGGACAGCCAAAGGCAATGTCAGCGTCATGCTCGCGGTCAGAACCAAGGCCAAAGAGGCCCCAATCATTTGCAAACGATAAGGCTTCATGAATGGCCAGAGCGAAGCCAGAACACCGATCTTCCTGGACCTGGCCCGTTCTTCAGCCGCACCGGGTGCGGGTTTTGCTGCTGGACTGGCTGAGACGGGTTTTGCCATGTCAGGCCCTTACTTCGTGTTCGAATTCCGGTATCCCGCTTCTTGGCGTCTACAACCCGCCGGGTCAAGCGGTGCAGCCGAATGGCCCAAACGAAAGGCTATTTGACGCAGACTTTTGGGGCTGATTTGGAGCGGGCGGCGGGAATCGAACCCGCTTCATCAGCTTGGAAGGCTGAGGTAATAGCCAGTATACGACGCCCGCTCAGCGGTGGCTGGTTTATGCCATGCCCAAGGTGTCGTCAAGCACAGTTCGCACGTGAAATTCAAAATCATATGACACCCGGGGACGGACCCCGGCGCATCGGTAATCCAGGGGTCGCTTCGGCAGCGCGCGGCTTATTCAACGCGCGGCATTCGCCCATTCGCAAGATTCAAGATCCGCCGAAATACGGATCATGGATGCCAGATTCTTACTGGAAGATTCGTCCAAACCAATCAACTTCGCAGGATAGGTCGTTGCGGCGCTCAGCGCATCCTTCAGCGGGACACCGACATTTTTAACAAGTATGCGAACAGCCGTCGTCAGATCCAGGTCAGCCCCTGCCAGCGTTCCATTTTCAAGCGTCAGGCGGCCATCCGTTCTGGTAATACGGCGCCCTTCAAGGTTGAATTCGGCATCCTCTGTTCCGGCAACAGCCATGGCATCGCTGACCAGAAATATCCGGGCCGGGCCGGTCTTTGCCGCCCATGCCGCCCGCATGACCTCAGGGTGTACGTGTATACTGTCGGCAATCAGACCCGCAGACAAACCCGCATTGGACAGCGCCGCCCCCACAAGACCAGGCTCGCGGTTTCCAAGCTGGCTCATGGCGTTGAACAGATGTGTGACACAGCGCGCGCCCGCCGCAGCATAACGTTGACAGGTCGCAAAATCCGCATCGCTATGACCCAGAGACACCAGAATTCCGGCCTCAGCCAAAGAGGTAACCTGTCGCTCAGACACAGCTTCTGGCGCCAGGGTTACTTTAAGGCAAGGCAATCGGCTGGCCGCGGCTATCAGGGTGGTCAGATCCTCTTCATCCATCGGGCGGATCAGCGCGGCGTCATGCGCCCCTTTTCGCGCCAACGAAAGATGCGGTCCCTCCAGATGCAGTCCAGCGACACCGGGAACACCGACATCCACAGCCTTGATCGCGGCCTCTATTGCCTGCTGGGTCTTGGCCGCAGTGTCGGTAATCAGGGTGGGCAAAAAGGATGCGACGCCAAGCTTTCTATGCGCTTGAGAAATGCGCTGGATAGTCTCGACAGAAGGGTCATCGTTGAACATAACACTTCCGCCGCCATTGACCTGTAGGTCCACAAATCCGGGGCAGAGAATATCACCGTTCAGATCGACCTGCTGCCCGGCGATTTTGGTTCCGTCTGCCGGGGTGATCTCGGACAAATTACCTTGGCGAAACACAACCGCCTGCCCCTCCAGCAGGTGTGTGCCGTCGAAATAGGCGCCGTTTCTGAATACAACCGTCTCAGAGGTCATACAGTTTCCGTAACTTTCTTAAGGTGACGCGGGGCATCAGGGTCAATTCCGCGATTGCAGGCGACCGATTCAACCATGCTGTAGAACGATGTGATGGTGCTGATGGGATCGGTCAGCCAATGGTCCGTTCTGACGACCGGCAGAGGCTGCGCCCGTTTCACCGCCGAGGTTGCGGCAAAAACGGTAGCCCCTTTTGCCGCCAACGCATCAGCCGCTTCTGCCGTTGTTTGTTCAGCGGCATCACCGGCGGCGAACACAATGGTTGGAAACCCTTCTTCAACGATTGAGACCGGCCCGTGCAGAACTTCGGCAGTCGAATAGCTCTCGGCGTGGATCTGGCAGGTCTCTTTGATTTTCAGCGCCGCTTCATTCGAGATCGCCAGCGATGGACCGCGACCCAAGGTAAACAGGGACCGGCCGGAAATCGCATTGGCGGCCGGGGTCCAGTCGCATTGGGCAGCCTTCCCAAGATACCCGGGCAGTGACCATATGGCCTGCTTCAGTTCTGCCTCATCCGCGATTTCCGCCAGCAACCACAGCCCCGCCACCAGAGACGTCACAAAGGTCTTAGTTGCTGCCACACTCAATTCCGGTCCCGCATGAAGAGACAGGACGGCGTCCGTGGCATCTGCCAGGTGGGATTCCGTATTGTTCGTAATGGCGACCGTCACGGCACCAGATCGTTTCAGCGCGCGCGTCATGCCAACGATGTCCGGGCTTTGACCAGATTGCGACACCGATATACTCAACGCACCCTGCGCCCGCAGCTCGGCACCATAGATCGAGTTGACCGAGGGCCCGACCGAGGCAACAGGAAGATTCAGCAACAGTTCGCATGCATATTTCAGATAGGTGCAGGCGTGATCCGAAGATCCTCGCGCCACCGAGACCAGAAAACGCGGGTCTGCGTCGCGCGCCAACTGGGCAGCGTGGCGGATATTGTCAGCCCCATTGCTTAGCAATCGGTCTACGGCATCAGGAATTTCCAGAATTTCCTGACGCATCTTCGAGAGTTCTACGGACATCAAGTTCCGTCCTTTCAGGTTACAACCGCAATTCAGCGACAAAATCATACGCATCGCCGCGATAAAGCGAGCGTGTCAGTTCGGCGACGCGTCCGTTTCTGAGAAAAGAAACACGTTCAATATTCAGCCCGGCGGCTCCCTCGGGAACATCAAGCAGTTCAGCCTCACGCGCGGCCAAATTCAGGGCCGAGATCTTCTGAACCGCCCGAACAGGACGGCGGCCCAACCGATCCAAGACCTCGTACAGAGAGGTGGTCACCTCGATCGGGTTCGGCAGGATATCCAAAGGTAGCGCCGCTTTTTCCAGCGCCAGTGGACGGCCATCGGCTTCGCGCAATCGGTAGATACGAGAGATTTGCTCACCCTCGGACAAGCTCAAGGCGGAAATCTCTTCTTGGGTCGGCGCAAAGACCCCCCGCTCCAGCCATTTCGACGCGGTTTTCATTCCACGGCTGGACATGTCTTCGGTGAACGAAGTCAGATGTGTCAGCGATTGTTCGACCCGTGGCATGCGCTCGCGGATGAACGAGCCCGAGCCCTGACGCTGTTCGATCACGCCCTCCTGGACAAGCTCTTGAATCGCCTTTCGCACGGTGACGCGCGAAAGGTCCGTGATCTCGACAAGTTCTCTCTCGGACGGAAGCGACGATTTGGGGGGCAGAACACCCGTATCAATGCCCTCCTGCAGCCTTCGCCGCAGTTGGACATATCTCGGCCCATTATCAGCGGTCAGCCAGGAATCCGAACGCAGAAAATCAGCAATGCTCATGTTCGACCTCCTTTGCCAAGGCGAGCGCCCCGTCGAGCGGTTCTCCTAACGGCGCGCGCAGGTCGGATTGCATGTTTTCGGGCAGATACGACGCGTATTGACCACCAATACCGCCCGTCAGGCACAGCGCGGTTCCCGGGCTCCACCCCAAATGCGTGGCAGTATCCGCCAGATAGGCAGCACCTGCCCGCATGATTTGTTGCGCAACCACGTCGTCATCTTGGGCAGCCATGGTCACTTTTGGTGCAATCGCACCAAACTGCGCAGGGTCTGCAGCCCCCGCAAAGCGAACGATCCCGGCAGGTCCGTCATGCTCGGACAGCAAAGTGGTCAAAAGGTCCGAACGGGCCTGCGTTCCATCAAACGCACGCAATGCCAAGGACAATGCCATCCTTCCAACCCACTGGGCCGAGGCTTCATCCCCCAAGACCGAGCCCCAGCCACCGGCAAAGCGCATGTCTCTACCAGTTTGTCTGGCCAGAAATGAGCCTGTACCACAATGGGCAATCAGCCCGTCCTGCGCACCCAGCGCCCCGCGCAAGGCTGCGGGACGATCATCCTCTATCCGGGCGTGCTTTAGACCAAGCGCATCCCTCAAACGAGTTGCGATCGCCTGATCCGTGACCCCAGCCAAACCAACAAAGGCAGGACTTGCCAACAAGCCCTCAACCCCGATGCCAAGCTTGCCAGACAGCCGGTCTAACCCCAGCTTTATCTGTGAAACGCCAGCCTGAAAATCAGTCGAGACGTTTGCAGCGCCAACTTCAACGCTGTGAGCGATTCCAGCAACTTCACAGGCCACACGACAGCGCGTTCCACCGCCATCAACGGCCAATACAGCATTATGCAGGGACTCAATCATGACAATACCAATACAATACCTATTTGATTTAGAAAAGCCTAGATTTTGGCATAGCTCGCAAATATTGCAATTTTTCCTATAAAAACCGCACAAAACCTTCACTGAAAATAAAATGTTGGACAGGTGGTATTAAATAGGTATTGTAATCAGGAAACCTGGGAGGGGATTCTCTTGACGCTGCCGTCGACCGAACAACTGCATCATAATGCCGCCAGCCTTTGTCGCGATGACCTGACGGGGTCAGCCTTGCTGCTGGCCGAGGGTCAGATCGCAGCGGCGGCAGCAGTGCGCCCGGCCCTAGAGGCCATCGCCTCGGGTGCTGCAGCGATGGCTGTGACTCTGCGTTCGGGCGGCATGTTGCACTATGTTGCGGCGGGATCCTCCGGACTGATGGCTGCAGCTGACGCGCAAGAGCTGGGCGGAACCTTCTCAATCACGCCAGACCAGTTGCGGATTCACATGGCTGGCGGCCTTCCGACGGGTGTTGAGATGCCTGGCGACTCCGAAGATGCTGACGGAGACCTGCGTGAGGCGCTGAACGCGTTAACAGCCCGCGATACGGTAATTGCCGTATCCGCCAGCGGATCCACACCTTACACGATGACAGCGGCAGGCATCGCCCGCGCAAACGGCGCGACCTTGATCGGCATCGCCAATAACGCCAACAGCCCCCTGCTGATACATGCCAACATCCCGATCCTGCTTGCCACACCGCCCGAACTGATCTCTGGATCAACTCGGATGGGCGCGGGAACGGCACAAAAGATCGCCTTGAATATGCTGTCGTCGCTGATGGCGCTGGACCTTGGCCACGTACATGGCGGCATGATGGTCAACCTGCGCGCGGACAATGACAAACTGCGCGCCCGCGCGGCCGGAATCGTCACCCGCATTGCCGAGGTGGACACAGGCGCTGCAAAGCGCGCACTGGAAGCAACGCGCGGTGATGTGAAGCCCGCCGTGCTTGTCGCCGCAAAAGGTGTTTCGGCATCCGAAGCCACCGAACGCCTACGAACATCAGACGGAATCCTAACGGCCGCACTGGCCATAGAATAATAACCATCAATCGGGAGAATATGGATGACCAAGAATAGCTTGAAACTTGCTCTGCTGGGCACGACGCTGATGGCGTCGGCTGCCTATGCGGAAGATGTGACCCTGACCATCGAAAGCTGGCGAAATGACGACCTGACGCTATGGCAGGACCAGATCATCCCTGCGTTTGAGGCCAAACACCCCGGCATCAAAGTGCAATTCACACCCTCGGCCCCGGCAGAATACAACGCTGTCCTGAACTCGAAACTGGATGCGGGCTCGGCTGGCGATCTGATCACCTGCCGTCCTTTCGATGCATCACTGGCCCTCTATGAGGCCGGCCACCTGAGCGACCTGTCGGGTGTCGAAGCGATGGGCAACTTCTCGGATGTGGCCAAATCGGCCTGGCAGACGGATGACGGCTCGGCCAGCTTCTGCGTTCCCATGGCATCGGTGATCCACGGGTTCATCTACAACAAGGACGCGTTTGCCGAACTGGGCATCGAAGTTCCCACAACCGAGGACGAGTTCTTTGCCGCCCTCGACAAGATCAAGGAAGACGGCACGTATATCCCGATGGCGATGGGCACCAACGACCAGTGGGAAGCCGCCACTATGGGCTATAACAACATCGGCCCGAACTATTGGAAAGGCGAAGAGGGCCGCCAGGCGCTGATCGCAGGCGAGCAAAAGCTGACCGATGAAGCCTGGACCGCCCCCTATGCCACCCTGGCCCGTTGGGGCGCTTATCTGGGTGACGGATATGAGGCGCAGACCTATCCCGACAGCCAGAACATCTTTACCCTGGGTCGCGCAGCCGTCTACCCTGCGGGATCCTGGGAAATTTCGGGCTTCAATGCGCAGGCCGATTTCGAAATGGGCGCCTTTAAGCCGCCAGTCCAGAATGCGGGCGATACCTGCTATATCTCGGACCACACCGACATTGGCATTGGTATGAATGCGGCCACCGCGAATCCCGAAGCTGCCGAGACGTTCCTGGCCTGGGTCGCAAGCCCGGAATTCGCCGAAATCTTCGGCAACGCCCTGCCTGGCTTCTTCCCGCTCTCGAACACTCCGGTCGAGCTGCAGGACCCGCTGGCCAAGGAAATCGTAGGCTGGCGCGAAGAGTGTGAATCGACCATCCGCTCGACCTATCAAATCCTGTCGCGTGGCACACCGAACCTAGAAAACGATACCTGGGGCGCTTCGGTTGCCGCCATCAAAGGCGCAAAATCCCCCGAGGAACTGGGTGCCGAACTGCAGGAAGGCCTGGCCTCCTGGTACGCTCCGCATCAGTAAGCTGATCCATACCCGGGCGGTGCCGACCGCCCGGGTAACTCCGACACCCCTTTGAAAGCAATCCCATGACCCGCCCCCGCATCCGCTGGCATATCGTTGTATTTCTGGCACCTGCCGTACTCGTCTATACCGCTGTGATGATTTTCCCGCTGTTCAACACACTGCGCCTTGCACTGTATACAGAGGTTGATCAGGCTCGCGTGTTTGTCGGATTGCAGAATTTCCGGACGCTGTTTTTCGATCCCAACTGGTCGGATCAGTTCTGGAATGCTCTGGGTAATAATTTTTGGTTCTTCCTGATCCATATGTTGGTTCAGAACCCGATCGGCATCGCGCTGGCCGCCCTTCTCAGCCACCCCCGTCTACGGTTTGCTGCCCTGTATCGCTCGGCGATCTTTATTCCTACGATCCTCAGCTTTGTAATCGTGGGCTTTGCCTGGAAACTGATCCTGTCGCCGATCTGGGGCATTGCGCCTTCGATGCTGGATGCTGTTGGGCTGAAGTCCCTCTTTGCGCCGTGGCTGGGAAAAGAGGAATACGCACTGACCACGCTGGCGCTGATCTCGGTCTGGCAGTTCGTAGGCATCCCGATGATGCTGATCTATGCCGCCCTGCTGACCATCCCCGAAGAAATCCTTGAGGCTGGAGAGATCGACGGCATCACCGGGGCCTCGGCCTTCTGGAAGATCAAACTACCGCTGATCCTGCCCTCGATCGGGATCATCTCGATCCTGACCTTTGTGGGTAATTTCAACGCATTCGACCTGATCTATGCCTCTCAAGGCGCGCTGGCCGGTCCCGATTTCTCAACCGATATTCTGGGCACCTTTATGTACCGCACCTTCTTTGGCTTCCAGTTGCAGCTGGGCGACCCGCATATGGGGTCCGCCATCGCCGGGGCCATGTTCGCAATCATCCTGGTGGGCGTCTGCATCTATCTGTTCGGCATCCAGACCCGGATGCGCCGGTATCAACTGTGAGGGCAAACGGATGAACAAAGCACGCCATAACCCCCTCAACACCGTAGCGATGCACGCTGGGCTGATGCTGTATACACTGATCGCTCTGTTCCCGGTCTTTGTGATCCTGATCAACAGCTTCAAAACCCGCCGGTCGATCTTTCGCGAACCGCTGGCCCTGCCCAACGCAGACAGTTTTTCGCTGATCGGCTATGAGACGGTGATGAAGCAGGGGGATTTCTTCCTCTACTTTCAGAACTCGATGATCGTCACCGTGGCGTCGTTGTTCTTTATCCTGCTGTTCGGTGCCATGGCGGCCTATGCGCTGTCCGAGTACCAGTTCAAAGGCAACCTGCTGATGGGCCTGTATCTGGCACTGGGGATCATGATTCCGATCCGCATAGGCACTGTCGCAATCCTTGAGATGATGGTGGCGACCGGGTTGGTGAACTCACTTTGGGCGCTGATCCTGGTCTATACGGCACAGGGTTTGCCGCTGGCTGTGTTCATCCTTTCCGAATTCATGCGGCAGGTCAGTGACGATCTGAAAAACGCCGGGCGCATCGACGGGCTGTCGGAATATACGATCTTCTTCCGCCTGGTGCTGCCACTGGTGCGGCCCGCCATGGCGACGGTGGCGGTGTTCAACATGATCCCGATCTGGAACGACCTTTGGTTCCCGCTGATCCTGGCCCCCGCCGAAGAGACCAAGACCCTGACGCTGGGCAGCCAGGTCTTTATCGGTCAATTTGTCACCGACTGGAACGCGGTCCTATCAGCCTTGTCGATGGCAATCCTGCCGGTCCTGGTTCTCTATGTCATATTCTCACGCCAGCTGATCCGCGGCATCACGTCAGGGGCTGTCAAATGACACGTGTTCTGATCGCAGGTCTTGGCAATATGGGGTTCAGCCACGCGCTGGCCCATCACCATCACCCGGACGTGCAAATTGCCGGGCTGGTGAACCGATCCGGGCGCGTGGATCACCCCGATCTGGCGGATTATCCTGCCTATTCGGATTTCGAAACCGCGCTGGCCGAAACAAACCCGAATCTGGTCGTGATCGCCACATATTCCGACAGCCATGCGGATTATGCCTGTGCGGCGATGGAAGCCGGGGCGCATGTCTTTGTAGAGAAACCGCTGGCCACCAATGTCGCTGATGCGCGGCGCGTGGTCGAAACCGCCATCCGACTGAACCGCAAGCTGGTTGTTGGCTACATCCTGCGCCACCACCCCTCGTGGGTGCGGCTGATTGCCGAGGCCCGCAAACTGGGTGGGCCTTATGTATTCCGCCTGAACCTGAACCAGCAATCCAACGGTGCGGAATGGGAGACGCATAAAGCGTTGATGCAGACCACCTCGCCCATCGTGGATTGCGGCGTTCACTATGTCGATGTGATGTGCCAGATCACTGATGCCCGGCCCGTCCGTGTCCACGGAATGGGTCTGCGGTTGTCCGATGAGATCGCGCCCGACATGTACAATTACGGGCAATTTCAGGTGGTTTTCAATGACGACTCGGTCGGCTGGTATGAGGCCGGCTGGGGCCCAATGATGTCGGAAACCGCATTCTTCGTGAAAGATATAGTGTCGCCCAACGGTTCGGTCTCGATCACCGACGGGAACAAGGGCGCCTCGGCGGATATCGACGGCCACACAAAGGTTGGCGGTCTGCTAGTCCACACACCGCAAGGCGACCACACAATCGACATGCCCGGTGAACCCGGTCACCAGGAACTCTGCGATGCCGAACAGGGCTATATGCTGCGCGCCATCGCCGAAGACATAGACCTGACGCGTCATATGAATGACGCTGTCCAATCCCTTGCCATTTGCCTGGCCGCAGATGAAAGCATCCGTACTGGCCAGCCCGTTTCCTTTGAGGAGCAAGCGACATGACCGCCCTGACGCTGAACAAAATCAATAAATCCTTCGGCAATGTGCATGTCCTAAAAGACATCACGCTTGAAGTCGAAGACGGCGAGTTTGTCGTCTTTGTCGGCCCTTCGGGCTGTGGCAAATCCACCCTGTTGCGGGTGATTGCGGGGCTCGAGGATGCATCGTCCGGTGAGATCAACATTGGCGGGCAGCAGGTCAATCTGGTGCCACCGTCCAAACGCGGCATTGCGATGGTATTCCAAAGCTATGCGCTTTATCCGCATCTCAGCGTGCGGGGCAACATGACCCTGGCGCTGAAGCAGGAAAAGCAGCCCAAATCGGAAATCGAAGGCCGCGTGGCCAAAGCCAGCCGGATGCTGAACCTGGAACCCTATCTGGACCGCTTCCCGTCCGAACTCTCAGGCGGTCAGCGGCAACGGGTTGCCATTGGTCGCGCCATTGTGCGCGAACCTAAACTGTTCCTGTTTGACGAACCGCTGTCCAACCTGGACGCCGCGCTGCGGATGAACACACGGATCGAGATCGCCAATCTGCACCGCGCACTGGACGCCTCGATGATCTATGTTACCCACGACCAGACCGAAGCCATGACCCTGGCCGACAAGATCGTTGTTCTGCGTGACGGCCGGGTAGAACAGATCGGTAGCCCGATGGAACTGTATAACAATCCCGCGAACCAGTTCGTGGCAGGGTTCCTCGGCTCGCCGTCAATGAATTTCCTGCCTCAAGGATTGCTCAACGAAAGCGGTCAGAACACGATCGGCATTCGGCCCGAGGATCTGTTCCTTGCAGATGACGGCCCGCTTACTGCACGCGTCAGCCATGTTGAGAAGCTGGGCGGAGACACAAATGTCATCGCGCAGATCAACGAACACGCCATAACCGCCCGGCTGTTTGGCCAGCATGCGATATCCGAAGGGCAGGAATTGCGTTTCGCCTATTCTCCGGGCAAGGCCTATCGGTTCAATGCGGACGGTCAGCGCCTTACCTGACCGCTTTTCCTGTCAAAAAGCCAATAATAACAAGATGTGATCAGCCCGTTTTGACGGGCTGATCACATCGGCGTATCCTAACGCATCCAAAGTTTATCTGTTTCCTGAGTATCCCGGCATCATTGTTAATGGTGCTGTTATTACCCTGTCACAAATGCCCCCTAAATCCGTTTCATCGACTTTTCACAGACAGCCAGGAGCAATCCATGAAAGACGTTGACCCTACCACACTTTCCGCCGACGACTGGGACGAGCTGCATTTCCCCCGCCCCGAAGAAAACGACTTTGACCGTGTCGTCGAAAGCGCCATTTCCCGCCGTGGATTTCTGTCCGGCGTCGTGGCTTTCGGCTCTGGCGCGGCTGCGTTGGGAACCGGCCTGCTTGGCTCGACCTCGGCGCAGGCACAGGCTGCATCCCGCTTTGCCTTCACACCAATCGCCGCACAGACCGACGGCACCGTCCATGTGCCCGAAGGGTACGACTGGCAGATCCTGATGCGCTGGGGTGATCCACTGTTTTCGGATGCCGATGGCTATGACCTCGCCGAGGGCGGCCCGGTTGAGAACTCGGACCGCATCTTTGGCGAGAATACCGACGGCATGGAGACCTTTACCTTCCAGGGTCATGAGCTGATTGCGATCAATCACGAATATCCGAACGGTAAAATCAACCTGCCAGCCGCGCGGGAAGGTGTTCCGGCCAGTGCTGACGACGTGCGCAAACTGCAGAACCTGCAAGGCGTGACCGTGATGGAAATCACCGAAGGCCCCGAAGGTTGGTCGGTGGTCAAGGACAGCCCGTTCAACAGGCGCATTCACCACAACACGCCGATGGCTATCGTCGGCCCCGCCGCTGGCCACGACCTGCTGAAGACCGAGGCCGACCCGACCGGCACAACCTCGCTGGGCACTATGAACAACTGCGGTGCAGGCAAGACGCCCTGGGGCACCTATCTGACCTGTGAAGAGAACTTTAACGGCTATTTCGGCTCCAGCGACGAAAACGCCAGCTACGATCAGAAGGTCGCGGACGGCTTCAAGCGCTATGGTGTCAAAGCCGAAAGCTGGAACGGCTACGAGCTGTTCGACCCACGGTTCGATACCTCCAAAAACCCCAATGAGCCGCACCGGGTGGGCTGGATCGTCGAAATCGACCCGACCAAACCGGACAGCACCCCGGTCAAACACACTGGTCTGGGTCGCTTCAAGCATGAGAATGCCGAGGTGACTCTGGCCGCTGATGGCCGCGTGGTTGTCTATATGGGCGATGATGAGCGGGGCGAGTATCTGTACAAATTCGTCTCGAACGGAACCTATCAGCCCGGCGGCGAAACCCAGAGCCTGTTGAACGACGGCACGCTTTACGTGGCGAAATTCAATGACGACATGACAGGCACCTGGCTGCCGCTGACGCCGGATGCAACCGGCATGGATGCGGCGGATATTGCGATCTTCACCCGAATGGCGGCGTCCAAGGCGGGTGGCACGACCATGGATCGCCCTGAATGGGTCGCGTCCAGCCCGGTAGCGGTCGAAGCCTATTGCTGCCTGACCAACAACAAGAACCGCGGCGTGAAACCAAATGCCGGGGGTGATGATACGTCGACCAACGGCCCCAACCCGCGTGAAGCCAATAAATACGGCCAGATTGTCCGCTGGAAACCCGCCGATGACGATCACGCAGCCGACGCGTTCGTCTGGGATCTCTATGTCATGGCGGGAAATCCGACGGTGCACTCTGACGCCCGCGCCGGGTCGGCCAATGTGAACGAGGGCAACCTGTTCAACTCACCCGACGGAATGACCATTGACTCGACTGGTCTGGTCTGGATCCAGACCGACGGCAATGACGACAACGAAGAAGACTTTGCAGGCCACGGCAACAACCAGATGCTGGTCGGCGATCCGGTCACTGGCGAAATCGCCCGTTTCATGACCGGTCCGAAAGGATGTGAGGTCACGGGGCTGGCTTGGTCCAGCGATCTGCGCACCATGTTTGTCGGCATTCAGCATCCCGGCAGCGAATGGCCGGATGGAGGCACACCGCGCTCGTCGGTGATCACGATCAAGCGCACCGACAACGGGCTGGTCGGTTAAGCTGTTCCAGATTGTCCCCGGTCCTATGGGTCGGGGAGGTCTATTCCTCAGATATCCTTACCCGGCGGCTCCAACGGTCCGCCCGGAGCCATCAGGTGGCGCTCGGACAGCCAGGGGTTAAGCTCCAAAGCATGTGACAGTGCCGCACGGGCTTCATCAATCCGATGCAAGCCAAGCAGCGTTAGGGCGCGCCCGCTGATCGCCGCGACATGGTTCGGAGACAGCTCGATCGCCTTGTCCAGATCCGGCAACGCAGATGCGAAATCCTGGCTAAGATAATATGCAAAGGCGCGCTGATTGTACCCCTCGGCATAGTGCGGGCAGTATTCGATGAGCTTGTCAAACTCCTCGATGGCGCCCCGAAGGTCCCAGCCACTGCGGCGGGTCATACCCCGGTCCAGCACGGCCTGCGCAACAGCGTCGGGCGCATCGGTCCAGAACTCCCATAATTGATTGGAAAATGTCTGGGCTTCGGCCTCGTTTCCAACATCCTGAATTTGCGCGATTACGGCCGAGATGCTTTCGGTATGATCCGGCGAGGACGGGCATTCTTCAGACCAGGCGACACCCGGAGGGGCCGCCAACACTAGCAGAGGGAACACAAAACGCTTCATACGCGTATGGTGACGCGCTTGCGCAATTCGTCAACCCACCCTGTCCAAAGCGCCTGAAACAACGGTTTCCTTAACTGCCTCCATCGCCACAAAGGTCGAGGTATTCGCCACATGCGGAAGCGAGGATATCTTCTCAGCCAAAACGGCGCGGTATTCCGACATTGAACCAGTGCGGATTTTCAGCAGATAGTCGAAATTCGACGCGATCATATGGGCTTGCTCGATTTCGGGCACCTTGCGGACTGCGGCGTTAAACTCGGCCAGTGCCTTCTCTCTCGTGTCGGTCAGGCGCACCTCGACAAAAGCCACATGGTCCAGCCCCAGTCGGATCGGGTCCAGTAGGGCGCGATACCCGGTGATCACCCCGCTAGCCTCAAGTCGCTTTAGACGCGCCTGGGTTGGGGATTTCGACAGCCCGATCCGCCGCGCAAGGTCGGCAACTGATATGCGCCCATCCTCTGAGAGAATCGCCAAGATCGCTCGATCAAACCGATCCAAATTCGGAAAGTTCATTTGCACGGCATTATCCCCTAAATACAGTCTATCCGACCAGATGAATTAAAAAATACGGCAATCGTCCTGAGAAATCGACATTATATTCAACAAAAGCCTGGAGGATTCATGTCACACAGCCTGAGCACCCATATCGACAGCCAAACCTACGCTGATCAAACCGCCGTTCTCGACAATCTTATCGATCATGCCGCGCTGTCTGAAACTGATCGCGCCCAAATCTGTTCGGCGGCCGCCCAGCTGGTGCGTGATATCCGATCCAGCACGTCGCCCGGCATGATGGAGGTCTTTCTGGCCGAATATGGCCTGTCCACCGACGAGGGTGTGGCGCTGATGTGTCTGGCCGAAGCGCTGCTGCGCGTTCCGGATGCCGACACGATCGACGCACTGATCGAAGACAAGATCGCGCCGTCCGACTGGGGCAAGCATCTTGGGCAATCCTCCTCGCCGCTGGTGAATGCCTCGACCTGGGCGCTGATGCTGACCGGTAAAGTTCTCGACGACGGCAAGCCCTCGCCTGTCAGTGCCCTGCGAGGTGCGATCAAAAGACTGGGTGAACCGGTTATCCGCACGGCCGTCGGGCGCGCAATGAAGGAAATGGGCCGTCAGTTCGTGCTGGGCGAGACCATCCAGTCGGCCATGGAACGTGCCAGCGGGATGGAGGCCAAGGGCTATACCTATTCCTACGATATGCTGGGTGAAGCCGCACGGACCGAGGCCGACGCGGCCCGATATCATTTGTCTTATTCCCGTGCCATCACCGCCATTGCAGAGGCCTGCACCCATGATGACATTCGGGCCAATCCGGGCATCTCGGTCAAGCTGTCGGCGCTGCACCCCCGGTATGAGCTGGCCCAGGAACAGCGTGTGATGGCCGAGCTTGTCCCCCGCCTGCGCGCCCTGTGCCTTTTGGCCAAAGCCGCTGGCATGGGCCTGAATATCGACGCCGAAGAGGCCGACCGCCTGTCGCTGTCCCTGCAGGTCATCGAAGCGGTGATGGCCGAGCCTGCACTCGCAGGATGGGACGGGTTCGGAATTGTGGTTCAGGCCTATGGTCCGCGTGCTGGAATCGCACTGGACGCGCTCTATGGAATGGCCGAGCGTTATGACCGCAAACTGATGGTGCGGCTGGTCAAAGGCGCCTATTGGGATACCGAGATCAAGCGCGCTCAGGTAGAAGGCGTCGAGGGTTTTCCGGTGTTTACCAGCAAGGCCGTGACCGATGTCTCCTATATCGCCAATGCGCGAAAATTGCTGGGTATGACCGACCGGATTTACCCGCAGTTCGCCACCCATAACGCCCATACGGTCAGCGCCATTCTTCAGATGGCCACTGATCAGCCTTTCGAATTCCAGCGCCTGCACGGCATGGGGGAAACCCTGCACCATCTGGTTAAGGACGCAAACAACACACGCTGCCGCATATACGCGCCTGTCGGGGCCCATCGTGACTTGCTGGCCTACCTGGTGCGGCGACTGCTTGAGAATGGTGCGAACTCTTCATTCGTGAACCAAATCGTGGATGATACTGTTCCCCCGGAGGAGGTTGCAGCCGATCCGTTTCTCACTCTCCTCGAACCGGCGCTCCCCATTCCAACCGGACCCGAGCTGTTTCAACCCGAGCGGCCCAATTCGCAGGGGTTTGACCTACGGCACATTCCCACTTTGGACCGGGTCAACGCCGCGCGGGACGCGTTTCGGACGCATCACTGGTATGCGCGCCCGTTGTTGTCCGGCGATGCGCGGCCCGATGACGATCAGCCCATCGTCAACCCCGCACAGTCGCGGGATCGCCCCGGTGCTGTTGCCCCGGCCAGCGCACAAGATGTCGAGCTTGCTTTGACTGCAGCCACCCCCTGGCAGGTAGTGGCAGATCAACGCTCGCAGGTTCTGAACGCCGCCGCCGACCTTTACGAGACCCATTTCGGTGAGCTTTTCGCCCTGCTGGCCCGTGAGGCTGGTAAGTCCCTGCCCGATGCAGTCGCCGAACTGCGCGAGGCGGTAGATTTCCTGCGCTATTATGCGGCGAATATACCCGACGCAGAACCAGCGGGTGTGTTCACCTGCATCAGCCCGTGGAACTTTCCGCTGGCCATTTTCACCGGTCAAATATCCGCCGCTTTGGCCACTGGGAATGCGGTATTGGCAAAGCCCGCACCGCAGACACCATTGATCGCGCATCGCGCCGTTGAATTGCTGCACGAGGCCGGAGTGCCACGCAGGGCGCTACAGTTGCTGCCGGGCGGTCCATCGGTGGGCGCAGCCCTGACCTCGGACCCGAGGGTGTCGGGAGTGGCCTTTACCGGCTCGACCGGGACCGCCCTGAAAATCCGTGCGGCCATGGCCGGAAACTTGCGACCGGGAACGCCTCTGATCGCGGAAACCGGTGGCTTGAATGCGATGATCGTGGACAGCACCGCCCTGCCCGAACAGGCGGTTCAGTCGATCATCGAAAGCGCATTCCAATCAGCGGGACAAAGGTGCTCGGCGTTGCGCTGTCTTTATGTCCAAGAAGACATTGCCGATGATCTTCTGACCATGCTGACAGGGGCCATGGACGCGCTGCTGGTTGGCGATCCCTGGCTGATTTCAACCGATTGCGGCCCCGTGATCGACGAAGATGCCCGCCTTGGAATCGCTGATCACATCGCATTGGCACGGTCCGAAGGGCGTGTCCTGAAAGAGATGTCCGTCCCTGGCGACGGCACGTTCATCGCCCCAACCCTTATCGAAATCCCCGGCATTGCCGAGTTGGAGCGCGAGGTGTTTGGCCCCGTCCTGCATGTAGTGCGGTTCAATTCCTCGGAGTTGGATCAGATCATCGCCGATATCAACGCCACAGGATACGGGCTGACCTTTGGCCTGCACACACGGATCGACGACCGCGTTCAGCACATCACCGAAGCTGTTCATGCCGGAAACATCTACGTCAATCGCAACCAGATCGGCGCCATAGTTGGATCGCAACCCTTTGGCGGCGAGGGCCTGTCGGGGACCGGCCCAAAGGCGGGCGGGCCGAACTACCTGACCCGTTTCTGCGCCCCGGACCGGAAGGTCAGTCCCGAGCAATGGTCCACCGATATAACCGATCTACCATTGCCAGAAGGAAAATCTGCTGAGATCAAAGCCCGGTTGCTGCCCGGTCCGACGGGTGAATCGAACCGCCTGAGTGAATTCTCACGCGCACCGCTATTGTGTATGGGCCCCGGAGTTGAAGCCGCACAAGCGCAGGCCAACGCGGTCAAAGCACTGGGCGGGCGGGCTATCACTGCTATCGGCGCGTTAGACCTGCACCGGCTTGAAAACCTGACTGGATTCTCGGGCGTATTGTGGTGGGGCGACGACGCAACCGGTCAGGAAATCGAGCGTCATCTGTCCCGGCGTGCAGGCCCAATCATCCCTCTGATCCCCGGCCTGCCAGATCGCACCCGCGTTCTGGGAGAACGACATGTCTGTGTCGACACCACTGCTGCGGGTGGGAATGCCGCATTGCTGGGGGGTGCGGCCTAAACAGGCCTTGACGCTGGGCAGCCAACCGCCCAGCGTCGCACCATGTTTCCAATTCGTGACCATAACCCTTCGGGACGCACACCGTATGTCATCTATCTGTTGATGGCTGCAAATATCCTGATTTTCCTCAGCTATGCGGGAAGCATGGAGAACCAGCGGCTGATCACCCAGCTGTATACCGACTTTGCGGTGGTGCCCGCCCGGATTACGGACGGCTATACGCTTGAGACCCTCGTGACCTCGATGTTCCTGCATGGCGGCTGGATGCATCTGGCAGGAAACATGCTGTTCCTGTGGATCTTCGGCGACAACCTCGAAGACGAGATGGGCCACCTGCCCTTTCTGCTGTTCTATCTTGCCGCCGGTATCGGGGCCGGTCTGATCCACGTCGTCACAGCGCCACAATCTCTGGTCCCTACGATTGGTGCGTCTGGCGCAATAGCTGGCGTCATGGGTGGCTATTTGTTGATGTTCCCCAAAGCGCGCGTGGACATCCTGCTTGTTCTGGTGATCTATTTTCGTGTCTTCTCGATCCCGGCGTTTGTCATGCTAGGCGTGTGGCTGGGTATGCAGTTCATTGGGAGCCTGTCAAGCAACCCCGACGAGGGCGGCGTCGCCTATTGGGCCCATACCGGGGGCTTCCTTGTTGGTTTGCTCTTGTGCATACCCCTTTGGTTGCGGCGCGGTGCGAGTGACTATTGGAACCGCACCCATGGGCATCCGCCCCATCCAGAGCACAAATACAAGCTGTCACAATCCCGCATCCCCCGCATCCCGCGCCGGTAAGCGCCCACCGCTGAGCAAGGTAACCTCTTGCGCGGCGGCTTGTACCAATCCGCCCAATTCCGGCGCGCGTTCAGTGCTGAACCGGGCGGTAGGGCCAGATACGGAAATGCCCGCACAGGGTTCCCCCCGGTCGTTGAAGATGGCCGCACCGATGCATGACATCCCCTCGTATCGTTCCTCCCGATCATGCGACCACCCGCGGGCCCGGGTCTGATCAAGATCGCTTTGTAGTGCATCGCCGGGCACCAGTGTTTGAGGCGTGAAGACCTTTGTGTCCAACGTGCCCAGCGCCTTGATCAATGCAGCCTCGTTCAACGCGGCCAAGATCGCCTTACCGGTGCCCGAGGCATACATCGGTGTCCGCGCGCCCGGAGGAAAAAGGGCCCGGATCGGATTGGCCGTTTCGACCTGCCCCACAAACACCACTTCGGCCCCGTCCGGAACGGCTAGATTCGCCGTCTCGCCGCTATCTTGCATCAGCCGGCGTAAAATGGGCCTTCCGATTTCGATAACACCATTACGGCGTAGAAAGGACGCTCCGGTGCGATAGGTCTCGATCCCGATCATCCATTCTTGACGCTCTTCATCAAAGGCGACGAAACCGTGCTTCTGCAGCGTCACCAGAATTCGATGTGTTGTGGCCGTGGGCACATCAACTTCGCGCGCCAAATCGCTGAGTGCTGCGCGTTCCAGACGGGCCACTGTGGTCAAAACGCTCAGCGCCCGATCCAGCGATTGCATGGTCCCGGCCGAGCTTTCCTTGAACAGCGATTTTGGTCTGCCGCGTGGCCTTTTCTGCGTTTCCATCCCAGGCATTTCCTTTCAGCTGTCCAAAGTTTCTCGCGTCCGGATTTCTTGTACGTAAAAATGAAAAACGGAAAAGTTTAATATATCAGTAGCTTAATATTTATCTTCAATAAATGAAAATATTTTTCAAGAAAATTGCGTAATGCAGCTTTTTCCCAGACACTTATCTCCAAAGCAGAGGAACAAGCCATGTCGAACCAAAACCCGGTTTTCATTCCCGGCCCGACCAACATACCTGATAGATTGCGCCTGGCCATGCAGGTCCAGACGCAGGATCATCGCGCGCCGGACTTTGTCCAGACATTTGCACCCGTACTGGAAGACACCAAGAAGGTCTTTGATACCGCTGCGGCCCAGATCGTTACCTTTCCCGCCAGCGGCACAGGTGGATGGGAGGCTGCAATCACCAACACGCTCAGCCCCGGTGATAAGGTCCTGATAGCGCGCTATGGCGTTTTCAGCCACCGCTGGATTGATCTGTGCACACGTCACGGGCTTGACGTTCAGGTCATCGACTGCCCTTGGGGCAGCGGCGCTCCCGCTGACCAATTTCAGACGGTTCTGACTGGGGACAAAGCGCATGAAATTCGCGCCGTTCTGGTCACTCATAATGAAACGGCGACAGGGGTGCTTTCGGATATCGGGGCTGTAAGGCGGGCGATGGATACCGCCAATCATCCGGCGCTTTTGATGGTGGACTGCGTCAGCTCTTTGGCCTCTGTACCGTTTGAGTTCGACCGCTGGGGCGTCGACATCGCGGTTTCGGGATCGCAGAAGGGATTCATGCTGGCCACTGGCATGGCCATCCTTTGCGTCAGCCAGAAAGCGCTGGACGCGATGGAAACCGCAGAGCTGCACCGGACCTTTTTCGATTTCCGGGATATGATGGCGGCCAATGCGACCGGAGGGTTTCCCTATACACCACCCCTGCAACTGATCTACGGGCTGCGTGAAAGCCTGAAGATGCTGTTTGAAGAAGGCTTACCGAATGTTTACGCCCGTCATCATCGGCTTGCCGAGGGCGTCCGGCGCGCCGTCGATGCTTGGGGGCTGGAACTGGTTGCTCAATCGCCAGAACTTTACTCGGACACGGTCAGCGCAATCTACGTGCCCGAAGGGTTCGACAGCAACATTCTGACCGACCATGCCTTTAACACCTACGGGATGTCCTTTGGTGTTGGCTTGGGCCAGTTGCACGGCAAGGCGTTCCGTATTGGGCATCTGGGCAGTCTGACAGATGCGATGGTCCTGTCCGGGCTCTGTACGATCGAGATGGCAATGGCCGATCTAAGCTATCCGATCACATTGGGCTCTGGCGTCGCCGCAGCCCAGGAACACTTTCGCGCCACACCCGGCAACCGAACCGAGGTCGCGGCGTAAGGAGAATGACAATGTTGGATCACCCCTCTGCCGCGGATCTGACGATCGAGGACATGCGAGTCGCGCATGATCGGATCAAACCGCATATCCGCCGAACTCCGGTCATGGTTTCGGACCACCTGAATGACCTGACCGGCGCGCAGCTGTTCTTTAAATGCGAAAATTTCCAAGAAGCCGGGGCCTTTAAGGTGCGTGGGGCCTGCAACGCTGTATTCGGCCTTGCAGACCATTTGATGCCCAAGGGTGTCTGCACGCATTCCAGCGGCAACCACGCCTTGTCTTTGTCTTATGCGGCCGGCCGCCGCGGTATTCCGTGCAACGTGGTCATGCCGCGCACAGCCCCGCAGGCCAAGAAGGATGCAGTTCGCCGATATGGCGGTACAATCACCGAATGTGACCCTTCGACAAGCTCGCGCGAAGCAACATTTGCCGAGGTTCAGGCCCGAACCGGTGGCGAATTTGTTCACCCCTATAACGACCCGCGTGTGATTACCGGTCAGGCCACCTGCTCCGCCGAACTGCTGGAACAGACTGGTGGAATGGACGCCGTTATCGCGCCCATCGGCGGTGGCGGCATGATTTCAGGCACCTGTCTGACGGTTTCGAACCTTGCGCCCGAGACCGCAATTTATGCAGCGGAACCGGAACAGGCGGATGACGCCTACCGGTCCTTCAAGGCCGGTCATATCATCGCAGATGACGCCCCCAAGACAGTCGCGGATGGGCTGCTGGTGCCCCTGAAAGAAAACACCTGGCATTTCGTATCCAACCACGTGACCGATATTTTTACCGCCTCGGAAGAGGAAATCATCGAAGCGATGAAACTGACCTGGAAGCACCTGCGCGTGGTGATGGAGCCGTCTTCGGCGGTTCCTCTGGCAACCATTTTGAAGAACCCAGAGGTTTTCCGAGGCAAGCGCATTGGCGTCATCGTGACCGGTGGCAATGTAGACTTGGACAAACTGCCCTGGCTGAAAGGGTAAGGAGAAACAACATGAACAAGACCGTAAATTTTGAAGACCTCGAGGTCGGCTTCGACATCCCTGCCGCGATCGGCATGGACGAAAGCGAGATACAGACGCCTTGCCTGATCCTTGATCTGGACGCGCTAGAGAGCAACATCCGAAAGATGGGCGATTTCGCAAAGGCCCATGGGATGCGCCATCGTGTTCATGGCAAGATGCACAAATCGGTCGATGTGGCCAAGCTGCAGGAACGGTTGGGCGGTTCGGTCGGCGTCTGCTGTCAGAAAGTGTCGGAAGCCGAGGTATTTGCCCGTGGCGGCATTACGGACATCCTTGTATCCAACCAGGTGCGCGACCCGGCCAAGATTGACCGACTGGCACGGCTGCCCAATTTCGGCGCGCGTATCATTGTCTGCGTGGACGATATCGACAATATCTCCGACCTGTCGGCTGCCGCTTCGCGTCACGGCACAGAACTGGAAGTGTTCATCGAGATCGACTGCGGCGCAGGGCGCTGTGGTGTAACCACGACACCGGCGGTCATCGAGATTGCCAAAGCTGTGCAAGCAGCACCAAATCTGAAATTCACCGGCATTCAGGCCTATCAGGGTGCGATGCAACATCTCGACACCTATGAGGCCCGTAAAGAGAAGCTGGATGTTGCCATTGCCATGGTCAAAGACGCTGTCGCCGGGTTGAAAGCAGAAGGGATCGAGTGCGAACTGGTTTCGGGCGGCGGCACCGGTTCCTATTACTTCGAAAGTAACTCGGGCGTTTACAACGAATTGCAATGCGGCTCTTACGCCTTCATGGACGCGGATTATGGGCGGATTCTGGATCAGAACGGCCAGCGGATTGATCAGGGTGAATGGGAAAATGCGCTGTTCATCCTGACCAGCGTCATGAGCCACGCCAAAGCAGACAAGGCCATCTGCGACGCCGGCCTCAAGGCGCAGTCGGTCGATAGCGGCCTGCCCTTTGTGTTCGGGCGTGATGATGTCGAATACCTCAAGTGCTCGGACGAGCATGGGGTTATCGGGGATCCAGACGGCGTACTGAAGGTCAATGACAAGCTGCGGTTGGTGCCGGGCCATTGTGACCCCACCTGCAATGTCCATGATTGGTACGTGGGCGTACGGGGCGGCAAAGTCGAAGCCCTGTGGCCGGTCTCGGCCCGCGGGAAAGCCTATTGAGATGAGGGATGTTATGAAAAGCGACGGCCTGCTGATTGTAGGCGAAGATCTGTGTGAGAAACTGGTAGGACGCCAGCAGGCCTTTGACGCTGTACAAGCTGTGTTCAGTGCGATGGCTAAAGGTGGCGCGTGGAACTTTCCCGTTATCCGCGAGGCTTTGGGCCATGCCGACGCACTCTATGGGTTCAAATCGGGATTTGACCGCGACGGTCAGGTGCTGGGCCTCAAATCCGGTGGATACTGGCCGGGCAATGCGGCGAAGGGCCTGACCAACCACCAATCCACGGTGTTTCTGTTCGACCCCGATACCGGGCGATTGTCCGCGCTTGTCGGGGGCAATTACCTGACAGCGGTGCGCACAGCGGCCTCTTCGGCGGTTTCGATCGCGCATCTGGCGCGGCAAGACGCAAGAGTACTTGGTATGGTCGGGGCCGGACATCAGTCAACTTTCCAGCTGCGGGCGGCGGCGGAACAGCGCGACTTCGAAAAGGTCATTGCCTGGAACCCGCATCCCGACATGCTGCCCCGACTTGCAGCTGTGGCCACTGAGGTTGGGTTGGAATTCGAGGCCGTCAGCCAACAGGAGCTTGGCGCACAAGCGGATGTGATCATCACCATCACCTCGGCTTTTGAGCCGCTCTTGATGAAAGACTGGATCAAGCCCGGCACGCATCTGGCTTGCATGGGCACCGACACCAAAGGCAAACAGGAGGTTGACGCGGATCTCGTCGCCGCGGCGTCTGTCTTTACCGACGAGGTCGCCCAGTCCGTGACAATCGGCGAGGCCCAACATGCCATCAGCCTTGGCGCCTTGACCGAGGATGCAATCGCGCCCATCGGCGCCGTCATCAATGGTGACCACCCCGGTCGGACAAGCGACGATCAGATCACTCTGTTTGATGGAACCGGGGTCGGGTTGCAGGATCTTGCAGTCGCCTCTGTCGCTGCAAGATTGGCTGAAGAGGCCGATCTAGCCCAGCGCGCGACCCTCTGAAACGAAAAAGCGCGCCTCAATCGGGCGCGCTTGCTTGACCTGTCTGTTGGTGGCTCAGCCCCGGATGACCTTGGAAAACTGATCAAAGATGGGCTCGTTGGAACAGATGACCTCGCCATCCTCCAGCACGTTACCTTCCGGGTTCAAAGCCTGCACAAAGCCACCAGCCTCTTTCACGATGATGATCCCGGCGGCAACATCCCAGGCATTCAGACGGCGTTCCCAAAAGCCTTCATACCGGCCAGCAGCAACATAAGCCATGTCCAGCGCTGCTGCGCCCCACCGACGTACACCGGCGCAGACTGGCATCAGACGCGCCAGATCCTGCAGGGTCGCAGGCAAGTCAGACCGTCCGCCAAAAGGCAGCCCGGTCGAAAAGATCGACTCGATCATGCGGTGACGACCCGAAACGCGGATACGGGTGTCGTTCATCCAGGCGCCTTCGCCATTTTCTGCAAAGAACATCTCGTCCTTGGCGGCGTCATAGATCACACCGGCAACAATTTTGCCTTTATGTTCCAACGCGATCGAGATCGCCCAGTGCGGCAGGCCGTGCAGAAAATTCGTGGTGCCATCCAGCGGATCCACAATCCAGTGGCGGGTGGGATCTTCGCCGGCAATCTCGCCGCCCTCTTCGGCCAGCCAGCCATAGGTCGGGCGCGCGCCAAGCAGTTCCTCTTTCAGGATCGCCTCGGCTGCAATGTCTGCCTTGGACACAAAATCCCCGGCGCCTTTCATCGACACCTGAAGGTTCTCGACTTCACGAAAATCCTTGACCAGTGAACGCCCCGCTTTGCGCGCGGCTTTGATCATGATGTTGAGGTTTGCACTGCCAACCATTGTCCAAAGGCTCCTGTCCGGTCAAACCGCGCGTATACTGGGGCAATGCGCCCTTGCCAAGAGGAATGATACGCAAAGCAGTCCCGCGTTTTGTGCCTATTGCTCCTGCAGCTTGCGCGCCTCGGTTTTGGCCAGCTTGATCAGCTCTTGCACAAAGGGTTTCTCAAGGTCCTCGGTGCGCACTGCAGCATAAAGGCGACGTGTTACGCCCGCCTTGGTCAGCGGGCGGGTAACATAGTCGGAATTATACTTCACCTCACGCACGACCCAGTCCGGCAGCACCGAAATCCCCCGGTTCGACGCGACCAGCAACAGGATCACAGCGGTCAGCTCAACCTGCCGGATTGCGGCCGGTTCAACCCGCGCAGGGATCAGCAGCTGGCTGAATACATCCAACCGTGTACGTTCGACCGGATAGGTAATCAGGGTCTGGCCCCGAAAATCTTCGGCCTCAATGAACTCTTTCTGGGCAAGCGGGTGTGTCGAAGCCGCGACAAACACTGCGTCATAGTCAAAGAGTTCGATGAATTCGACACCGGGCAGATCTTCTGGGTCCGAGGAAACGACCAGATCGACCTCTTCTTTTTGCAAAGCCGGCAAGGCATCAAAGGCTAGGCCGGGGCGGATATCGACATCCACATCGCCCCAGGATTTACGAAAGGATTCCAGCACCGGGAACAGCCACTCAAAACAGGCGTGGCATTCAATGGCGATATGCATACGGCCCGTGCGCCCGTCGCGCAAAGAAGAGAACTCCTGCTGTGTCGCCTCGACCTGCGGCAGGATCTGCTCGGCCAGGCGTAACAGCCGCAAACCGGCCGCCGAAAGTTTCATCGGTTTGGACCGGCGCAAGAACAATTCGACCCCGGCCTGATCCTCTAGGCCTTTGATTTGATGGCTCAACGCAGATTGAGTGATGTTCAGTTGATCTGCGGCACGGGCAAGCCCGCCACATTCATGGATCGCCTTGATCGTACGCAGGTGGCGGAATTCGATATGCATTGCGTGGAGCTCATGTTGTTCTTGAATAATATGAGTTTGTCTCACAATGCGTAAGCTGGCACAAGGGTCAGAGATTTCACCCGTGAGGCCGAGATGACAAGACCAGAAGTTTCATTTGAATTTTTCCCGCCACAGACACTTGAGGCTTCATTCCGCCTTTGGGATACGGTGCAAACACTGGCACCGCTTGAACCGCGCTTTGTTTCTGTCACCTATGGCGCGGGGGGCACCACGCGCGAGCTGACGCGCGATGCGGTGGCCACACTGCACAAGTCCTCTGGCCTGCCTGTTGCTGCACATCTGACTTGTGTGGATGCGTCACGTCAGGAAACACTGGAAATCGCAGATACCTTTGCTCGGGCGGGCGTGGAGAACATCGTCGCCTTGCGCGGCGATCCGCCCAAGGGTCAGGATCGGTTCGCGCCGCACCCGGAAGGGTTCGCGGACTCGGTCGAATTAATCGAAGCACTGGCAGAAACCGAGATGTTCAGCATCCGTGTTGGCGCCTATCCAGACAAACACCCCGAAGCACGGGATTTTTCCGCCGATGTCGATTGGCTAAAGGCCAAGCTGGACGCTGGGGCCGACGAAGCCCTGACACAGTTCTTCTTTGAGGCCGAGACCTTTTTCCGTTTCCGCGATGCCTGTGAAAAGGCAGGAATCGACAAGCCCATCGTTCCGGGCATCCTGCCAATCGAAAACTGGAAAGGGGCGCGCAACTTTGCCCGCAGATGCGGGACACATATTCCGGATTGGATCGAGAATGCCTTTGAGAAGGCCATTCGTGACGACCGCGAAGACCTGCTGGCCACCGCATTGTGCACAGAACTTTGTTCAGACCTGATCGAGGGCGGAGTGGACAAGCTCCACTTTTACACCCTGAACCGGCCGGAACTGACCCGGGATGTGTGCTTTGCCCTTGGAGTCACACCAAAGGCCGAGCTTCAGAACGTCGCTTGATATCCGCTTGTTTCAGACTGTGCACCCGGGGCTAAAACCCAGGGTGTTTTTGTGGAACAAGTTGGGATTGCCCTGCCTAACAGGGGCCACTTGAACAATCCAACTGAAGCCTTAATCATTGTCGCGATAAACCGTTCAATTCTGTTACAAATTTGACTTTAGCAACCGCCCATTCATTGTGGGGCCGTATAGTTTGTTTATGAGTGAATTTAGTATGGAACCTTTTGACAAGGTTAGTGCCCGCGCCAATGCATTCGGCACACTTGGTCTGGCTCAAAGCGCCAGTTCAGATGACATTCGAGAAGCCTGGCGCGACATCGCATTCGAAGCCCACCCCGATAAGAATGGCGGAGACGGTGCGGCCTTGGCCAACGCCAAGGCGGCCTATGATTTGCTGCGCAGCGAGGGGCTGGCCGGGAAAGGTCTGGCGGGCTCGGCGGCGGGGAAACCACGCCGCCCCCGATTGCGCAAACGCGTTATTCAGCTGGAAACCCAAGATATTGATGCCTGTCGTGCAATGTTGAATACGGCGCTGCCCCACTTGCAGGACTCCCCGGACACCCCAGCGGACAGTCAAGATGCGGATCGCCTGCAAGATGCTGACCACATTCCGGACGCTGTCGGCTTGCATGGCCGCAACCTGACTTATTTCATTTCCGCACCTGTCTGCGAAGGTGCTAACCGCGTCGCATTGCCGACAAGTGTTCTTGCTGGCTCCAAGCGCGTCAAGACAGAGATTCTGAGCTTTCAGTCCAAAGATGCGGGCACTGGCGAAGTTGTCGTACCCGTTGCGCTTGCGACCAAGAAATTTCCGGGCGCCCGCAGCGTACGGATCAGATTCAACGCCGACCAGCAAACACAGGATGAGTACTGGTTGGCCGGATGACAAACAAAAAGCCCGGCAAATCAATGCCGGGCTCTGCATCCGTTGCAGAAATCTCAGTTTGCGACAGGGCCTTCGGAGGTAAACTTCGGGATCACGCTGCTGGAGGCCCCGTCGGCCTCGATGCCCGGCCAGTTTCCTTCAGCCAGATTGATATTGCCGGGAATATCTTCTTCAAAGAACCCGACAACCACATCGGTAATGTTCAGATACAGCTTGTCATCAACAATCCGCCACAGGTTCGGGTTCGCAGGCACCTTACCGCCGCGTGACACGCCATAGGCGCAGTGACCGTCATATTGCGGCGCATAATAAGCAGGGTTTTCCAAGAACTTGTCCCGGTTCTCTTCGGTCGAGAATGCCCAGGTAACGCCGTTGTATTCGGCCGTAATATCTGACCTTCCGCGGACGGCTTCGGGCTGTGATTGACCGACAGCAACCTGATCCAGACTGCGATAGGCAACCACGTCATATCCCGACACCGCATAGCCGGTGCCGTCCACATACTGATCACCTGCAAGGGCAGGCATGGCAAATGCCAAGGTCGCAGCTAAGGTCCAGGCAAGTCGTTTCATAAGGGCGGTCCTTTTTTATTGGATGGATGATCGGCCCGGAATACGGGGCTGTGCAGAGAATAGGTGATTCCTCGATCGAACGCAGTCCCGCTCGCGTCGCTGTGACATCGAATGAGAAAACGTGAAGTCTTTTGCACTGAATGTTACAAAATCTTCCCAACGGGCAGGGTTGGACTTTGCCCTTTGCAATATTAGCTGTTGAAGCGAACGGATAATTCACCCGAACTTTGCTGAGAAAGGCAAGAAATGAGCGAGCAATCGACCTATACGCCCCCGATGGTCTGGACATGGGACAGCCAAAACGGCGGACAATTCGCTAATATCAACCGCCCGATTGCGGGGGCAACTCATGACAAGGATTTGCCTGCTGGGCACCATCCTCTGCAGCTCTATTCGCTTGCCACTCCGAACGGGGTAAAAGTAACCGTCATGCTGGAAGAGCTTCTGGCGCTAGGCCATGAAGAGGCCGAGTATAACGCTTGGCTGATCAACATCGGCGAGGGAGATCAGTTTAGTTCGGGCTTTGTAGAGGCCAACCCGAACTCGAAGATCCCTGCCCTGTGGGATCGGTCCGGTGAAAAACCAGTGCGCGTGTTCGAAAGTGCCTCAATTCTGTTTCACCTAGCTGAAAGGTTCAACGCATTCCTACCCGAATCCGGGCCAGAACGGACAGAGGTGATGAACTGGGTTTTCTGGCAAATGGGCAGTGCACCATATCTGGGTGGCGGGTTTGGCCATTTCTACGCCTATGCGCCCGAGAAATGGGAATATCCCATCAACCGCTTTGCCATGGAAACCAAGCGGCAGCTGGATGTTCTGGATCGGGAGCTGTCCGAGAAAACCTATATCGCAGGCGAGGATTACTCTATCGCCGATATCGCGATCTGGCCCTGGTACGGACAACTGGTTCTTGGGCGCCTGTACAGCGCAGCCGAGTTCCTAGACGTCGAATCCTACAAGAACGTCATGCGCTGGGCCAAGGAGATTGACGCCCGTCCCGCCGTGAAACGCGGTCGCATGGTCAATCGTGCCTTCGGCGAAAAGCATACACAGCTTCACGAACGCCACGAGGCCGGCGACTTTGAAACGCGCACACAGGACAAGCTGGAGCCGGCAGCCGAGTAAACAAACCGGGCTTCGCGGATCAATCTGCGAAGCCCCATTCTGCCATTACTTAAGCAAAGGCGGTTTATCCGGATCGCGCCCAGGAGCGATATGCGCATTCACACGCGCCTCAGGCTGCGGCAGATCGTACCGCAAACCCACCCGCGCCAAAGACGCTGCGGCCGTGTCACTTGATTTGAAAAAACCTACGTCCATTGCCCCAGCTTCGACCCCGGAAAAGGTAAGCGCTTCGGACGCGGCCTTAGCCAGAGCTGCCTCTGCCCCTTCGACGGCATCGACAAAACCCAGCAAATGCCCGAACCCACCTTCAGCCGTTTTGGTGCTGACCAGATAGGCGGCTTGCGCCAACCCAATGGCCGTAGCCAGCTTGGCGTCCAAAGCTGTCAGCAGTTCGTCAGGCAGCCCCGATGGAGCCAAGAACTCGGACAGGTGCTGTTGCACCTCTTCGGGACCATGCTGCAAAGTTTCCACCAACCAGCCCAATGCCTCGGGCGGGATCAACATCGAGGACGGGGCAACCTCAAGGTTCAACCCCAGCCCGATCCCCTGCCCCGACAACATAGACGATAAAACCCGCCCCGACAGCGCAACATAGGGTACCGGGCGGTCTGCGAAGCGGGCCAGCCGGTCTTCGCGATCGAAAGCCAGCACAAAACGCCCGTCTGCCACGTCGAACAATTCGGGCGAAATATTCTCGTTCTTTGCCTCTTCCGTCAGCATCAGGAACAGCTCACTGTCAGCCAGCCGCTCAAAGAAACGCAGACGGGCCGCATCATCCTGCGGAGCGGCCTCAGCCGCGGCATGGGCGGCGTCCAGAGCCGAAATCTCAGTCATTCAGAACCTCTTGCACCCGTGCGCGCAAAACCGGCAACAGATCGGCTTCGAACCACGGGTTTTTCTTCATCCATGCCGTATTCCGCCAGGACGGATGAGGCAAGGCAAAGACCCGCGGCGCATAGTCCCGCCAGTTGCGGACGGTTTCGGTGACTGACCCACGTGACTTCAGGTGATATCTATGGGCGTGCCCCCCGACAAGAATGGTCAACGGCACAGGCCCAAGATCCGCCATGACCCGATCATGCCAAGTCTGACCGCATACTGGCGGAGGAGGCAAATCTGCCTTGCGCGCATCATAGCCGGGAAAGCAAAACGCCATTGGAACGATCGAGACACGTGAACGGTCATAAAACAGCTCCTCATCAACACCCAACCACGCCCGAAGCCGATCACCGGAAGGGTCGGTAAAAGGGCGACCCGACGCATGCACACGTGCCCCCGGAGCCTGACCACAGACCAAAATAGGCGTGTCTTTGCGGAACCAGACAATGGGTCTTGGTTCATGCGCGGTTTCGGTTGCCGCAAATCGGTCGGCACAAATACGGCAGGCCTCTATTTCTTTTTCGAGTGGGTTCATGAGATCGCAATCAGTGCCGCATCAGATGGTTGGTGTTCGTAAAGCAAGATAAGTAACACACTTCCAGACACCAACAGATGCAAAAGTCACATTACCAAAAACGACCCCCGGAACGCATTGATCATTTGTTTCATAATTCGACATAATGTGGCCTATATGGCGCCGTAGAGGTACCGTTCTTTCGCCGATCCGAACGGCGCAACAACAAGATAAACCCGCAGGCCTTGGATGCTTGAGTTTGAAAATGTCAGCAAGTCCTTTTGGACCGGGACGCGCCGAAAGGTGATTCTGGACAGAGTGTCTTTTCGCGTCGAACTTGGCACATCCATCGGTATTCTGGCCCCGAACGGTACCGGGAAAACCACCCTGATCAACATGATGGCCGGACTAGAGAAACCCGACGAAGGGGTCATTCGCAAATCCTGCCGCGTCTCTTTTCCGATGGGATTTACCGGCGGAGTTTCAAACAAGCTGTCGGCTCTGGAGAACTCGCGCTATATCGCCAAGATCTATGGTATGGACCCGGACTATGTCGAGGCATATTGCAGTTGGCTGTGTGGCCTGGGTGAATATTTCAATCAACCGCTGGCGACCTATTCATCCGGTATGCGGTCGCGGTTCACATTTGCGTTGATGCTGGCTCTGGATTTCGACATGTACCTCATCGACGAAGGGATGCCGGCCACAACGGATGTTGAATTCAACAAAAAGGCAGGCGACATTCTGCAGGAACGGCTGCGCACAACAACACTGGTCATCGTCTCTCACAACCCGGCCCTGCTTGAAAAATTCGCGCGTCAGGCGGCGGTATTAGTGGATGGTCAGCTTCACTTGTTCGAAACCTTGGAAGAGGCAAAGCAGTTATATGACTACCAAACCCAGGGCTGATAAATACAACTGGCGCCGCAAACGGCGGTCTGCGGGAAATGCCGAAACGCGCGAAGACGCGATCTCGCGCATTCGCCAGGCCACACAGGCACCCGGCGCAGCAAATGAACCGCCAGTAGGGACCGAGATCGACGCTATCAAACGCGAAGGCCTGACCGGCCGCCAACTGAGGGTGGCACGTCGTCTCGCCCAGAAAAACGGTCTTGCGGCGACTTCGGACTATGATGCAGTTCGGTTGTTGCGCAAAAAGGGAATTGATCCGTTTGAACGCTCCAGTCTGCTGAACCTTGCCTCGGAAAAGAAAACTTCGGACGAGCAGACGAATGATCGCATCACGATCCACCTGCCCCAGACCGTGAAAGATGCGCCGGAGAATCTGCCCGGACCGGAGATGAGCCCGGCCGAGCGACGTGAACGTGAAATCGGACAGATTCAGAGGGACATCGCCCGCCGCCGCCGTCGCAAACTGTTCGCTCTGTTTGCACGGCTTGCGGCCTTTGTCCTGCTACCTACCTTTGTCGTGGGTCTCTATTTCTATCGGATCGCGACCCCAATGTACGCCAGCAACTCTGCCTTTCTAATCCTTCAGGCGGACGGGGGCGCAGGCTCTATCGGAGGGCTTCTGGCAGGGACCCAATTTGCGACCACGCAGGATTCGGTTGCCACCCAGGAGTTTCTGGAATCGAAAGATGCGCTTGAACTTTTGGACACAGAGGCCGGTTTCGCTGATGTGTTCAAACAGGGCTGGATCGACCCCATTCAGCGATTGTCCCCGGACGCGAGTCTCGAAGAGGCTTACAAGCTGTACAAACGCATGATCACGGTCGGATATGACCCGACCGATGGCCTGATCCGGATGGAGGTGGCGACACCTGACCCCCAGACTTCGGCCGCGTTTTCCCGAGAACTGATTTCCTATGCCGAGCAACGGGTAAACGCGCTGACCGAAAAGAAACGCGAAGACCAGATGAAAGATGCCCGGGAAGGGTTTGTAAGCGCTCAGGAAGAACGCAAGAAAGCTCAGGAAGACCTGATCGAGCTTCAGCTGCAAGGCGCAATCCTTGACCCTGAAAGCGTCATTGCCGGGTTGCGGGGCCGCATAAACGAAATCGAGACGCTTATTCAGGACAAAGAGCTGCAGCTTGCAGCCTTGTTGGACAATCGCCGCCCAAACAAAGCCAAGGTGGATGGCGCACAGGCCGATATCGCACGGCTTACGGTTGTGCTGGAGGAATTGAACGCCGAAATGCTGGATGTCTCTGCCGGCGAGAATTCGCTGGCCAGGCTGAGTGTTCGGATTCAGATGGCACAGGCCGATCTGGCCGCTCGGGATATGATCCTGCAATCAGCTATGCAGCATATGGAGACAACCAGGACCGAAGCCAATCGTCAGGTTCGGTATCTGACGGTTTCCGTCAATCCTGTTCCCAGTCAGGAACCCAGCTATCCGCGCAAGTTCGAAAATACGATTTTGGCTTTCCTGTTGTTTGCTGGTATCTACCTGATGATCTCGCTTACCGCGTCGGTCCTTCGTGAACAGGTATCCTCGTAAGACACATGAAACATGTAAAAATCTCCGATCTCACGGTCGGCAATGATCTTCCGCTGACGATCATCGCCGGTCCCTGCCAACTGGAATCTGCGGATCATGCCCAAATGATCGCAGGAAAAATGAAAGAGGCCTGCGACGCCGCCGGGGCGCAGTACGTCTTTAAAGCCTCGTACGACAAGGCGAACCGAACTTCGCTGTCGGGTGCGCGAGGTATGGGAATAGACACAGGGCTCAAGGTTCTGGATGACATCCGCAAAACCTTGGGCATTCCAGTGCTGACTGACGTACATACCGAAGCCCAGTGCGCGATTGCGGCCGAGGCTGTGGACGTGCTGCAAATCCCTGCCTTTCTATGCCGACAAACAGATATGCTGCTCGCAGCTGGCGAAACCGGCAAGGCGGTTAATGTCAAAAAAGGACAGTTTTTGGCCCCATGGGAGATGGGCAACATCGTGAGCAAGGTAGAAAGCACTGGGAACACAAACATCCTGCTGACAGAACGCGGAACTTCGTTTGGATATAATACGTTGGTCGCTGACATGCGCGGCCTGCCGCAGATGGCCAAAACGGGATACCCGGTCGTAATGGATGCCACACACTCAGTACAGCAGCCTGGCGGCAAAGGTGGTTCTACTGGTGGGCAGCGAGAATTCGCGCCCGTGATGGCCCGCGCTGCGGTTTCGCTTGGCATCGGTGCGGTTTTTATCGAAACCCATCAGGACCCTGATACTGCACCTTCCGACGGTCCTAATATGATCCCATTGGACCAGATGCCGCAGCTCATCGATACATTGATGCGTTTTGATGCGTTGGCCAAGGCCAACCCTATCCAGATCTGAACAAGAGTATTCCCATGACCAAACCCAACCCCGAGGTGACTCCGAACACCTGGAGCTTTCTGCGCGACGCAATGATCAAGCCAACCGGCTTTCGCGAATATGATGCCCGCTGGAAATATCCAGAAGAGATCAACCTGCCGGGCATGACCGCACTGGGGTTGGGTCTGGGCACACAGATGCGCAAGCGTGGGATTGAACCCGTGATTGCTGTAGCCAATGATTATCGTGATTATTCTCTGACCATTAAAAATGCCCTGATCCTGGGCCTGATGCAGGCGGGAATTCAGGTAAAGGATATCGGTCCGGCGCTTAGCCCGATGGCCTATTTCGCTCAGTTCCATCTGGACGTTCCAGCGGTGGCCATGGTCACGGCCAGCCACAATCCAAATGGCTGGACCGGGGTCAAGATGGGGTTTGAACGTCCCCTGACCCATGGCCCGGACGAGATGTCGGAACTGCGAGACATTGTTCTGAATGGCGAAGGGCAGACCCACCCTGGCGGGTCCTACGAATTCGTTGATGGCGTGAAAGAGGCCTATATCGACGATCTGGTCGGCGATTTCAGAATATCCCGACCTCTCAAAGTGGTCTGTGCCACAGGGAACGGCACCGCATCCGCCTTTGCCCCGGAAATCTTTGAACGCATGGGGGTCGAAGTCGTGCCCAGCCATAACCAGCTGGACTATACCTTCCCGCATTACAACCCGAACCCAGAAGCGATGGAAATGCTGCACGACATGTCCGATACCGTGAAAGCCAGCGGTGCCGACATGGCGCTGGGGTTCGATGGTGACGGTGACCGCTGTGGCGTTGTGGATGACGAGGGGGAGGAGATTTTTGCTGATAAGGTCGGCGTGATCATGGCCCGCGATCTGGCCAAGATTTACCCCAATGCCACCTTTGTCGCCGACGTGAAATCAACCGGCCTTTTTGCCAGCGACCCCGAGTTGAAGGCCCGCGGGGTCAAGGCAGATTATTGGAAAACCGGCCACAGCCACATGAAGCGGCGAGTCAAAGAGATCAACGCGCTGGCTGGGTTCGAAAAGTCGGGGCATTACTTTTTGGCCGAACCGATTGGCCGTGGCTATGATTGCGGCATGCGCGTCGCGGTTGAGATCTGTAAACTGATGGACCGCAACCCGGACCAAAGCATGTCCGACCTGCGAAAGGCACTACCGAAAACATGGTCGACACCGACCATGTCCCCCTATGCAGCGGATACCGAGAAATACGACATACTCGACCGTTTGGTCGCAAAGCTGGTCGCCAAATCCGAAGCCGGAGAGACGCTTGCAGGTCGCCCGATCAAGGAAGTGGTCACTGTCAACGGTGCCCGAGTCATTCTGGACAATGGCAGCTGGGGGTTGGTGCGCGCCTCGTCGAATACGCCCAATCTGGTGGTCGTCTGCGAAAGCAGCGAAAGCGAAGAAGAGATGCGTGCCATTTTTGCGGATATCGACGCGGTCATCCGAACCGAACCTGGTGTCGGAGATTACGACCAGACCATCTGAGCGTTGGTGTCGGGGCTCTGGCCCCGACACTTCAATTTCCGCCAAACAGCTTAAGCAGTCCTTTCTTGGCCTCGTCCTCAAGCTTGTTCTTCAGCGCGTCCTCGACGCTGTCACCGTCAGTCCCGGCCGTACCGGTATCGCCGCCTATCTTGTCGATGACTTTCTTTTTGACATCATCCTCAAGCTCTTTGACTTTTCCTCCGGCGGCCGCTTCGATCACCTTGGTCAGGTCCGGCTTGATCGACGGATTGCTCCATGGTCCAACTATACGCACCGGAACCGACAGGCCCTCTCCCGAATTCGCACGCAGAGCGACTGGCGTGAACAGATAGTCGATATTGCGCGCTCCGATCCCGACTTTTCCTTTGCCATCCGCGCGGAAATTGTCCAGCGACATCAACAGATCGTTGTTCTGCAAAACGCCCTTATCAATGGTGAAGCTAGCCGTCAGGCTGTTGAACACGGTGGTGCCACCCGAACCTTTGCCTCGTCCCATCAGACGATCAAGGTCAAAACCCGATATCAGCCCCTTTCCTACATCCAAGCGGCCCTTACCGCTGAGCGAGCGCATGATCTGATTCTCGTTCTGGCCAACGCCCAGAAACTCGAATGATCCCGACCCGGTCCCGGACAGCCGCTCGACCCCGACCAAGGCTGTCAGAGCTAGTTTGAGGTCAATGCCCTTGGCCTTTATCTTGCCGCCAACGGACAACCCATTCCGATTATTGGCCACCACCTGCCCGTTCAGCGTTCCGGAAAACAAGGTTGCCGGGTTCATCTCCAATGCAGCCCGAGACCGGTCCAGCCGCATTGTCAGGTCGCTGGGGCCAAGCGTCAGCTCGGGCAGCGCGATAGATTTGGCTGTCAGTCGAATTTCACCATTGGCCAAAGCCAGCGCCGAGGCGTCGATCGGTTCCCTTGACCACCCCTCCGAGGCAGCACCCGAGCCGGAACCGCCGGAACTGGACGAGACCGTCTGACCACTTTGATTATAGCGAGAAAGATCAAGATCACTGGCATCCAACCGAGCAGTGATCTGTGGCGGGTTGGAAATGACAATATCAACTTCGCCTGTAAAACGGTTACTGTCGAGTGAAGCCACCAGATCGCGCATCGAGATGCGACCGTCTTTGGTATAGGTCATCTGCCCCGACACGTTCGCAGCGCGGCCCAACCCGTGCGGCACTCCAACGCCCTCCTGACCGAACGCGGCCAGCATTTTTTCCGTGTCTTTGGTTTTCAACTGCAGCTTGCCGTCCATCTCTCCGGCAAGGTTGACGCGCCCGTCAAATCCGATGTCACCACCAGGGGCCACAAGTGCAAGTTCAATCTCGGATGCCGCGCCCGTGGCATAAGCCGGCAAGTCGGGTATCTTGATATCCACGCGGGCCTCACCACCCGGAACCGGCATTTGTGCATCCAGAACCATGGGGGCCGAGACTGCTGGCCAACTGGCAGACAAATCCACATCTGCGACATCAAATCGGGCCGATCCATTTTCAACAAAGATCAGACGCGCCTGAGTCAGTTTCAGATGCTCCAGTGTCACCGCGCGCGATGCATCGGCCGGTTTTGATCCACCCGAGCCGCTGGCTGTCGGGGCGACGGCCGTGTCAAACTCCCAGTTTCCGCGCCCGTCTGACAGTTCAAGTCTGAGGGTCGGATTCTCGGCAATAATCCGTTTGATCAGCACATCGCCGGACAAAATGGCCAAGGTATCGACCCCAACCGCCAGGCTTTCGGCGCTCAGCATCGGCTCAGACCCCGCCCACGAGGCATTTCCGAAGGAAACCGCCCCGGTTTCCATGCCCAGCACAGGCCAGAAGGACAGCTTAACGCCCCCCGACAGTTTCAGATCACGCCCGGTTTGTGCCTTGACCTGCTCGGCCAGAATGGTCGCCAACTTGTCGCCCGGCATCAGCAGCAACGCGCCGATGACAAGACCGACCACAGCCACCAAAAGGAACAGGATGCGCATTAGCCATTTCATTTTCTGCTCTCCGACTTATTTGGCACGCTATAAAAAGATCATTCAAAGACGGCAGCGCATTTGCAAGGGGAAGCTTTCCCCACTATATGCCGCGCCATGACCACAAACCCGCCAAACCTCCGCCCCGACCTGGCACCTGCTGCCCGGATCACCGATGCGCCACGCCCGGACCAGCCAACTATCGGCATGGTTTCGCTGGGTTGTCCCAAGGCTTTGGTCGACAGCGAGCGGATTTTGACCCGTCTGCGGGCCGAAGGCTATGGCATTTCGCCGGACTATTCAGGCGCGGATGCCGTGATTGTGAATACTTGCGGATTTCTGGACAGCGCCAAGGCGGAATCGCTGGATGCCATCGGCGAGGCTTTGGTCGAAAACGGCAAGGTCATCGTGACAGGCTGTTTGGGGGCCGAACCCGATTACATCCGCGAGCATCACCCGCGTATCATGGCCGTCACCGGACCACATCAGTACGAACAGGTGCTGGACGCGGTCCACAAGGCCGTGCCACCCGATCCCGATCCGTTCGTGGATCTGCTGCCTGCGGCCAACGTTCAACTGACGCCGCGCCACTACAGCTATCTCAAGATATCCGAGGGCTGTAACCACAAATGCAAGTTTTGCATCATCCCGGACATGCGCGGCAAACTGGCCAGCCGTCCGGCGCATGCTGTTCTGCGCGAGGCGGAAAAGCTGGTCGATAACGGTGTGCGCGAATTGCTCGTGATCTCTCAGGACACGTCGGCCTATGGGTTGGACCGGAAATATGACGTGAATCCCTGGAATGACCGTGAGGTCCGCAGCCATATCACCGATCTGGCGCGTGAATTGGGTCAGTTGGATGCCTGGATTCGTCTGCACTATGTCTATCCCTACCCGCATGTACGTGAACTGATCCCGCTGATGGCGGATGCTGGCAGCAACGTGCTGCCCTATCTGGATATCCCTTTTCAACACGCACATCCGGATGTTTTGAAACGAATGGCCCGCCCAGCTGCAGCTGCCAGAACATTGGACGAGATCGCCGCCTGGCGCGCGACCTGTCCTGACATCACTCTGCGATCCACCTTTATCGTGGGCTATCCCGGCGAGACCGAGGCTGAGTTCCAAACCCTTCTGGACTGGATGGACGAGGCGCAACTGGATCGCGTCGGCTGCTTTCAGTACGAGAACGTCGAAGGAGCCCGGTCCAACGACCTTCCTGACCATGTGCCCGCCGATGTCAAACAAGACCGATGGGAAAGGTTCATGGAAAAGGCTCAGGCGATTTCCGAGGCCAAACTGGCCGCCAAGGTCGGCCATACCCTGCAAGTCATCGTGGATGATATCGACGATGAGGCCGCGATCTGTCGCACCACAGCTGATGCGCCCGAGATCGACGGCAATCTGTTCATCGACGAGGGGTTTGAGGCCCTGAAGCCGGGCGACATTGTCTCGGTCGAGGTGGACGAGGCCGGGGAATATGATCTATGGGGCAAGCTGCGCTAACCACAACTAACTGAATTGACCGACCCAGCGGCAGTCAGAAAAGGCTCAACAGCCCGATAACCCAGGCCAATCCGCCAGCCAAAGCAGTCAGTGCCACCGCAGCGCTGGCGGCGTCTTTAGCTTGCCCGGCCAATAAACTGTGTTCGGTCGAAGTATGATCCACCGCCCGTTCGATCGCCGTATTGAACAGTTCGGCCACCAGAACCAACAGACCGATCACCAGTATCAGAGCCCGAACGCCATCGCTCAGGGGCAGCCACAGGGCCAGACCCGCAGAAACAAGATTAGCGCAGACCCAAGCGCGGAACGAGTATTCACCGTGCCAAGTGGCAGCCAATCCCTGCCAGCTCCAGCGGATGCGGTCCTTTAGATGGGTGACAAGTTTTCTCATGCGACCTCGGTAATTCAATAGGTCAAACAGAAACCCGAACACCGTATGACAGGCAATAAAAAAGCCACCCATAGGGCGGCTTTTTTGTTCGATTGTGCGGGCGGCTATGTCGGAATCCGCCCGCGAAAATCTTATTGAGCAGTCGGATTACATACGGTCTGACCTGCTTCGGTCGTCGCCAGATCTGTCCCTGCCGGGCAGCTCGGCGTGCCGTATTTGTCATAATCTGGGGTAATGTATACCGGTGTCGGCTCTTCCTGTTGCGAGCAAGCAGCCAGAACCAGGGCAAACGCACTAACGGCAGCAAATTTGAGTTTCATGTCCGTCATTCCTCTAATTAATTTCTGTTATTGCCCTGAACATGGGGCCGACTTCACAATACGGTGTGGTTGGTAATTTTGCAATAAAATCAACAGCGCGTTTGCGAAAGCAGGCAAAACCATGCCGGGGGGATTGCCCCTGGAATGGGTGCCGCGTGGCAGCTACTGCTTTCGGCACATCTGTTCAGGCGATAGACTGGGGAAAGTCAGCGAACGGAGAAATCAGATGCCAGAAGGTCCAGTCATTGCGCAAAAAGCGCCCTATCCAATCGAAGTAACCGAAGGAAAAAGCTATTTCTGGTGCTCGTGCGGCCGGTCCAATCGGCAGCCATTTTGTGATGGATCTCACAAAGGAACCGGCTTTGAACCGGTCAAGTTCACGGCTGATACCAGCAAGAAACTGTTCTTCTGCGGCTGTAAAAACTGCGCTAACCCACCGTTTTGCGACGGGACACATTCCAAGATCTGATCACTTTAGCCGGTTGAAAACCTGGCTATTTACGCAGAACCCGGGCGCTGAACGGGGATCAGATTGCTGTATGGCCAGCCATATCGTGCATTTCTCGTGACAGTCCGAGGCCCGGCAACGCGTTACCATCTCAGCGTATTCATCCGGGCTCAACCGCCCGTCGGACATGGCTTCGGTCAACGAGATCTTAAGGCATCGGGCCACGGATCGAGTTAGCCAAAAGTGCTTTTCCACGTCGCCCAGTACAGCGTGTTTCATCCCAATTCCTGCATTTGTATTGCTTTCAACGCGGCGAATTGATGTTTGTTCGGGCAGGTTTGCGGTGCACCTGCAACATCTGGATGTCTTTCCATCCAATCCGGGCAGGCAGCCGCCCAGCCACATCCCTGACACAGGCGGATCATTTCAGCCCAGTCTTCCTGACTTAGCCGACCTTTATTGTGGGCCCGCACAATATCCGTACCCGTCGCTTGCCCCATCTTCAACACAAGGCGCAAATGAGTCATGAGGTGTCCAAGGCGCGGCATTGCGGCCCCCCTAAGGGATCAACTTGCTTAACAAATCCTGGTTCCGGCAATATTCGGGTGTCTGCGTTGCCAGAACCGGTTGATTCAAAAATGATTGGCAATGGCCCGGGTTCGGACAATCGGTGCATCGCAGAACCGCATCGGTAATCTGATCCACCGATATATGTCCAGCGATTGCAGATTCCTGCAGATCCACCCCCAGCTTGCCAGCCATACGGTCAACAAGACCAGCATGATGCCTAAGCGTTTCGCGATCGGGCATTGGCATTCCTTTCCGTTTCGCTTTGTCCGATCAGACTAGCAATACGAAACAGCCCAAGCCTTGACGCAGGTCAAAGTCCCAATTCCAGTTCGTCCAGATAAGCCCGTGTTGCATCCTGAACCCGGCGAAATCGATCACCGCCCAGCTTTTTTCCGCCATACCATCGAGTGACAATGACGATATGACCGCTCAGTTCGGCCCTTTCCAGCATGCGCAGAATCACCATTCCGGCACCGCTTTCCCCGTCATCCGCCTTGAGCGCACCAGTAGGCAGGATTGCGGCCCAGGTATTGTGCGTGGCCTTGGCATAGCTTTTGTCAGATTTCAGGTCCTGCAGGACAGCTGCCACCTCGTCCCGGGAACTGACCAAAGCGCCGGACACGGCATATTTCGATCCGCGGTCCGTCAAGACAACCCCCAACCGTTTCAGTCCCGTCATTGTGTCAGCCCAAGCTGCCGCGAGGTTTCCAAAACAATTTCGACGCGCTGAGCATTCGGTGGATGGGTGCCTAGAAAACGATCGCCCGGGTCAGGAATTCGGGCAAAATAGCGGGCTCCTAACAAGGGATTATAACCTGCCCGGTGCGTGATGATCGTTCCCAACCGGTCCGCTTCCAGTTCAAAGTCCTTGACATATATCTGGGCACCCACCTGCGCGCCCAGCTTCTGCGCCTGTTCAAGATCGGCGTCATTTGCCCCCGCTATGCGTGCAAGCTCGCCAAAAATCGCGGCACTTTCTCGTGAGTTTTCGGACTGGCGGGGAATATGGCGCAGGATGTGATGAGCAGATTCATGCCCCATCACAAAGGCCAGTTCATCGGCGTTTTCCACCGATTGAATCATCGCACGGGTGAAGATTATGACTGGTTGATTGTCGTCATCCAAGGTTTGAAAAGCATTTGCTGGTGCGCGAGGGTTCAGATCAACCACGATCGAAAAATCGCAGTTGCTGACATTACTGCGCCGCTTGCACTCTGCGCGCGCCACATCCCCGACCCTTTGACTGATTTCGCGAAAGGTCAGCACATCGACCTGAAAATCAGTTGAAGGTTGTTGCCATTCCTCTACCGGCTGAACGCGTAACGAACCGGTGTCACAGGCCGACAGAACCAGACCAAATATCATCAAGATCAGGCGACGCATACTATTTCCTTTGGTCCGGTCATGCCTTTTCGTCGAACATAGCCCGACACAAGGCGGTTCGCCACCGGACGATTTCCCAAGAACGGGTTGCATTGCAATGTTCCGCCCGGCAAGCTGGACACATGTTTTCGATTGAGCATGAATTCGACTCGACGGTCATAACCCTGGTGGACGAAGGCGAGAAGCCTCTGAACGAGGATGTGGTTATTAACAATTTTGCAGAATGCGTAACGCTGGAACAACTGGATCCGCGCACTGACCAGGTTCAGAAGATTACGCTTTCGCCCGAACAGGTTCGTGATCTGGCTGCGGCACTGGATCTGCCCGAAGGTGTTTACCAAATTCGCGAAACCCCCGGTCAGGCCTGACACACAAAGACTTTCTCGCGCGATGTCTGGCCGCGCTTCAGGATCAGTGCGGACGGAGCAACCCCCAGCGCCACCGCCAGAATCTCCCGCGTGGCTTCATTTGCCCTGCCGTTTTCGGGCGGTGCAGTGATATATATTCTGATCGTTCCGTCCTGAACCAAAATCCTGTCTGCTGCGGCTTTCGGGGTAACCCTGACCGCAATCTCAGCATTCGGTGCAACACGGTCGCTCAGGTCTGGAAGATTTCTTAGTTTCGGTTTTCCCATTAGCACCTTCTGTTAACAAAGACCCTTGCACGGTTGGGCGGGGAATGAAATTGATCCAACTGGTCCAGCCGATTGCACTTGAAACTCGCCAGATGTTCAACCAGATACAGACAGCCTATGTAAAGGAAGTTAACATATGTCCTTGAAGAATCCGGCCGCTTTTGAGTTTTTGCAGACCCGTCGGTCGCGCCCAGCCAAAACGTTGATTGAACCGGCCCCCGACCGTGAGCAGCTGATGCCCCTGCTGACCGCAGCAGCCCGCAGCCCGGATCACGGAAAACTGGAACCTTGGCGGTTCATCGTGCTTGAAAAAGGCGCAATGGGGCGCCTGTCGGGGCTGACGCAGGAATGCGGTGAGGCGCTTGGCAAATCCCCTCAAGACATTGAAAAAGCGCGCGGACAGTTTGATTTAGGCCATCTCGCCGTCGCTGTGATCGAGGTTCAGAAGCCTTCGGAAAAGATTCCAGCCATCGAGCAGACCTATTCCGCCGGGGCTGTTTGCCTTGCTTTGCTGAACGCTGCTTTGACCGCAGGATGGGGCGCGAATTGGTTGTCTGGCTGGCAAACCCACGATCCGGAATTCTGTCGCAAGGCGTTTGAATTGCAGGATAACGAACGGGTTGCCGGTCTGATCCATATCGCGACCGAAGGCTCGACCCCGCCCGAACGCCCCCGCCCGGATGTTGATGCCCTGACCGAATGGGTCACAGAATGATCATCCTCAACGCCTTTTTTTCAGCGCTTGGTCAGATCGGAGACCCGAAATTCCGCAGGGTTCTGCTGCGAGGTATCGGCCTGACCATCCTGATGCTGATCGCAGCCTGCGCCGGTGCAATTTGGCTGATCAACCGGCTGTCAGGGGACGAGATATCGCTGCCATTCATTGGTGCAGTTCCCTGGCTGAATGACGTCCTCAGCTATTCCGGCATTTTCCTGGTGCTGATCCTGCCAGTGTTTCTGATGATTCCCGTCGCCTCAGCCATCACGTCTGTGTTTCTGGACGATGTCGCGCAAGCTGTAGAGGACAGGCATTATCCGAGCCTGCCCGCGGTTCCACGCATCCCGATAGGCGATGCGATCACTGACGCGCTTGGTTTTATGGGTGTGCTGATTGTGGCCAACCTTCTGGCGCTGATCCTTTATGCGATCTTCACGCCACTGGCCCCGTTTATCTTTTGGGCGATGAACGGATTTCTGCTGGGGCGTGAGTATTTTACGCTGGCAGCCATGCGCCGTATCGGGCGTGAGGGCGCGCGAAAACTGCGGGCACAACATTCGTCAACAATTTGGCTTGCGGGCACGTTGATGGCCATCCCACTGTCTATTCCGCTGGTGAATCTTGTGATCCCGATTATCGGAGCTGCTACATTCACGCATATCTTTCATAAGCTGTCAGGGCCAACGCCCTGAAGCTTAGTTTCGCGGTTCCATTTGATTTAGCCAATCGAAATCCCGTACCGAAATCACGCCCGAAATAATGATCCCTGCAATGATAGCCCAGAGCACGACCGACACCCCGGTGGTGATCCATAGCTTTTTCTTCATGTGATGCACTTCCGGGGCCCCTGAATGGGTGCCGGGAACGACCTCGCCCAAATCACCCTGGGTCTTGATGCGGATCGGCAGAATCACCAAAAGCGTCATGAACCAGATGACGGCAAACAGAACCAGTCCTGCAGTGATCGTCATGTGTACACCTCCGGTGTTTATACTTGTTCCAACTCGACCAGACAGCCGTTGAAATCTTTGGGATGCAGGAAAAGAACCGGTTTCCCGTGCGCGCCGATCTTGGGTTCACCGCTACCCAGCACCCGGGCGCCGGTTTCTTTCAGGTGATCACGCGCGGCAATGATATCCTCCACCTCATAGCAGACATGATGGATTCCGCCGGCGGGGTTCTTCTCTAGAAAACCGTTGATCGGGCTGTCATCGCCCAGAGGATAAAGCAACTCGATCTTGGTGTTGGGCAATTCAATGAACACCACAGTAACGCCGTGATCAGGTTCATCCTGCGGCGCGCCAACCTTGGCACCTAAAGCGCTGCGGTACTGTTCAGACGCCGCCACAAGATCAGGGACGGCAATGGCAACGTGGTTTAAGCGGCCAATCATGGAACTCTCCTACCTTCTGCGTTGCAGCGGTTATGGGGACAGATCAGGCAAAGGACAAGTGCGCCAAATTGCCGTTAACCCCGTGTTAGCCAGAAGTTCCTAGCGTGAAGCATCTGCTGAATAGGAGTTCTGCCATGGACGATTCGAGCCCCTTCACCGCACCCGCACAGCCAACGGCCACGCGGCCGCTGCTGGGACAAACCATTTTGGTTGTTGAGGACAGCCGCTATGCCTGCGATGCCATCCGCCTGATGTGTTTGCATTCAGGCGCGCGGATCAGGCGGGCCGATTGCCTGAAGTCCGCCCGACGCCACCTTCAAATCTATCGGCCTTCGGTGATCTTGGTGGATATGGGGCTGCCAGATGGCTCTGGCGCTGATCTGATTGCCGAACTGGCCATGACTACGCCCCGGATCGGAGCGATTCTGGGCATGTCAGGCGACGACAATTCAGAAACCCTTGCGACAGAGGTTGGTGCGGACGGGTTTCTTGCCAAACCGCTTAACTCACTGTCCTATTTCCAGTCGTCTATTCTGAAATGCCTACCTGAAGACCGCCGCCCCTGCACGCTCCACGCCGTTCGGGATGAGGTGATATGCCCCGATCCTATGGCCTATCAGGACGACATGGCACATATCGCAGATGTTCTGGCCGGACCGAATGACCATCGGTCACTGGACTATGCGGCCCAATTCCTGCGCGGCGTTGCCCGTGATGCTGAAGATACGGTTCTGGCCGAAGCCGCCCAGCAGTTGGCAGCCTCACGCGCCGCTGGTATGCCCATCACCGCTCTGACAGCCCAAGTTGCGGGAATAGTGCAGGCCCGTCTGGAACAGCGCGAGGCTATCTGAAGTGACAACCGCATATCTAATTACCGCATCGCTCCTTTGTCTGTGGGCATACAGACAGACACGCGTCAGCGCGCGTGACATTCGGAACAGCCGCGAGAGGAAAAAGGACCATTTCCTGTAAACCCGCTAACAGCGAATTGGGAATGGGTTGAAAACAGAAAAACCCGCCACAGGCGACTGTGGCGGGTTTTCTATCAGTCCTGAGGGATAATCCGCAGGCCCAACTCCATCAGCTGGTCCGAGGCCGGGTCGGACGGTGCCTGCATCATCAGATCCTCGGCACGCTGGTTCATCGGGAACATCATGACTTCGCGGATATTGGCTTCATCGGCCAAAAGCATCACGATCCGGTCGATACCAGCTGCACAGCCACCGTGCGGCGGGGCACCATAGTGGAAGGCGTTGAACAGCGCGCCAAAGCGGGATTTCACCTCATCCGCGCCATAGCCAGCCAGCTCAAAGGCCTTCAGCATGATCTCGGGCTTGTGGTTCCGGATCGCGCCCGAGACCAGCTCGTATCCGTTGCAGGCGAGGTCATATTGATAGCCGCGCACATCCAGAGGATTGCCGTTCAGCGCCTCCATCCCGCCCTGCGGCATCGAGAAGGGGTTGTGTTCAAAGTCGATCGCACCGGTTTCTTCGTCTTGCTCATAGATCGGGAAATCGACGATCCAGGCAAAGGCAAAGCGGTCTTTCTCAGTCAGGTTCAGTTCATCACCGATCACATCGCGCGCCCTGCCGGCCACCTTTTCAAAGGCTTTCGGTTTGCCGCCCAGGAAGAACGCCGCGTCTCCGACGCCCAGACCCAGTTGCTGGCGGATCGCCTCGGTCCGTTCAGGGCCAATGTTTTTGGCCAGTGGACCGGCGGCCTCCATCCCTTCGCCCTGATCGCGCCAGAAGATATAGCCCATACCGGGCAGACCCTCTTTCTGGGCAAAGGCGTTCATGCGGTCGCAGAACTTGCGGCTGCCACCCGTCGGCGCAGGGATAGCGCGGATTTCGGTGCCATCCTGCTCCAACAGCTTCGCGAAAATCGCGAACCCAGACCCGCGGAAGTGGTCGGAGACCACTTGCATTTTAATAGGATTCCGCAGGTCGGGCTTGTCGCTGCCATACCACAGGGCCGCGTCCTTGTAGGAAATCTGCGGCCAGTCCTGATCGACTTTACGGCCGCCGCCGAACTCTTCGAACACGCCGGTCAGAACGGGCTGAATCGTGTCGAATACGTCCTGCTGCTCGACAAACGACATCTCAAGGTCAAGCTGGTAGAAATCGGTGGGTGAGCGGTCGGCACGCGGATCTTCGTCGCGGAAACAGGGCGCAATCTGGAAATACTTGTCAAAGCCCGACACCATGATCAGCTGTTTGAACTGTTGAGGAGCCTGCGGTAAGGCATAAAACTTACCCGGGTGAAGACGTGACGGAACGAGGAAATCGCGCGCGCCTTCAGGCGAGGACGCCGTGATGATTGGCGTCTGATACTCGCGGAAGCCCTGATCCCACATCCGGCGGCGCATCGAGGCAACAACGTCCGAGCGCAAGGTCATATTCTGCTGCATCACTTCGCGGCGCAGGTCTAGATAGCGATAGCGCAGGCGCGTTTCCTCAGGGTATTCCTGATCGCCGAACACCATCAGCGGCAGCTCGTCAGCGGCGCCCAGTACTTCCAACTCGCGCACGTAAACTTCGATCTCGCCCGTGGGCAATTTCGCGTTCACCAGATCAGCGGCGCGCGCTTTGACTGTGCCATCGATACGGATACACCATTCCGAGCGGACTTTTTCCAGTTCGGCGAATGCCGCGCTGTCGCCGTCGCACAAAACCTGTGTGACGCCGAAATGATCGCGAAGGTCGATGAATAGAACGCCGCCGTGATCTCGGACCCGATGCACCCAGCCAGACAGGCGAACGGTTTCACCGACATTGGCGGCGGTCAGAGCGGCGCAGGTGTGGCTGCGATAGGCGTGCATGGATCATATCCCTTCGGGCGCAGAATTGGTCGGGCCGATACACCGCGTCAGACTGGGAAAGTCAAGGCAAGTCGCACCGTCAAAACGGCCTTTGCACGTTGCCTGAGTAGAAATAGATGCCCAGACCCACCGCAAAGATGATGTTCCCCGCGATGGCATGCAGCAGAACCGCATAGAAAAACGATCCGCGTTTGCGATAGGCCCAGGTAAACAGCAACCCTCCGGCAAATGTCATCAGAGCTACGATCCAGCTCCAATACATCAAATGCGCAAGCGAGAAGAGCGATGCATTCAGCAGATAAGCTGTGCGTCCATTGGGCAGGATTGCGTGGTAGCGACGAAAGAACAGCGACCGGAACAGCAGCTCTTGCGGCAGGGCGGAAACGAATGGGTAAAACACCCAAATCATCGCCAGCAGCTCGGGTTGGTTGTGCAACAGGAAAAAGGCAGCTTCGGGACGGGTCAGTCGTACTAGCGCAACACAAAACAGGGTCATTCCCACAGCAAAGCCGGCGACTTCCGGCCAGGACCAGTTGCGCCAGTTATATCTCAATTCCGCCCAGGCAAATCCGTGCGTGAAATGCAACAACACGATCCCGATGGCCGTAAAAGTAAACAGCGATGGAAACATCCAGTTTGGCGGGAAAAGTACGGCGATCAGCACAGGTATGGCGACGAAGAACAAACCGAATTCCAGTCGCAACCAACGGGAAGGTGCTGCGGCTTCAGCCCAATCGGTTTGCCTGTTCACAGTACCGCCAATTCTGCCCAGATCAGGCCTCGCAAGGAATTGCCCATCCAGAACCTTTCCGCGCTTTGCAGGTCGGTCATGGTCAGCACCGCCTCGCTGACTTTATTATTTTCCAGCAAGGCTTCGCGCAAGATCCCGGGAAGCAAGCCAGAGGACAAGGGCGGCGTCAGGCAACGACCATCGGGCATGTCCAGAAAGATGTTAGTGATGGTGCCCTCGCACACTTCGTCACGCTCATTCAGAAACAGCCACTCATCTACGCCCTCGGACAGTGCCGCCCGGGCCCGGTCATAAACATCGCGCTGCGTCGTCTTGTGCTGCAACCAGATATCAGAGGCAGCAAGCCTCGTATTGGAAACTGCGACCCGCCAGACGGATGGGTTATCCGCCAGTGCACCAGTTGTCACGCCAAACCCGCCACTGATGTCCATCGTCAATCGACAGCGCAACGAGGTTGAACCCGCAACTTGGTCGAGCGTTGCAATCGCGCGCCCTGCATCGAAAGGAAGCCCCAATGCCCGTGCCGAACGCTCCATCCGGGCCAAGTGTTTTCCAACACGCACAAACCCGCTCTCTGACCGGTATGCCAGTGTTTCGATCAGACGGAAGTCAGGGTCAGCTGGTGGGCGAAACGTGCCTTCCATAGCGCTTCCTCATATTCGGATGGGGCTGTGCTGTCCCAGACAACACCCCCACCCACATTCAGCGTGGCCTTGTTGCCCTCGACCATCAGCGTACGAATAGCCACGTTGAACTCGGATCGCCCGTCTGGCGCGGCCCAACCGATAGCACCACAATAGATATCGCGTGGCCAGGGTTCGAGATCGGTCAAAATCTCCATCGCGCGAATTTTGGGCGCGCCTGTGATCGAGCCGCAGGGAAACAACGCGTTTAGGATATCGGAAAGTTCTGCCCCAAGATGCAGCTGTGCCTGCACCAGCGAGATCATCTGATGCACGGTTGCATATGTTTCGACCTTGAATAGCTCGGGTACCTTCACGGACCCCGGCAGCGCAACCCGGCTGATGTCATTGCGCAGAAGGTCAACGATCATGAGGTTTTCAGCGCGGTTCTTCTCGTCTCTCGACAAGAAATCGCGGCGGCGCGCGTCCTCGGCCATGTCTTCGCTGCGGGGTTGTGTGCCCTTCATCGGGCGGGTTTCGATCGTCCGATCTGCACCGGTGCGAAAGAACAACTCTGGCGAGCGGCTGAGCAAATCGGGCAAATCATCCTGCTGAACCAGCGCTCCGTGACCGACCGGCTGGCCCACAGCCAACGCCGCATAAAGCGCGGCGCTATCCCCTTGCAATGTCAGGTCAATGGGGAACGTCAGGTTGGCCTGATAGATATCCCCTGCCCCGATCGCATCGTGGACCAGCTGAAAGGCGCTTGCATATCTTGACTCGTCCCAGCGCGGTGTGAATTCGGCAACACCGCCTAGGGGTGCGGGCAGATCGCACTGGCCTGGCGCATCATAGGCACCGAAACACAGCAGTGGCAGGCGGCGGTCAGTAGGCATCCGGTCCAACAGGCGGGGTTCCAACGCATATCCAAGCTCATAGCTTGCATAACCGGCCAGCCAGGCCCCATCCGCGCGTGCCTCATCCAGCGCCGCCAAAGCCTGTGGCACGTCTTCCGCTTTGTCTGCGCGGATCACCCGGTCTGGCCGTTCGAAATAAGTTCCCGATCCGGCCGGCCCCTGATCAAAACGAATACGCACGTGCATCCTCATTTGTCGTGCTGCGCGGTATAGACAATACGGCGGTAAGGGAAAGAGGGGAAAGCGGCAATTTCGCCCCTGTTTCCGATACCTCTTGAACCTTTTGGCGCGGTCCCTATAACGCAGAACAATTTGGGCACGCGGGCGGTGCCCTGACTCGCAGTTAACCGAAGGAAACAGGCTATGCCGAGAAGAACCGACATCCAGTCGATCATGATCATCGGGGCGGGCCCCATTGTCATCGGTCAGGCCTGCGAATTCGACTATTCAGGCGCACAGGCCTGCAAAGCCCTGCGCGAAGAAGGATACCGGGTCATTCTGGTAAACTCAAACCCGGCTACAATCATGACCGATCCCGGTCTGGCCGATGCCACTTATATCGAGCCGATCACGCCCGAAGTTGTCGCCAAGATCATCGAGAAAGAACGCCCCGACGCCTTGTTGCCCACAATGGGAGGGCAGACCGGACTGAACACCTCACTTGCACTGGAAGAGATGGGCGTACTGGACGAGTTCGGTGTCGAGATGATCGGTGCGACCCGCGACGCCATCGAAATGGCCGAAGACCGCAAACTATTCCGCGAAGCGATGGATCGGCTGGGCATCGAAAACCCCAAGGCCACCATCGTTACCGCCCCCAAGCGCGACGACGGCTCCACCGATCTTGATGCTGGCGTCCAGATTGCCTTGGGCGATCTTGAAGACATCGGCCTGCCTGCCATCATTCGCCCCGCCTTTACCATGGGCGGCACCGGCGGTGGTGTGGCTTATAACCGCGAGGATTATATTCACTTCTGCCGCTCGGGCATGGATGCCTCGCCGGTAAACCAAATCCTCGTCGATGAGAGCCTGCTGGGTTGGAAAGAGTATGAGATGGAGGTGGTACGCGACACTGCCGACAACGCCATCATCGTTTGTTCCATCGAAAACATCGATCCCATGGGCGTGCACACTGGTGACTCGATCACCGTTGCCCCTGCCCTGACGCTGACCGACAAGGAATACCAGATCATGCGCAACGGCTCGATTGCCGTTCTGCGCGAGATCGGCGTTGAAACCGGCGGCTCGAATGTACAGTGGGCGATCAACCCCGACGATGGCCGGATGGTCGTGATCGAGATGAACCCGCGTGTGTCGCGTTCATCTGCGCTGGCGTCCAAAGCGACCGGTTTCCCGATTGCCAAGATCGCGGCAAAACTGGCCGTGGGCTACACACTGGATGAGCTGGACAATGACATCACCAAGGTCACTCCGGCCTCGTTCGAGCCAACCATCGACTATGTCGTCACCAAGATCCCGAAATTCGCGTTTGAGAAATTCCCCGGCTCGGAACCCTATCTGACCACCGCGATGAAGTCTGTGGGTGAAGCCATGTCCATCGGCCGCACGATCCACGAATCGATGCAAAAGGCGCTGGCGTCGATGGAATCGGGTTTAACCGGTTTTGATGAGGTTGAAATCCCCGGTCTAACCCCAAACCCAACACCGTCGCACTACATGCGCTACGATGAGATTTGGGAACATAAAGATGCTTATCTCGCGTGGCTGAAAGACAACAAAGCTGCAATTGTAAAAGCCATTAGCCAGCAAACGCCGGATCGTTTGCGTACAATTGCTCAGGCCATACGTCACGGCCTGACTGACGACGAGATTTTCGCCGTCACCAAATTCGACCCTTGGTTCCTGGCTCGCATCCGCGAAATCATCGAGGCCGAGGAAGAAGTTCGCCGCGACGGCCTGCCCGTCACCGAGGACGGCATCCGTAAGCTGAAAATGCTGGGTTTCACCGATGCGCGGTTGGGCAACCTGACAGGCCGTGACGAAGGCAATGTACGCCGCGCCCGCCGCAATCTGGGTGTTAACGCAGTATTCAAGCGCATCGACACTTGCGCTGCCGAGTTTGAGGCGCAGACGCCCTATATGTACTCGACCTACGAAGCCCCTATGATGGGTGATGTTGAGTGCGAGGCGCGCCCGAGTGACCGCAAGAAAGTTGTTATCCTGGGCGGCGGCCCCAACCGGATCGGTCAGGGGATCGAATTCGATTATTGCTGTTGTCACGCCTGCTTCGCACTGACCGATGCGGGCTATGAGACCATCATGATCAACTGTAACCCCGAAACGGTTTCGACCGACTATGACACTTCGGACCGGTTGTATTTCGAACCGCTAACTTTTGAACACGTGATGGAAATCCTGACGAAAGAACAGGAAAACGGAACGCTGCACGGTGTTATCGTTCAGTTCGGTGGTCAAACCCCGCTGAAACTGGCCAACGCGCTGGAAGAAGAAGGCATTCCGATCCTCGGCACTACACCCGACGCCATCGACCTCGCCGAAGACCGCGAAAGGTTTCAGGCGCTAGTCAACGATCTGGGCCTGAAACAGCCCAATAACGGCATCGCATCGACCGACGAGCAGGCGCTGAAAATCGCCGAGGATATCGGCTTTCCGCTGGTGATCCGCCCGTCCTATGTTCTGGGTGGCCGCGCGATGGAAATCGTGCGCGATATGGACCAGCTGCGGCGCTATATCAACGAGGCCGTGGTGGTCTCGGGCGACAGCCCCGTGCTGCTGGACAGCTATTTGGCGGGCGCGGTTGAACTGGATGTCGACGCCCTGTGCGACGGCACGGACGTACATGTCGCAGGCATCATGCAGCATATCGAAGAGGCTGGCGTGCATTCGGGCGATAGCGCCTGTTCGCTGCCGCCCTACTCGCTGTCGAAAGAGGTGATTGGCCGGATCAAGGAACAGACCTTCAAGCTGGCCAAGGCGCTGAACGTTGTCGGCCTGATGAACATTCAGTTCGCGATCAAGGATGATGATATCTACCTGATCGAAGTCAACCCGCGCGCCTCACGCACCGTGCCATTTGTCGCCAAAGCCACGGACAGCGCCATCGCCTCGATCGCTGCGCGCGTGATGGCGGGCGAAAAGCTGGCGGACTTCCCGCTGCGCCCTGCATACAAAACCGTGGACGATACCAAGATCGCCGACCAGATGACGCTGGCCGATCCGGATATGCCGTGGTTCTCGGTGAAAGAGGCGGTTCTGCCTTTCGCCCGTTTCCCTGGCGTTGACACAATCCTGGGCCCGGAAATGCGCTCGACCGGTGAGGTCATGGGCTGGGACCGTGATTTCCCCCGCGCCTTCCTCAAGGCGCAGATGGGCGCGGGCATGGTGCTGCCATCCTCGGGCCGTGCATTTATCTCAATCAAGGATGCCGACAAGACGCCTGCCATGCTTGAGGCCGCACAGGTTCTGGCCGCGCAGGGCTTTGCCCTTGTCGCCACCCGCGGAACGCAAAGCTGGCTGGCCGAGCACGGTATTGCCTGTGATCTGGTCAACAAGGTCTACGAAGGTCGCCCCGACGTGGCTGACATGCTTAAAGATGGTCAGGTACAGCTGGTGATGAATACCACCGAAGGTGCACAGGCGGTCGAGGACAGCAAGGCCATCCGGTCCATCGCGCTTTATGACAAGATCCCCTATTTCACCACCGCCGCCGCCAGCCACGCTGCCGCATTGGCGATAAAGGCGCAGGCCGAAGGTGATGTCGAGGTCAGGTCCCTGCAAGGCTGACCTTCCCCCACTACACCAGAATAAAGCAAAACCCCCGGTCCATGACCGGGGGTTTTTCATTTAAACAACCGGCTGCGGTGGTTTCTTGCGCCGTTCCTCCGGCAGGAAGAACACCATGTAGAACACGGGGGCCGCCACCATGGTAAGGACCGTGGCAAAGGCCAGACCTCCCATGATGGTCACCGCCATCGACCTGAAGAACGCATCCGTCAGCAACGGCGCCATGCCCAGGATCGTCGTGATCGCGGCCAGCATCACGGGGCGCAAACGCGAGACCGAAGCCTCTATGATCGATTCACGCAGCCCCTGACCGGTTGCACGTACCAAGTCGATCTCTTCGACCAAAACGATGCCATTCTTGATCAGCATCCCCGATAGGCTAAGCAGTCCCAGCAGCGCCGTAAATGTGAACGGCAGACCCGTTCCCAGCAGACCGATCACCACTCCGTTTACCGACATCGGTACCAACAGCCAGATAATGATCGGCTGACGAATGGCGTTGAATATCAGCACCGAAATCAGAACCATAATCAACAGGCTCAACGGCAACTGACGACCCAGGCTTTTATTTGCATCGCCAGCATTCTCGAACTCTCCACCCCATTCCAGTCGATAGCCCGCTGGCAGCTCCATGCTTTCGATGGCTGTGCGGACTTCGGAATGAACCTGCGCAGCTGTCAAATCCGGCGGGATGTCGGCCCCTACCGTAATGGTCAGCACACGATCCCGGCGGTGAACCAGCGTATTGAGTGCCTTATATTCGAACCTGTCGACCATTTGCTCGATCGGCACGAATTTCTGCGACTGGTCCGAGAATACAACCTGATCCACGATCGAATAATCCCCGTCCACCGGGCGGCGCAAGATGATCGGAATCAGGCGGTCGCGTTCGCGGAACACACCACCAGTGATCCCATCGGTCGAGAATTGCAGAGTCGCCGCGATATCTTCGCGCGACACCCCTGCGGTCTGCGCCCGTTCGGTCGCATAAATTGGCTGGACAGCCAGCCCTTGTTCGCGCCAGTCGTGATAGACGTTCAGCGCATTGGGCGAGGCCGCGCGCATCGTCTGCACAGCCTCATTCGCAAGTTGCCGAAGCACCGCCGGATCGCTTCCCGAGAAACGGGCCTGAATTGGATCACCGCCCCCAGGACCAAAGACCAGCCGCTTGGTGCGGAACTTGCCTTCGGGGAACTGAGCCGAGCCAAATGCCTCGAGATCCGCCCGCAAAGCCGGAATGTCATCCAATGTTTCCGTCCGGATGATCATGTGACCGTAGCTGGGGTTCGGCTTTTCCGAAGAATAGGTCAACAAAAAACGAGTTGCTCCTTGCCCAACAAATGTCGTGACGGATACCACATCGTCCCGATCCGCAAGCCAGTTTTCGAAAACAGCCATATCCTCGGCGGTGCGCGCAATGGGTGTGCCCTGCGGCAGGTTGTAATGCACGAAAAACAGCGGTGTATTCGAGTCTGGAAAGAACTGTTGTTTGACCAAACCAAATCCTGCGAAACAGACCACCGTAATGCCCACCAGCATAGCAATCACCATCCAACGGAACCGCAGCGCCCAGTTTAGGATCGCGCCATAAACACGGAACATGATCCCGCCATAGGCATCAATTTCACCTTCTTTGCCCTGCTTGAAGAAATAGTGCCCAAGCATCGGAGTCACCGTCAGCGCCAGGGTCCAGCTCAGCAGCAGCGATATCCCGATTACAGCAAATAGCGAAAACAAGAACTCGCCCGTCGCATCAGGGCTAAGACCAATCCCGGCAAAAGCCATGATGCCAATCACCGTTGCTCCCAACAGCGGGATTTGCGTTTTGGCCGCAGCCTCATCCGCCGCATCGCGCGAATTCTTGCCGCGCAGCATTGCAATCTGCATTCCTTCGGCCACCACAATGGCGTTGTCCACCAACATACCCATCGCGATGATCAAAGCGCCCAACGAAATTCGTTCCATCTCGATCGAGAACAATGCCATGAACAACAACGTGCCAACCACGGTCAGCAACAGAGTTGTTCCCACAACCACAGCCGCGCGCCAACCCATGAACAGGGCCAAAACCGCAACAACAATAGAGACCGACAGCGCGAGGTTCACCAGAAAATCGTTCGATGCCTGCTCAACAACGACGTGCTGCTGGTAAATCGGCAGGATTTCGACACCATAGGGGATCTGAGGATCCAACTCGGCAAATTTTGCGTCAGCACGCTTGCCGACCTCAACGATATTATCAGTCGAAAGCCCAGCGATACCCAGAGTGAAAGCTTCGGTCCCGTTGAACCGGATGATGACATTGGGATCGGTTAGGCGACCACGATGTACATTCGACATATCGAACAGGTTGATAACCTGGCCCTGCGATCCAACAGAAAGGCCAGCAATGGCGGAAACCGTATCGGACCCTTCGGCGGTTAATATCGCGGTCCGGCCATCTTCTGATCGCAATGACCCCGACGAGTTTACCGAGTCCGCATTTGTAATCGCGTCGGTAAGCGCCTGCAGAGGCACGTTCTGGTTCACCGAAATAGACAGGTCGGGTTCGATAAAGATCGCCTCTTGCGGCAGCCCCATCACCTCGACATCCGCGACACCGTCAACCGTCAGTAGTTCGCGCCGAAGAAATGTGGAAAGCTCATGTTTTTCAGCATCCGAGAAGCCCTCGGCCGTGACCGCATAAAACAAGCCAAACACATCGCCAAACCCGTCATTGACCAGCGGTTCACCCACCCCCGATGGCAGCTCCCGTGAGGCGTCACGGACCTTGGCGCGCAATTTGGTCCAGATCTCCGGCAGCTCGGTCCCATCATAGGCTGAGTTAATCTCGACCTCGATCAGCGAAAAACCGGGCTGGTTCATTGATGTGATTGTCTTGACCTCGCCCATCTGCTGGATGGCGGATTCCAGTGGCTCTGAAACCTCCAGCGCCACTTGTTCAGCCGTTGCCCCCGGATACTGGGTAGCGATGACGGCGTTTTTGATTGTGAAGGCTGGATCTTCCAGACGGCCAAGCGACAGAAATCCCCAGATACCGCCGAACAAGGCGATCAGGATGACCAGCCATGTATAGATAGGGCGATCAATGGATGCGCGTGCGATGTTCATCAATCCGCCCCTTAGTTGGCAAGACCGGTAAAGCGGCGCACCACCTGACCGTCAATCAAAACGTCGCCGCCGGCGACAACGATTTCTTCCCCGTCACTTAGGCCGTCCAGTACGTTGACATCACCGGTTTCCGTGGGCTCGATGGTAACGGGGACGCGGCGCAGTGTCCCTTGGTCAGCCCCAGTCGGAGAAAACACCATTACGCCCAGCGCCCCTTCGACATCGGCCACAATGGCTGTAGGCGGAACAAAGATTCCCCGTTTCTGGTCCTTGACCCGAACGGTCACAGTAGCCGACGAACCAGGCAGAATTTGCAGCCCTTCAGGCGGTGTCAGGCCAAATTGGATGCGGAAGGTTTGACCGACACTTGAAGATTCGGCGTCGAATTCGCGGATCTGAAGCGGGAAGACTTCGTCGCTCACCGGAAATTTCGCGGTGATGGTGATGTCATCCTGCTGGCCCGACCGTTGAAACAAAATTTCGGGTACGTCGACCTCAATCCGAAGTTCGGACATATCATGGATGCGCACGATCGGGGTACCTGCGGAAACAGTGGTAAAGGCCTCGACCGCCCGGCTGGACACCAGCGCGTTAAACGGTGCCGTCAATGTCGCCTGTTCCAGGTCGTAAAGCGCGTCACGCACAGCGATATCAGCCAGTTGCGCCGCAGTCTCAGAGTCGTCCACAGCCACTTGGCTGGCCGCAGTTCCCCGCAGCCGAGACAGGCGGGCCAGGGTCCGATCCGCCTGATCTTTCTGCAGAACGGCACGATCATAGCGGCGCTGGAACGGCTCACGATCCAGCTCGGCGATCAGCTCACCCTTGGGGATGACAAATCCTTCAGCCACTGGCATTTCAACAATCTGTCCAGCCACCTGAAAGGCCAGATCAACCGTTTGCCGCGCAGCGACGCGACCAAAGAACTGACGTGTGAACCCAGGTGTGGTTTCCTTTACCACCATCAGCTTTACCGGCTTGGCAGCTTCTTCAGCCATGATTGAGCTGGAGAGGAAGATCAGGGCCACGCCCAAAGCAGAGATCAGTTTCATTTCTTCAGTCCCTCGGGAATTCCAGTTTTCAGTATGTTTTCCCGGATCTTCCGGGCCAGTCTTGCGAATTCTGCGGTTTCATCTTTGTTCAGTCCGGACGCGCGCTGAAACAGGGCGCCCGCTTGGGCTACAAGCATCTGGCGTGTTTCTGTGCCTTTTTCGGTCAAAACCAAAAGCCATGCACGGCGATCCTCTGGATCGCGTTCGCGTCTCAGATAGCCCGCTTTTTCCAAGGCATCGGCGGTCGACGTGATTGTCGAAGGAACTGACAGCATGTCAGCCGCTAAAACGCCCATGCGCCTGGGCTGATCCAATTTGATCACCATATGGCATTCCTGATGACTCAGCTCAATTTCGATGGCATCGAAGCTCTCCTCGAGCTTCCAATAGAGCGCATACACACCCATCATCGCCTGCATCTCGGGGCTTAAGCGATGCAACAGAGTGTTATGATCATGGACCATGGGATGATTCCTTGCAGAATTTGACGCGTATATACTTCGAAAAACGAACTATTCAAGAACTGAAGCTCAATTTCCAACCAAGCCTAACATTCCCTCGGGTCAATCTCTCTTGAACAATACCAATCATAACGGCATTTTGGGTGAATCCAGAAATCCAGGACCCAACATGTATACGCCAGCAATCACCGGCTCGGGTGTTTTCACGCCAGATAATGTCATTACGAATGCCGAGCTCGTTTCGGCCTTCAATGCATATGCCGACAGGATGAACACCCAGAACGCAGAGGCGATTGCCGCTGGTGACGTTGAGCCGATGCAGCATTCGTCTGAAGAGTTCATTCTGAAGGCCTCCGGAATCGAGAACCGCTATGTGATGGACAAAGCGGGCGTTCTGGATCCCGACGTGATGCACCCGCTGTTTCGTCAGCGCTCTGACGATGAACCTAGCATCATGACCGAAATGGCCGTTGACGCCTGCAAGAAAGCGCTGGCACAGGCCGGGCGCAACGGGGACGATGTTGATCTGGTAATCTGCGCGGCTTCGAACCATGAACGGGCTTATCCTGCAATCGCGATCGAGATCCAGCAGGCGCTGGGATGCAAAGGGTTCGGGTTCGATATGAACGTTGCCTGTTCTTCGGCCACGTTCGGCATTCAGGCGGCGGCGGATATGGTCAGGTCCGGTTCGGTCAAATGTGCGCTTGTGGTAAACCCCGAGATTTGCACGGGCCACCTGGAATGGCGTGACCGTGATTGCCACTTTATTTTTGGTGACGTGGCAACGGCCACCTTGATTGAACGGATCGAGGATGCGACCGGACCGCATTTCGAGATTTTGTCGACCAGCTGTGCCACGGATTTTTCTAACAACATCCGAAACAATAATGGCTTCCTGCGTCGCACTCGGCCAGAGGGATTGACCGACCGCCGCGATATGCAGTTCATGCAAAACGGCCGTAAAGTGTTCAAAGAGGTTCTTCCAATGGTCAGCAAGCACATTGCCGACCATATGGACGCCGAAGGTATCAGCAACGCCGATCTCAAACGTCTTTGGCTGCATCAGGCGAACAAAACGATGAATGATTTCATCGGTAAAAAAGTCATGGGCCGCGAGCCCGCCCCCGGAGAGCAGCCAAACATCCTGCAAGACTATGCGAACACGTCCTCGGCAGGGTCGATCATCGCATTTTCGAAATACTCGGACGATTTCACCGATGGCGAGATCGGCCTTATCTGTTCCTTCGGAGCGGGGTATTCCGTGGGTTCGGTAATCGTGAAACGGCACGGTTAAGACAACACTCCGCGCAACTACAAATTCGTACAAGAAAACCGGGCTCATTCGACCCGGCTTGGTTGTTTGATCCTTGTTTCAGCACTGGCATCACCCCGTCCGGCGGCAAGCGGCAAAAGCCCCAGCATGCGAGCGTTCAGATCGGGTCAAGTTTGACCTAGCATGTCATGAGTATCGGTACGCACACCAAACTGGATCAAGACACGCAGCTTCCCTTGCCTCAGCTCACGCTTTCTTCTTCCAGGTGCAGCTTCATCTCGATCAGAACATGCTGCAGCAGGCTGGTTTCCTTCAACAGGCGTTTGGCCTCGTTCACCGTGATGATACCGTCTTCGATAGCAGACTGGTATTCGGTCATAAGCATGGCAAAGCGTTGGCTCAACGCGATGACATCCGAATTAACACCTCCGGTGCGAGGAGCGTCCGTGTTGCGGCCATCATATGACAGCGTAATGTTCTTGAGGTCGGCCAAAGCCGACGTCACATGCGGAAAGTTGGCCACCGCTTCAAGGCGTGCAACTGCATCAACCGGCATGAACCGATCAGCATGCTCTGCATTATCTGAATAATATCGGCCAAGCGTGGCTTTGGATTTACCCGTGATCTCGCACGCGGACTCAATTCCAACGTCCTTGACCAACGCTTCGGTGTGCTTTTTGAGATAGGCCCCGATATCTGCCATGTTTTTACCTTTGCTACCTGCCTTCCCCACTACATCTGCCATTGCGGGGGAAAGGGAAATGAAATTTCCCATACCTGAGTCATAATTGAAATGCGATATGTTGGCTATCCCTCAGATATGCGAGGGTTTTGTGAGTGAGTGGCGGCAATAATGCCGGTAGCGAGTGATAGCGGGGCACATATTAGCCCCGCTTCGTTTAGGCCGCTTATAGGCCGAAGGCGTCGCTGTTGTGAGTGCAGGGGCTCCATCCCCAAAGAGCGTGAGCTCATCCCCTAACTGGACAACGGCGGCGTCGCTCATTTTGCCACATGAGATGGCTTGCCCAGGCGGGGCTGGCGAATTAGACCCGAGCCATGGCAAAACTTTACTTCAACTACTCGACTATGAACGCAGGCAAATCGACCGTGTTGCTGCAAGCCTCGCATAATTATCGCGAGCGCGGCATGGATACTTACCTGATGACGGCTGCATTGGATGGGCGCGCCGGTGCTGGGAAAATTGCCTCGCGGATTGGGATATCATCCGAGGCTGATACTTTTGACACCGATGATGAAGTTTTCGCCATGATCGAAGCCCGTCTGGCGCAAGGCAAAATTGCATGTGTCTTTATCGACGAAGCCCAGTTCCTGACCGAAGATCAGGTCTGGCAACTGGCCCGCGCCGTAGATGACCTGAACGTGCCGGTGCTGGCCTATGGGTTGCGGGTCGATTTTCAGGGCCGGCTGTTTCCCGGGTCGGCCGCCTTGCTGGCGCTGGCGGATGAGATGCGTGAGGTTCGCACGATCTGCGAATGCGGCCGCAAGGCAACAATGGTGATTCGTCAGGACGAGAATGGAAATCCCATCACCCAGGGTGCTCAGGTTCAAATTGGTGGCAACGAAACCTATGTCTCGCTGTGCCGCAGGCATTGGCGCGAGGCCGTGGGCACCTAAACCGGATTTGGCAGCGGGCGCCCCTGAACAAAGGCCCCAACATTATCTAGCGCCATGTGCCCCATAGCGCTGCGGACCTCCTCAGTCGCGGTACCCAGGTGGGGCAGCAGGGTAACGTTCTGCAAATCTATCAGAGCTTGCGGCACTGCGGGTTCGAATTCGTAGACATCCAGACCCGCACCCGCGATTTGCTTTTCTTGCAACGCCGAAATCAGGGCCGATTCATCCAATACCTCTCCCCGAGAAATATTGATCAGGATGGCAGCAGCGTTCATCGCCTGCAGCACCTGCGCATTGATCAGATGCCGGGTTTCGGCACCGCCCGGCACAGCCAGGATCAGGAAATCGACATCGGCAGCCAAAGCTTTGAGGTCTGGGACATAATCCGCCGGAAACTCTAACTCCTTTGGACTGCGCGATTGATAGGCGACGTGCATACCAAACCCATAGTGGCAACGTCGCGCGATGGCTTGCCCAATGCGCCCCATGCCCACAATGCCGACCCGTTTGCCGGTCACGTGATGGCCCAACATCTGTGTCGGGTGCCAGCCCTGCCAAAGGTTTGAACGTACCAGCCGTTCGCCTTCTCCGGCGCGGCGGGCCGTGGACAGCAGCAATGTCATGGCGATATCGGCAGTCGCATCTGTGACAGCGCCCGGCGTGTTGGTCACGGCAATTCCGGCGTTACGGGCCGCGTCCACATCAATGTGATTGTACCCAACCCCAAAATTCGCCAGCAGCTTGCATCGCGGTTTCGGCACCTCGGCAAAGATCTGAGCAGAAAACAGGTCGCCCAAGGTCGGCACCACGACATCGCATTCGGACAGCGCATGCCCCATTTCCTTGGGTGACATCGGCAAGGTTTCACTGCGCATCTCTGCGTCGAACTCTGCGCGTGCACGTGCTGCGACAGAGGCGGTCATCGGTCGGGCAATGAACACACGCATCAGTGCATCCGCCCACCGGTTGGAACCTTGCCATCCGGCCCGATCAGGACGATCTCACCAGTCTCATCGGGCAATCCCAAAACAAGCACTTCGGACATGAACTTGCCGATCTGGCGCGGAGGGAAATTTACCACCGCCATCACCTGCTTGCCCACCAATGAGGCGGGATCATAATGCGCGGTGATCTGGGCCGAGGTTTTCCGCTCGCCGATGTCTCGTCCAAAATCGATCCACATCTTGATCGCTGGCTTGCGCGCTTCGGGGAAGGGCTCGGCGCGGATAACCTCGCCGACGCGAATGTCGACCTTAAGAAAATCGTCGAATGTAATTTCACTCACGAGACAGCTCCTTGGACCGATCGGTTGCGGCTTTAACAGCGCGGTGCAGCAGGTCGGGAAAACCGAATTCGTCGTGCATCAGGACCTCAAGCGCGGCCTGCGTGGTTCCATTAGGCGAAGTGACATTGACGCGCAGTTGCGATGGGTCCTCGTCAGACGCCATGGCCAAGGCCCCTGCCCCGGCGACCGTGGACTTGGCCAGCTTCATCGCCAGATCATGTGGCAGGCCCTGAGCCTGACCCGCGGCAGCGAGCGTTTCAATAAGGTGGAATACATAGGCAGGGCCGGATCCGCTCAGCCCGGTAACGGCATCAATCTGCGCCTCATCCTGCAATCTGACCGTCTCACCGACCGCAGATAGCAGGTTTTCGGCTAGGGCCAGATCCGCATCCGAAACAGCAGAATTTCCAATCAACGCCGTGATTCCCTGTCGGATCGCCGCCGGGGTGTTCGGCATGGCACGCACGATTGGTGTTTTCTGGCCCAACACCTCTTCGAATGTGGAGATTGAGGTGCCCGCCGCGACCGACACGAACAGGCTGCGCCCGCCGCCCAAGGCTGTAATTGCGGGCAGCGCATCGCCCATCATCTGCGGCTTTACCGCGACCAGCACAACTGCAGGCGCCTCGGGTAGCGGGGTATTGATGTTGACGCCCGACGATTTCAGCCAATCCGACGGGAAAGGGTCAATCACCCAGACTGACGAGGCAGGAAGGCCATGCTCTAACCACCCGGCAAGCATGGCCGATCCCATCTTGCCGCATCCCAAAAGCACCAGCCCCTGTTCGGCGACGCGTGACATGTCCATGATTGCCCCTCCGCTTATTTGGCTCGGGGCAAAGCTTTACGCGCGGCCGTAGGCCTCTGCAATGGCGACTTGCATCGCGTCTTCCGGGGTGCGGTTGCCCCATGTGACCAGTTGGATCGCGGGATAATAACGCTCGGCGCTCAGGACCGCTGCAGTGATCATCGTATCAATCTGTTCCGGGCTGGCCATCTGACCACCCGCAAGAACCAGACCGTACCGGTAAACCATCAGCTTCTGATTGGCCCAGTATGTGAAGGCCCCGGCCCAGCACTGATCGTTCATCTTGTTCAGAAGTTCATAAAGCTCGGTCTCGCGCGCCTCAGGTGGCTCCATCTCGAACGAGCACACCATACGCAGCGTTTCGTCATAATTCGACCAGGCCAGCGTAATCGAGTAGGTGCGCCACTGTCCTTCGACAGCCATTGCGATCTGATCATCCCCGATCCGATCAAAGTCCCAATCGTGATGTTCGGCAAGATGTTCAACAATGTCGATCGGATGAAGGTCTTCGTCAAGAAACTGCTCGGAAAGGGCCATAATGCCACCTCACTAATTTCTAGCATTTCGGGGCTGGCAGCGCCCCAGCGCTAGTTGCCTGCTCTACAAGCCGGGCTTCCCCCATAGGCCTGTACTAAATATGGTGCGCTGTGGGTGGTGGCCTGACAACCCCCATTTTTGGGGATAACAGCAATAAGTTGTGGATAGCTGGCAACGGGGATCAAAATATTGGCATCAGATGCAGCTTTGTCTTGATTAATTCCCGCAAGACGGCATGATGCACAACACCGCACAACCCAGAACCGGATTGCGCGGCGTTTGTCTTTTTTCAAAAATTTCGCGGGGGATTATTCGCCCAGCTTGGCTTCCAACGCTGCAATGCGCGCCTCGAGCGCTGTGTTTTCCTCGCGCGCTTTCTGAGCCATGGCACGGACAGCGTCGAATTCTTCGCGTGTGACGAAATCGCGATCAGCCAGCCAACGGTCGATCATCGACTTCATGGCGTTCTCCGCCTCGTCCTTTGCGCCTTGGGCAACACCCATGGCGTTGGTCATGAGTTGGGAAACATCATCCAGAATCTTGTTGCGGGTTTGCATGGTTATCCTCCGATTTGGCGGTTGGTCTCTATATGGGGAATGATTGGCGCAGGCTCAAGGTTGACTTAACCCTCAAAGCCCGGGCAATGAGACGCACATGCAGGCTGTTCTGAATTTCCCCGATCTGTCGCCCGAACTTTTCTCGATCTCGCTGTTCGGGGTGGAGTTCGCACTTAGATGGTACGCCCTCGCCTATATCGCCGGGATTGTGATTGCATGGCGTCTCGGGGTGATCGCCCTAAAGCGCCCCGCCCTGTGGCCCGACAAGGCGCCACCTATGCAACCCGCCCAGCTTGAGGATTTGATCACCTGGATCATCCTGGGCGTGATTCTGGGCGGGCGACTTGGGTTCGTGCTGTTTTATCAACCAGCCTATTACCTTTCGAACCCGATCGAAATTCTGATGGTCTGGCAGGGCGGCATGGCCTTCCACGGTGGATTGCTAGGCGTCGTCGTGGCCTCATATATCTATGCAAGACGTCACCAAATTTCGATTTTGCCGCTTGCTGATCTGATCGCGCATACCGTGCCGCCTGGGCTGTTATTGGGTCGTGTCGCGAATTTCATCAACGCCGAATTGTGGGGAAGGCCCAGCGACCTGCCCTGGGCCTTTGTATTCCCCGGTGCCGCCGCCCAAAACTGCCCGGAGGTTATTGGTCTTTGCGCCCGCCACCCCTCTCAGCTTTACGAAGCCGCACTCGAAGGGTTGCTGCTGGGCGTCCTGCTGTTGTGGCTGGTCTATCGGCGCCGCGCTTTCCTACGGCCCGGTCTGGTCACAGGCGTGTTTATGGCGGGCTATGGCGCATCGCGTTTCATTGTCGAGTTTTTCCGGCAACCCGATGCACAGTTTGTTTCGGCCGGAAATCCGCTTGGACTTGCCTGGCAAATGGGCGGCTACGGCCTGACCATGGGCCAGTTACTGTCTTTGCCAATGATTGCCTTTGGCCTTTGGCTGGCATCACGCGCTAAGGCCAAGTGATGACCCTCGCCAACCTCTTACAGGCTCGTATCGCACAAGACGGCCCGATGAGTGTAGCCGACTATATGACCGAATGCCTGCTGCACCCGACACTGGGATATTACACCACCCGCGACCCCCTTGGCCCGCAGGGCGATTTCATCACCGCCCCGGAAATCAGCCAGATGTTTGGCGAACTAATCGGGCTCAGCCTTGCGCAATGCTGGATTGACCAGGGGCGTCCGGACCGTTTCACGCTAGCGGAGCTGGGTCCCGGGCGCGGAACGCTGATGGCTGACATGCTGCGTGCAACACAGGGCGTGGATGGCTATCACGCGGCGGCAGATATTGTACTGCTTGAGGCCTCACCAACCCTGCGCACCATTCAGGCAAAGACGCTGGATGCCTATGCTCCACGCTGGATTAAATCGGTCACCGATCTACCCGATTCCCCGCTTTTGCTGGTGGCAAACGAGTTCTTTGACGCTCTGCCCATTCGCCAATTCATCCGTGATGGCAGCGATTGGCGGGAACGTTTGATCGGGATGAAGGACGAATCACTGGCTTTTGGCCAGGGGCCGCGGTCGCCACAGATCGCTTTGAAGAACCGGCTTGAGGACACGCAGGATGGGGATCTGGTCGAGCTTTGCCCTTCGGCCATACCGATCATCACTGTGATCGCCGGACGGATCGCGACCCATGGCGGCGCCGGACTGATCCTGGATTATGGCGACTGGCATTCGCTTGGGGATACGTTTCAAGCGCTGCATGCCCACAAGCCGATCGACCCGCTTTCCAGCCCCGGACAAGCTGATCTGACCGCCCATGTGGACTTCGAACCTCTGGCGAGCGCAGCGCGAGCTGCGGGCTGCGCCCATTCGCGCCTGACACCCCAAGGCGTTTTTCTGGAACGGCTGGGCATCACCGCGCGGGCGCAAGCATTGGCGAAACCACTCAGCGGGTCCAAGCTTGAGGCGTTGATAGCCGCACATCGCCGGTTGACGCACCCAGAGGAAATGGGAAACCTGTTCAAAGTACTGGGCCTGTACCCATCTTATGCCGCATTACCACCGGGACTGGAATCATGACGCTGGAAATTCTGACTTCGGATCTCTTGTCATCCGTACGCCATGGTTTTTTCTGCCGCCGTGGCGGGGCCTCATCCGGGATCTTTGCAGGGCTCAACTGCGGTCATGGATCATCTGACCAGACCGAGGCTGTCGCGATAAACCGTAACCGCGTAGCGGATGCGATGGAGGTCGATCCCGGATCCCTTATCGGAGTCCATCAGGTGCATTCACCGACGGTCATAACTGTTGATGGTCCAATCGACGGGGAAAAGCCAAAAGCAGACGCGTTGGTTACGGCCTGTCCCGGACTGGCGCTGACCATCCTCACGGCGGACTGCCAACCTGTTCTTTTTGCCGACACCCACGCAAAAGTGATAGGGGCTGCACATGCAGGATGGCGCGGCGCGCTGGACGGTGTGCTTGAGGCCACGTTGGACTCCATGGAGGCGCTGGGAGCACGGCGCGAGAATACAGTGGCCGTCATAGGGCCCACAATCTCGCAAATTGCGTATGAGGTCGGGCCCGAGTTCCTAGAAGACTTTGCCGCTGAATCATCAGAAAACCTGCGGTTCTTCGCAAATGGGACGGGTGATCGGATGCAATTTGACCTCCCGTCCTATGGGCTGCACCGGTTACGTCAGGCTGGTGTCGGGCATGCAGAGTGGATTCGTCATTGCACCTATTCGGACCCGAACAGATTCTATTCGTACCGCCGATCGGTTCATGCAAAAGAAGCCGACTACGGCCGCCTGATTTCCGCCGTCAAACTGTGACGCGTGTCCTGATTGTGGCGAAATCGCCGCTTTTTCGCCACATTTGTTGTGTCTATATGAGTCGCCAAAATTAGGTTTTTTTGCCCTCTCTCAGATGGTTATCTGCATATTTCCGAATGTGAGCGCGGCTAGATTAAGAAAAGGAAACAGCCAACTTTCTTTTGTCCCAGATTCAACCCGCGTCAGCCTTATGGCCGCCTCAATATGGCGACACGTTAGTCTCAGATTGGGTCGTTAGGCATTAAGCCTTGAACGAGTAGGACAACAGGATGAAACAAAGATCCCGCTTTCTCAGCGCTGTTCTAAAAGCGTCCAGAGAGCAAAAACTGGAGATGCCGTGGAAGCGGGTTTCCAGCCGTTCTGCCAGTGTGGCGCGCCGTTTGGCTTCGCGACGCTGACTAGACAGGCCTACCAAAGCCATTCTGCCGGCTTTGAGGGTCAAGACACACAGCGGGGGTGCTCCGATCCGGTGTGTGGCGCTTCACAGACGCTTTCTGTGAATGTGTTTAGGAGTTTGTGTGCGTAGACAATTTTCGTCTGCGAGTTGTGAGTTTGTCTGGGGGGTCAATGTGTTGACCAAGAGTTTGCGAAATTCCATCGCACTGCGCGGCCGTTACAGCCGACGTCTCGAAGTCGCCATAGCATTCAAGACAAAGAAAACCGATCAGGCGGGCCTGTACGGGGGTTCAGCCTTCCTGAGCGGATGTTTGAGGGGACGGAATTAGTATGACTATTCCACATTCTTTGGCCCGCGCCGCCAGAAACGCTGTCGATACGTCGACAATGCTGCGCGAGATTCCAAGAAATACAGCAAAACAAAAAGCGCAGCTGCGGCGCTATGAGGTCAGTTCATTGTTGAGCAATGGCGAGATATCCCAAACCCGCCACATCGCGCCAGCACTGCCCATGTTCGAGGATGCGTTTTGTGCCTTTACGCGGGGTTCGCTTGTCGAAACCGAAAACGGGCCGATAGCGATCGAAGATCTTTTGCCTGGCGATACGGTTTTGACCCAGAATGGAACTTCGGAAACCGTGGTCTGGAAGGGCTCGGTGACTTTGATCCCCGGGCGCGAAGACTCGCGTGGTCGCACGCGCCCGCTGACACGCATCATGGCGGATACCTTCGGAATGCAAAAACCGATGTCAGGCGTGACTGTCGGTCCGGCTGCGCGCCTGTTGGGCACCCCAGCACATCTGCGGCACTTGTATGGCGGATCTCCTGTTTTGACGCCCGCGCACGAGTTCCAAGACGGGATGGGTGTCATCGAGATGCTACCGCCTACCCCAATCGAATTGTTTCACATCTGTCTGAAACGCCATTCGGTTATCAAGGTAGACGGATTACAGTTTGAATCATATCATCCAGGCGTAAATGCGGTTCGGATGATCAGCCATTCGCTTCGCTCAATCTATTTGAACTTGTTCGAGCATGTCGAATCGCTGAATGACTTTGGCCCGCTGCAGTTACCGCGTGCCGGAGATGGAGAGGTGGACGCAATCACTGCCTGAGTTTTAACCAGTACTGCAAAGTGGGGGCTTTATGCAGATTTTAATTAGTTGGGTGTTGTTTCTGGTTGTCACGGCGATTTTGCCGCCGTGCACCAGCCGTCACAAAAGGATGCGCTTTACGCCGTCCGGTTCATTCGTTCTTCCAGGACGTCAAACGGTACACCGGGCTCGTCCTTAGCGCCGCGTATCACAAGTGAGGTTTTAACGCTGGCCACGTTTGGCGTGGTCAGCAACTCGCCTGTCAAAAACTGCTGAAAGCTGCTGAGATCAGGAGCGACGCATTTCAGAATAAAATCCACTTCGCCGTTCAGCATGTGGCATTCACGGACAAGTGGCCACTCGCGGCAGCGTTCCTCGAATGCGCTGAGTTCGGCTTCGGCTTGGCTTTCCAATCCGACGCTTGCAAAGACCTGAACCTCAAAACCCAGCTCACGCGCATTCACTTCCGCATGGTATCCGCGGATAAGGCCCGAGTCCTCCAATGTGCGCACGCGCCGCAGGCACGGAGGCGCGGAAATTCCCACACGTTTCGCGAGCTCTACATTGGTCATGCGACCGTCTGCCTGCAATTCTGCCAGAATCTTGCGGTCAATCTCGTCCAGCCGTGTCGCGACCATAAAAAGCTCCTGAATTTTCGGTTGTTATATCAGCACCCAAGGGATGCGCAATAATGTTTCGCGTTTGCGCAATATTCTTTGGTTTTCCAGGTATTTTTCTAGCGCGAGTTGTGAAACGGATTCTCCGATACGGCACGAAGGGGCTTTAAGCGCCTCAAGGGGGTCGCTATATCCATTCGCCAAGGGGCCGCAGGCCCGTATCAGGCAGATCGAGTCGGGGGTATCATGGCCGAAACAAAACACACCAGGGTTCTGATAATCGGATCAGGACCTGCCGGTTATACTGCGGGCGTATATGCCAGCCGTGCGATGCTGGAACCGATCCTGGTTCAGGGCATCGAGCCGGGCGGACAGCTGACGACCACCACCGAGGTCGAGAACTATCCCGGCTTTACCGAGGTTCAGGGTCCTGATCTGATGATCAAGATGCAGGAACATGCTGCCGCGATGGGATGCGAGATCATCGGCGACATCATCAGCGATCTGGATATCTCGAAACGCCCCTTCACCGCCAAGGGCGACAGCGGCACCATCTACACTGCCGATGCGGTCATTCTGGCCACTGGCGCGCGGGCGAAATGGCTGGGATTGCCCTCGGAAGAGAAGTTCAAAGGCTTTGGCGTTTCCGCCTGCGCCACATGCGACGGGTTCTTCTATCGCGGGCAGGAGATCGTTGTAATCGGCGGCGGCAATACCGCCGTGGAAGAGGCGCTGTTTCTGACCAACTTTGCCAGCAAGGTCACCTTGATCCATCGCCGCGATGAATTGCGCGCCGAAAAGATCCTGCAGGATCGGCTGATGAAGAACGACAAGATCGAGCCCTTGTGGTTCCACGAACTGGACGAGGTCATCGGAACCGATGCGCCTTTGGGTGTCGAAGGCGTGCGCGTCAAGAATGTGAAAACCGGTGAGATTCGCGAAATCCCCTGTAAAGGTGTTTTCATCGCCATCGGCCACGCACCCGCGAATGAGCTGGTCAAGGGCTCGCTGGAAACCCATATGGGCGGCTATGTGATCACCAAACCGGGCTCCACAGAAACCTCCATTCCAGGTGTCTTTGCTGCCGGAGACCTGACAGATCACATCTACCGTCAAGCCGTTACCAGCGCCGGGATGGGCTGTATGGCCGCGCTGGATGCTGAACGGTTCCTGGCCGAGCAGGATTAATCAGGTGATCGAATTCTCCGGCCCGATCTGGAGAATTCTGTTCCTCTCACAGATAGACGCCCCTTTGGCCCCAGCACGGGCGCCAGAGGGGCGTTTTCATTATACGGGCCAATTCGCGCTTTATTCTTCGCTGAGCGCTGAGGGTGCCGAAGTAGCCATCAAACGCTATGTCTGCCCATCCGATCCACCACGCATTCTTCAAAAATGCCGGATCACCGGCGCTCGGCTGGTAGATCTGCGGGGCGCAGCGAAGCCTCGGTCGTGTGGCAGGATACCCACGAAAAAGAAGGCGCCTCACCCACCTGGCTATTTTCGGATGACGCCCGCGCCAAAGGCGCCGACGGCTTGCTATACAGCTCGCGATCCCGGCCGGACCTCAGTCATGCGGTTTTGTTTAGCACCTCGCCAGAGGTAGTGTGCCTGGATGGGGATCCGCATCCCTGGTTGCCGGGGCATCGAGGCTTCGCTTGACCCCCGCTCTGCGCCGTTACAGACTCTGAGATGCGAGCAAAACGAACACAGGTGAACCGAGTGAAAAGCGTACTATGGCAAGGCGGGTGGGCTACCCGGCTGAGGATCATGAGCGGCCTGATCCTGTTCATCTTTGCCTTCTTTCACTTCATCAATATCGGTCTGGGACTGTTTCATACTGATTATCTCCACGAAATGCAGAAAGGTCGCCATGTCATTACGCGCAACAACATCGGCAGCGCGATTCTATATCTGGCCTTGCTCGTGCATTTTGGGCTGGCGCTGTATTCGTTAGCTCAGCGCAGAACCATGCGAATGCCTTTCAGTCTGGGGCTGCAAGTGGTGCTTGGATTTGTGATTCCACTGCAACTGATCTCGCACCTTGTTCACACCCGATACGCGCATGCAGTTTTCGGGGTTAATGATGAGATGGGTTATATCATCGCGCTAATGTGGCCCAGCTATGCAATCTGGACACAAAGCCTGCTTTTGCTGGTGGTCTGGGTCCACAGTTGCATCGGTCTTCACATGTGGCTGCGCCTGACATCCTGGTGGCAAAGGGCGCTGCCTTATCTGATCGGGCTCGCCGTGTTCATTCCGTCTTTCGCTCTAGCAGGTCTTTTGACAGAGGGCCGACGCATTTGGGCTGATTTCGCCGACCCGTTTCTGCGCGATCAGTATATCGAACATTACAACTGGCCATCGCCCGAGGCTTTTCAGGCTCTGATGGCTGTGAGGCAAGATACACTGCTTGCATTCGGGCTGGCGGTTGGCGCTACATTGCTTGTGTTTCTGGTGCGCAAAATTTTGCGACGCCGGCATTCGGTGCGCATCAAATATGTGGAAGGCCCCGAAATTGTGGCCGAAAAAGGCATGACCCTGCTTGAGATTTCTCAGGCCAACGGCATTCCCCACACTGCGCTATGTGGTGGCAAGGGGCGCTGCACCACCTGTCGCGTTATTGTCGAGAATGGTGCAGATCAGCTCCCCGTCCCCAGTGAGATCGAGGCCCGCAGCTTGGCTGCCGTAAAAGCACCCGAAGGCGCACGCCTGGCCTGTCAGATCCGCCCGACCGAGCCAATCACGGCCTTTCGGATGTACAATCCCGGTAGCGGTCGCAATCGCGCCCATGCCAGCCAGGGGCAGGAACGTAAACTGGCGGTGCTGTTTCTGGACATGCGCGGGTTCACGGCACTGACCACCGGGCAGTTGCCCTATGACATCGTTTTCCTGCTCAACCGGTTCTTTGACGCCATCGTACCAGCCATCACCTCGGATGGGGGTGTGGTCGACAAGTATATGGGTGACGGGCTGCTGGCAGTGTTTGAAACCGCCGATGCTGCAAGTTCAGCACGGGCCGGGATGAAAGCTGCAGCCAATGTCAGCCGCGCATTGCAACGGTTCAACGAGCAACTCGAAACCGAGGGCAGCCCGCTTATTCGCATTGGAATGGGGTTACATCTGGGCGATCTTGTTCTGGGCGAAATCGGCGCCGTGGGCACTGCAAGCCGCACGATTATCGGCGACGCCGTGAATGTCGCCAGCCGATTGGAGGCCGAGACCAAGGGGTTGGGTGTCGAGCTATTGGTTTCGGGCGATCTGCTGAAGGCAGCGGGGCATGAGAGTTGGCAGAACGATCTGCGCCCCTTCCAGTTGCGTGGGGTAACAAGGCCAATTTCTGCCCTGCCGGTCGAACGTGCGTCCGACCTCACCCCCAAGATTGCCGCCTGAGAACACACTCATTCAAACCGGTCTATTTGGCCTTGATCCAAGGGATTGTCGTCGGGTTTCGCGTCAAAATGTGGAAAATCCTTCCAATCCGGAGAAAAACCGCGCATATCGTCCTTTGTTTCATAAATCCATCTGGACTTCACCCGACCGCCGGGGCACATGCCCGGCAAACGCCCCTGAATCACTGGCCAATCCATCCTTCGACAAGAGAATTCCCATGACGATGTTAAGCAATCTGGCGCCGATCTCTGAACTTTATGTTTCGTACGAGTCCGCACAGAAACTGAAAGTAGAAGCTGCCGACCTGACAAGCTGGGACCTGAGCCCTCGTCAGATCTGTGATCTGGAACTGCTGATGAATGGCGGGTTCAACCCGCTGAAAGGGTTCCTAAGCGAGGCCGATTACGACAATGTCGTCGAGAACATGCGCCTGGCCGACGGCACCCTTTGGCCGATGCCAATCACGTTGGATGTCAGCGAAGACTTCGCTGAGGGCATCGAACTGGGTCAGGACATTGCACTGCGCGACCAGGAAGGTGTCATTTTGGGCACCATGACTGTGACCGACCGCTGGACGCCGAACAAGGCGCGCGAGGCGGAAAAGGTCTTTGGCGCAGATGACGATGCCCACCCGGCGGTCAACTACCTGCACAACACTGCGGGCAAGGTTTACTTGGGCGGCCCTGTTGTTGGTATCCAACAGCCCGTTCACTATGACTTCCGTGCCCGCCGCGATACGCCGAACGAGCTGCGCGCCTATTTCCGCAAACTGGGTTGGCGCCGTATTGTTGCGTTCCAAACCCGCAACCCGCTGCACCGCGCGCATCAGGAACTGACCTTCCGTGCCGCCAAAGAGGCGCAGGCCAACCTGCTGATCCATCCGGTTGTTGGTATGACCAAGCCGGGCGACGTGGACCACTTTACCCGCGTGCGTTGCTATGAGGCTGTTCTGGACAAGTACCCGGCCTCGACAACTTCGATGTCACTGCTGAACCTGGCGATGCGTATGGCAGGCCCGCGCGAGGCGGTGTGGCACGGGTTGATCCGCGCCAACCACGGCTGCACGCATTTCATTGTCGGCCGTGACCACGCAGGCCCCGGCAAGAACTCGGCCGGCGAAGATTTCTATGGCCCCTACGACGCACAGGATTTGTTCCGCCAGTTCCAGGATGAAATCGGCGTCGAAATGGTCGATTTCAAGCACATGGTCTTTGTGCAGGAACGCGCTCAATACGAACCGAATGACGAGATCGCCGACAAAGACAACGTCACAATCCTGAACATCTCGGGCACAGAACTGCGCCGCCGTCTGGCCGAAGGCCTGGAAATCCCCGAATGGTTCAGCTTCCCTGAGGTTGTGACCGAGCTGCGCAAGACCAAACCGCCGCGCAGTCAGCAGGGCTTTACCGTATTCTTCACCGGTTTCTCCGGCTCGGGCAAATCGACCATCGCCAACGCGCTTATGGTAAAGCTGATGGAGATGGGCGGTCGTCCGGTGACCCTGCTGGATGGTGACATTGTTCGTAAGAACCTGTCATCGGAACTGGGCTTCTCGAAAGAGCACCGCGACCTGAACATCCGCCGCATCGGCTATGTGGCCAGCGAGATCACCAAGAACGGCGGCATCGCTATCTGTGCCCCAATCGCACCCTACGCCACGACCCGCCGCGCCGTCCGCGAAGATGTCGAAGCGTTTGGCGCTTTCTGCGAGGTTCACGTGGCCACCAGCATCGAAGAATGCGAACGCCGCGACCGCAAGGGCCTGTACAAGCTGGCGCGTGAAGGCAAGATCAAGGAATTCACCGGAATTTCCGATCCCTACGACGTACCTGCCAATCCTGAACTGAGCGTCGAGACCGAGAATGTGGACGTAGACAACTGTGCCCACCAGGTTCTGCTCAAGCTGGAAAGCATGGGTTTGATCGCCGGATCGTAACCTGCGCAAAGAATCAAGAAAAAGGCCCTCGGTTTCCGGGGGCCTTTTTCTATTGGACTACAGCTCCGCCCGAATAGCGGCGACCGCGCGCCCTTCGAAATCACCAAACTCGGCCGCTTTGGACTGGCTGGCCCGCAGGGCATCTAGACGCGCGGCATAGTCATCGACCGAAGCGGCTTGAATCGCACTCCGAATGTCGGCCTCGGAATCGCACAGGATCATCCCGGATGTGTCGAAGAAATCATCAATATTGGGACAGCCCCAATAGATCGGCACTGTCGAGCACAAGATCGCGTCTGTCAGCTTTTCCGAAAAGTAATTCCGCTCCCGCACATTCTCGATCACCACCGAATAGCGATATGGGGCCAGCCCGTCAGACTTTCGGTCAAACGGAGTATAGCCACGCCCCATAATATCGACATCTGCCCCGGATTCACGAACCCAGTCGATCACGGAATGGCGCAGCTGATGTCCTTCGAGATCACGTTTGGCCGAGGCGATCAAAGAACAGGATTTAGATTTCTCGACCAAAAGTTCTCGCCAATCAGGCACCATCGTCACGCCATAAGGCAGAAACACGGCGTTTGGGATACCTTGCAACAAAACATCATGAAAGGTCAGCACCCGGAAGAACCGCCGCCACGTATAGCGCAACATGCGATCATGTTTGGCATGGATGGCCGAAGGCTCTCCCATCATCAAAGATATCCGCGCACGTGTTCCCCGACGAAGACGCAGATGTACGGTGGAATTGGGGTACATGATCAGATGGTCCGTGTGCGCAAGATCGCCCACTGTTTTTCCGATCAGACGATCCGGGCAACCTTCGGGCCAGGTCAGTTCCGACAAAGGAACCGTGGCCAGTTTCGGCCCTAACCGATGCCCATAGGGCAATATGGCGATTGCAGGTTCTGTCATCATCCGGCATCTGGCAAATTAACCTGACCCCGCATCAGAATATGCCCGCGACCGGCGACCTTGATGCCTGTCATCGCATCCGATGGGCCAGCTCGGGTAACAGTCGCCTGACCGGGGCGCCCCATATCATGGCCTTGCTCGGCAATAAAAACGTCCTTTGGCATCAGCCCATGTTTCCAGAGATACGCCGCCATCGCACCTGTGGCAGATCCGGTAAACGGATCCTCGGGCGGGCTGGGCGGGGCCAACAGCAATCTCGAGAATGTATCGCCTGCTTTGGTCGCGCCTTTGAGCGTTACAAGAAAAGGTTCGGCCATATCGGAGCCGGAAAAGCCCGCCTTTTCGGCAATCTCGCGCAAAGGCCTTTCGACCAGTTTTGCCGCGCGCAGGGCGTCGTGATCACGAAGAACAGTGACACAGAAGGGCAGCCCGGTAGAAACAAATTGCGGCGGCGAGATGATCGCCTCTTTGGGCAGGCTGATGGCAGAGGCGACCAGCTCGGCGGGAACATAGGCGCCGAATTGTGGTGCAATCTGCGTCATCTCGATTTCATCACCGCTGATGCAGATAGAAACGATCCCCGCGCCGGTTTCAAGCGTCAGGGTATTGCCTTGCAGCATTCCTCTGGACTGCATTGCAGCTACGGTTGCGATCGTGGGATGCCCGGCAAAGGGGATTTCGCGACTGGCCAGAAAATAACGAACCCGGAAATCGGCCACATCGGACGGGCCAGTAAAGGTGCATTCAACCAAGGACGTCTCGCGCACATAGGCCATGCAGACGTCTTCGGACAGAGCTGCCCCACCATGAACAACAGCGCACCCATTGCCACCAAAGGCGCGATCGCTGAAGGCGTCTACCCAGTCAAAGTCGAACCAATTCATGTGTCGTGCACTCCGATATTCGAACCATCATAGGTTCGACTGTCTCGCCCGACAGGCCATGGATGTCACGAGGAAAACGTACGGAGGTCGCTTTAGTGCACGGCCACCGGTGAAAAATCATGCTCGCGCGCCAGGTTAAACGCCAGCTTGCGATCAGCAACCAGTGCCAGTTGCTGGCCGTCGGCATCGTGTACCGCATATAGCAGGCTCAGATCTCCGGCCTGTTCGCGAACTTCCCGAGGTAGATCGGCGACTTCAACTGTTTTGACATAGACGATCCGATCGCCTTCGGCGTTGATTTCAAACGGTGTATTCATTGCTCTTACCCCTTCCTTATGTTGATCGTTTGCACCACGGTTTCGGGCACGGCGCGGGTCAGATCCACATGCAGCAGACCATTTTCAATGATCGCCTCGCCAACCTCGACCCCATCGGCCAACACGAACATGCGCTGAAACTGACGTGCCGCGATCCCACGGTGTAGAAAGATACGTCCTTCGCTGTCGTCGCGCTGACGTCCCCGGATCACCAACTGTCGATCTTCGATGGTAATCGACAGGTCCTCTTCTGCAAACCCGGCCACGGCCAAGGTAATGCGGTAGGAAAAATTCGAGGTCTGTTCAATATTATAGGGCGGATACCCCTCATTTCCGGCCTTTGCAGACCGCTCCAGAAGGCGTTCCAACTGCTCGAACCCCAAAAGATGCGGGTATGAGCCCAGAGTAAGTTTAGACACGTATTTTCGTCCTTTATTGCCAAAGCGACGTGTTGTGCGGCCCCATTCTGGCAACCGCGTATAATAGAATATGGGAATATACAGCGATGTCCACAAGGTCTGGCCGGATCAAGCCTGACACACTATCTTGTGTGACAAGCACCACAACAACTCTGAGTCGCCAATGAACGCGCCCACCGATCTTTCGATGAAAACTGATGAGGTTCTGCGGGTAGAGCTGGAAGTTTTCCGCCGTCAACACCGTGATCTTGACGAAGCAATCGAGGCGCTTCAGGCCACTGGCACCTCGGATCAACTGACGATCAAACGGTTGAAAAAGCAGAAACTGCGCCTGAAAGACATCATTCGCCTGATCGAAGACCGCCTGACCCCAGATATCATCGCCTGAGACATCTGAACCGCATTGCCACAAAGGCGGATTTGGCTATAGTTCGCGCTCTTTCGGAAGGCAGGGACGCAAGCGGATGAGCGACGTTAAAGTGGGGATCATCATGGGAAGCCAGTCAGACTGGTCCACGATGAAAGAAGCCGCAGACATTCTGGATGAGCTGGGCGTGGCCTATGAAAAACGCATCGTTTCAGCGCACCGCACCCCAGATCGCTTGTGGGACTATGGCAAGACTGCTGTCTCGCGCGGATTGCAGGTGATCATTGCAGGGGCCGGCGGGGCTGCGCATTTACCGGGCATGATGGCCTCGAAAACACGCGTTCCTGTGATCGGCGTTCCGGTGCAGACGCGGGCACTGTCTGGCGTCGATTCGCTCTATTCCATTGTTCAAATGCCCAAAGGGTTCCCGGTTGCGACTATGGCGATCGGGTCGGCAGGCGGCGCCAATGCGGGGCTGATGGCCGCTGGCATTCTGGCGCTGCAGGATAACGCTCTGGCCGGCCGGCTGGATGCCTGGCGCGACGCGCTATCGGCCTCAATCCCCGAAGAACCCGAGGGATGAGCCGGATCGGATTCATCGGTACGGGCCATATTGCGGCCCCGATGGTGCGTTTTTTGGCCCGTAAAGGGCACGAGATCTCCGTGACAGAACGCAATGACCAGGTTTCAACCGCGCTAAAGGCTGAACTGGGTGTGTCTGTCACGACGCCACAGGCCGTGATTGATGCATCCGAGATCGTGTTCCTGTGCCTGCGCCCACATATCGCTGCGGACGTTCTGGCCGCCTTAACGTTTCGATCCGACCATCAGATCGTCTCGGTCATGGCAGCAGTTTCGAAAGATGAACTAACCGAGCTCTGCTCTCCGGCGCCGGCAATCGTGCAAACCATTCCGCTGGGATTTTTGGAAGCCGGTGGCTGCCCGCTGGTCGCTTTCGGCAACGATCAACTGCTGGCCGATTTGTTCGCACCGGAAAACCCGGTGATCAAGGTCGCAGATGAGGCGGCACTGAACGCCCATTTCGCCATTTGCGCCATGGTTCCCGGCCTTCTGGACCTGATGGCGACCGGAGCAACTTGGCTGGGAGACACAACCGGAGACGCAGCCGGGGCCGAATTCTACACCACCCAGTTGGTATCGGGCTTTCTGCACGCGATGGATAAGAAGGCCGCAGGCCGCCTAGAGGCCGAACGCGATGCGCTGGCCACTGACGGCACGCTGAGCCTGCAAATGACACAGACCCTGCAAGATCAGGGCGCGCACAAGGCATTGCACGCAGCACTTGGCGCTATTGGCAAACGTTTGGAGAGTTGAGAATGGTGGAAATGCTTGCCCCCGGCGCGACAATCGGGATTTTGGGCGGCGGTCAACTGGGCCGTATGCTGTCCGTTGCTGCAGCCCGGCTGGGTTTTATGTCGCATATTTATGAACCCGGTGCGACCCCGCCTGCGGGTCATGTGGCGGATCGGGTGACCACCGCCTCTTATGAAGATGCCGAGGCCCTCAAGGCCTTTGCCGAAGCAGTCGATGTCATCACCTATGAGTTCGAGAACATTCCCACCGAAGCACTGGACATACTGGAAGCCCACCGCCCCATCCGCCCGGGGCGCGAGGCGCTGCGGGTCAGTCAGGATCGACTGAACGAAAAGGCTTTCTTGCAAGGGCTGGGCCTAAATACAGCGCCCTTGGCCGATATCACGGATCTGGACAGCTTGAAGGCTGCGATTGACCAGATCGGCACCCCTGCCATCCTGAAGACCCGCCGATTTGGCTATGACGGTAAGGGACAGGCCCGGCTACGCAGCCCCGATGACGCTGAAACTGCTCTGGCTGATATGGCGGGCGCGCCTGCGATCCTTGAAGGGTTTGTCGATTTCAGCCATGAGGTATCAATCATCGCCGCGCGCGGATTGGATGGTCAGGTCGCCTGTTTCGACCCCGGTGAGAACGTGCATCGCGATGGCATTTTGCATACCACCTCCGTCCCTGCCCGCCTGCCCGCAGCAAAGCGCACAGATGCGATCCTGCTGGCGGCAAATATCCTGAACGCCTTGGACTATGTCGGCGTCATGGGGGTCGAGTTGTTCGTGACCCCGCAGGGTCTGATCGTGAACGAGATCGCACCGCGCGTGCATAACTCGGGCCATTGGACACAGAATGGCTGCGCGGTGGATCAATTCGAGCAACATATCCGTGCCGTGGCAGGCTGGCCTCTGGGCGACGGGCAGCGTCATTCAGACGTGGTGATGGAGAACCTGATCGGCGACGATATGGACCGCGTACCTGAACTCGCGACCGAACGTGATGTTGCGCTGCATCTTTATGGCAAGGCCGAGGTGAAGGCAGGCCGCAAGATGGGTCATTTTAACCGCATCACGCGGTAAATCAGCCGACAAACCGCGCGGCGATATCCCCGGCCATATAGCTGACGCGCCCGGCAGCCAGCGTTGCCGCGACACGGTTTGTATCTGCCTCCAGAATGACCAGATCGGCACGCTGCCCGGGTGTGAGCATGCCGCGATCTTGCAACCCAAGTACGCGGGCTGGCCCTGACGACACCAGCGCCCATGCGCCCGCCATGTCCAGAAGGCCGGATTTGGCCAGCATCAAGGCTGCCCGGCGCGGGCTGGGATAGTGATAATCCGAGGCCAGCGCATCGCACAGCCCCATCGCAATCAGGTCCAGCGCGCTAACATTCCCTTTATGCGACCCGCCGCGTACTACATTGGGCGACCCCAGGATGATGTGATCCCCGGCGGTGCGGGTTGCCTCGGCGGCTTCCAGCGTTTCGGGGAACTCTGAAATCCGCGCGCCCCGCGCGCGCCATTCGGCACGAGTTTGGGCTTTGGCGTCATCGTGGCTGCCCATGCGGACGCCCTGCTTTGTCAAAGCAGTACAGAGTACATCCAGTGCGGTAGGCACCTCATCCCGGCGAGCATGCATCGACAGCAGCATTTCGAAATGCACCTCGGGATTGCGACCGGCCTTGAGCGCCTGTCCGGTCAGACGCGGGGGCTTACGCCCCTCAGCCAGACGGTCATGCGGCAGGTGGTCGTTGAACACGACATAGGGCACCTGCCAAGCCGCAATCTTTTCTGCCAGTCCGGCGTAATCGTCCAGCATATGCGTTTCGAACCGAAGCTGGGGCATCAGATCGGTGACGGTGTGGTCCTTGACTGCCGCAATGGCATTAAACACCTGCCCTGCGAACTCAGGCCCGCGCACCCCGCCTTCCCAACTGTAAAACTGGGCCAGAACGGCTGTGGTGATGCCATTGGCCGCCAGTTCAGCCTCGACCGAGAGGATCCCTTCGTTCATCTGCTTCATGGCACCGCGACGGGGCGCGATGTGCCGTTCAAACCCATCGCCATGCAAGTCGATAATACCGGGCAGAACCAGATATCCTGACAGGTCGATCTGCCGCCCGGCAGGGCCTGTCTGAACCACGCCATCGGCAATGGTCAGATCGACATCCGTCAGCCCCTCGCCGGGCAGAAGAACCTCTGCACCGGTCAGAGTCAGGCTTAATGCGGTCATTGCGTGGACTCCGAGTCAGGTTCCGAGCAATCCTGTCCGATGCAGATCTCGTCAATAGCTTCCATCACCCCGTCAAGCCAGGTGATCTGCGGGTCAAACTGGCCGAATTCAATGAAGTGCAGGGCCTGAGCCATGACCCGCGGATTGTTCATCATGAACGTGTGGGTCACCGGCAGAACCAGGTGATCAGTCATTCCTTCGACCTTGGTGCTTTCAACCGAAACCTTACCGTCATCAGGCCCATCAATCAGTGAAGAAAATACTGGGTTTAAGGAGTTTTCGCCTGCGATAACACCTAGTTCAAAATCCACCGGCGGTAGACGACCCGGGATCCCTTCGGCGCCTGTGCCCAGTTGAAGGCCCGCAGGTCCGTTGAGATAGCCGAACACCTCCCACGCGCTAAGTTCATCGACCAGTTGGCTGCCCTGATTGGGCGGCCCCAGCATGACGACACGACCCAGGTTTTCCGGGCTATGATCCTTGAGCCAATAGCGCAACAAAATGCCGCCCATCGAATGTGCCACCACATTGACAGTGTCATCGCCACAAGACGCAAAGGCATCAGGAATGGTTTGTTCGGCCAGTTCGGGAATACCGATCTCGGTCGAGGGATAGCCCGGGCGCACAACCGAATAGTCATGTGACTTGAACAGCTGCTCCATCACGGTGAAAGAGGCCTCGGTCCGCGCAAGACCATGCAACAAGACCACGCATTTCGCGCTGGCCGCGGCGGGGAGCAGAAAGAAAAGCAGGGCGATCAGAATTTTCATAAGCGCCAGATAATGCCTAAGCGCCGCTGATGAAAGCCCTACCCCCGCTGACGTCGCAGCACCGCCAGCGCAATGCCGCCCAACACCAGCGCTGCGCCAATCAAAAGCCGGGCCTCTGCTGTTTCGCTCAGCAAGAGGACACCGCCCAGAATAGCAATCACGGGCACGCTCAACTGCACTACAGCTGCAACGGTCGGAGCCAGTTGGGGCAAAACACGATACCACAACGCATATCCCAGCCCCGAAGTGACCGCCCCGGATATCGCCGACAGCAACAAACCGGTGCCCGTCATCTGCCAACCTCCGCCGAGCAGCAGCAAAGCTCCGGCCGTCACCGGAAGGGCAATGACGAAATTCGCCGCCGTACCGGCAAGCGCATTTGGCTCGGACCGTCCCGCCAGAGAATATGCTGCCCAGCCAATCCCGGCAGCGCACATCAGGGCGGCTCCGACCGGGTCCACGCGAACCGTGCCCGACGGCCAAAGCACATAGGCGAGGCCACACAATGCAATCGCCGCCCCCAGAAGTTGCTGTCGTGTCGGTGAGTTTCCAGTCACGGCAGTGACCACGAACATCGTGATTTGCACCACCCCGAAAAGGATCAAGGCGCCCAGCCCAGCATCCAGTGTAAGATAGGCGATCGAGAACCCGATCATGTAAAGCGACAAGGCGCCAGCGCCAATGAACCGGCGAGAGCTGCGCAACGGCAGGCTGCCGCCACGTATCAAAACCAGCACCGCCAGCATCAGCGCCCCTGCCAGAACGCGCATAACCGCAAACCCGGCCGGGTCGCTATCGCCGCCTTCAACGGCCATCCGGTTCAGAATAGAGTTCGCTGCAAAGGCGCACATGGTGAGGGCGGTCAGAAGGAACAGTCGCATATCAACCCGATATCGGTTTCACACCGGTTTGGGTACTCACTTTCCTGAAGGGACCGGTTAGACCGTCGACCTCGGAACAGTTTGAGCCACAGTTTCAGTCAAAAGCGGCGTGTCAAAACGAAACGGGGTCGCCCGAAGGCGACCCCGTTCCTTAGCTCTGCAGCTCCCCTCTGGGCGGTTTGGCTATGCTGCCAAGCGCCTGTGGGGCCGTCAGAATTCGCCTAAGCGAATTCGACGTTTTACATCATGCCGCCCATGCCGCCCATGTCGGGCATGCCGCCGCCAGCAGGTGCATCTTTCTGCGGCTTGTCAGCAACCATTGCTTCGGTAGTGATCAGCAAGCCAGCAACCGACGCTGCATCTTCCAATGCGGTACGGACAACTTTGGCCGGGTCAATCACGCCGAATGCGAACATGTCACCATATTCTTCAGTCTGCGCGTTGAAGCCAAATGCCACATCATCGCTTTCGCGAACTTTGCCAGCAACAACCGCACCGTCAACGCCTGCGTTTTCAGCAATCTGACGCAGCGGAGATTCGATGGCTTTACGAACAATGTTGATGCCCGCGTCCTGATCGGCGTTTGCGCCTTGCAGGGTGTCCAGTGCTTTACCGGCCTGAACCAGAGCAACACCGCCACCCACAACAACGCCTTCTTGAACAGCAGCGCGGGTCGCGTTCAGAGCATCGTCCACACGGTCCTTACGCTCTTTCACTTCAACTTCGGTCATGCCGCCGACGCGGATAACAGCAACACCGCCTGCCAGTTTGGCAACGCGTTCTTGCAGCTTTTCACGGTCGTAGTCCGACGAGGTTTCTTCGATCTGGGTGCGGATCTGAGCAACACGTGCTTCGATCTCGGCTTTTTCGCCAGCACCGTCGACGATGGTGGTTTCGTCTTTGGTGATTTCGATTTTCTTGGCAGTGCCCAGCATGTCCATGGTCACGGACTCAAGCTTCATGCCCAGATCTTCGCTGATGACCTGACCGCCGGTCAGGATTGCGATGTCCTGCAGCATGGCCTTACGGCGATCGCCGAAGCCCGGTGCTTTGACAGCAGCAATTTTCAGGCCGCCGCGCAGTTTGTTAACAACCAGAGTTGCCAGCGCTTCGCCTTCAACGTCTTCTGCAATGATCAGCAGCGGCTTTTGCGACTGGATCACCTGCTCGAGCAGCGGAACCATCGGCTGAAGCGAGGACAGTTTCTTTTCGTGCAACAGGATCATGCAGTCTTCGAGGTCTGCAACCATCTTGTCAGCGTTGGTGACAAAATAAGGCGACAGGTAGCCGCGGTCGAACTGCATGCCTTCGACAACATCGGTCTGGGTTTCCAAGCCTTTGTTTTCTTCGACGGTGATAACACCTTCGTTGCCGACCTTCTGCATCGCGTCTGCGATTTGCTGGCCGATCTCGGTTTCACCGTTGGAAGAAATGGTGCCAACCTGAGCAACTTCAGCCGAGTCTTTGACTTCACGCGAGGCGTTCTTGATGCCTTCAACAACCTTGGCAGTTGCCAGATCGATGCCGCGCTTCAGGTCCATCGGGTTCAGGCCCGCTGCAACCTGCTTCAGACCTTCTTTGACGATGGACTGAGCCAGAACGGTTGCGGTGGTGGTGCCGTCGCCGGCTTCGTCATTGGTGCGGCTGGCGACTTCTTTCACCATCTGCGCGCCCATGTTTTCGAACTTGTCTTCCAGTTCGATTTCCTTGGCAACCGAAACACCGTCTTTGGTGATGCGCGGTGCGCCGAAAGATTTGTCCAGAACCACGTTGCGGCCTTTGGGGCCCAGGGTCACTTTGACAGCGTCGGCCAGGATGTTCACACCTGCCAGCATGCGGTTACGGGCATCGGTGTCGAACTTGACGTCCTTAGCAGCCATGTCGTTTCTCCTTGAGAAAATGTATTGGGATGAAGATCAGAGGAAGCGCGTGGGCTTACTCGATGATCCCCATGATGTCGCTTTCTTTCATCATCAGCAGCTCTTCGCCGTTGACCTGAACCTCAGTGCCCGACCATTTGCCGAACAGGATCTTGTCGCCAGCTTTTACAGCCATTGCGATCAGCTCGCCACTGTCCTTGCGTGCGCCTTCGCCGGTCGCAACAACTTCGCCTTCGCTGGGCTTTTCTTTTGCGCTGTCGGGAATGATCAGACCACCAGCGGTTTTCTCATCGCTTTCGGTACGGCGAACCAACACGCGGTCATGAAGCGGTTTCAATGCCATCTTTGCAGCTCCTTGGGCTCAAAGTTTATCTATCCTCCCCTCACCTTGCGGCGAGGCGTTAGCACTCGACCCTTGCGAGTGATAACGGCGTATAGCTAGGGGGTCGAAATCCCTGAGTCAACAAGCGTGAAGAATTTTTTATCCTTGGGACTCAATCAGGCTGATCCCAGCTATAGGCCCAGTGCTTCAGACCTTCTTGTCCGGATTCCGACAAGACGTAGACACCTTTTTCAATTTTGTCGAACCAGCCATAATGGTTTTCGCGCATTAGCCGGGTCGCAATCGAAACACCGGTTGCCTTAGCAACATCTGCCCCTTTTGTGGCACCACATTCTGCAAGATGCGCCGCACAGCGCAAAGCATCCTGACGATAGGCGGTGACGAGGCCGTGGCGTGTGGCGCCGCCTGCGTTCGGATCACCTTCAAGCCTGTCAAACTCGCGCAGCAGCCGCGCTGTTTTGGCCTTGTCCTTTCGCGGGACGTAGGGCCCAGGATCACAATGCACCTCGACAACGCCATCCGCCCGAACAGTTATCAGGCCAAGGCCCAACCTTCGACATAGCACCGTGTTGTCCTTCAACGCGCGCCTGGCCGTGCGTCCGCGGGGCTTGAGAACACAGATATAGACATTTTCAGTAACCTTCAGTCGGGTGATTGCCTGGTGAAACAGCGCCAATGAGAAACGCAACTTCAACTCTACAATCACAGGCTCTTCACCCTCACGAACAGCCATGACATCGACCGCACCGACCTCGCCTTTGACGGTATAGCCCTGACGCTCTAACAGCGCCTTGATTGGGGGGTAGAGATCCTGCTCGCGGTCCATGTGGCTCATGCTATTCGAATTACTGTGGAATGCCAGACACAGATCAGGTCAGTGTCCATCCTGGCAGGTTGAACACCGGCCTTGGCCCCGGCAAGGTCGCACCCCATATAGGGATTGATCCAACCAGGATGGTACGATGCGTTTTTTGATCTTTTTGGCTTGTCTGCTGGTACCTTTCTCGGCCCAAGCGGCCTGCGAGGGGCGCGACCTGAGGTCTGACCTAAATCCAGAGGCGCAAGCTGATTTGCAGCAGGCTTTGGCCGACTTCCCGTACCCGGAAGGCAATCACTGGATCGCGACAAAAGGCGATACAGTTCTGCATCTGATAGGAACGCTGCACACAAACGACCCGCGTATGGACGCCGTCACAGAAAGGTTGGAACCGACACTCAGCCAGGCGGATGCGTTCTATTTCGAAGTGACCCAGGACGAAATGACTGCATTTGAACAGGAACTGGCCAAAGACCTCAGCCCTGTTCTGATCACCTCAGGTCCCACCCTGATTGAGCTGATGCCGGAAGAGGACTGGGCCGCCCTGTCCAGCGGCCTGGCAGAGCGTGGCATCCCCAGTTGGATGGCTGCAAAAATGCGCCCCTGGTTTCTGAGCATGATGCTGGGTGTCCCCCCATGCATGACCGAGAATCCGGAAGCCAGCTATGGAATGGACGCGCGCCTGACCGACATGGCCGAAGCCCATGACATCCCCCAGTACTCGTTAGAGCAGATTGACGATCTGATGGCGATGTTTGACCAGCACCCGATCGAAAAGCAGGTGCAATCACTGATCCGCATGGCCAGTGCCTTTGAAAGCAGCGAGGATCAGCTGGCGACTATGGTCAATGCCTATCTAGAAGAAAAGCACGTAGAGATCATCCAATTTGCCAGACTACAAGGGCTTGAAACATCCGGTCTGTCACAAGAGGTCTTCGACGAAGAGTGGTCCAGTTTCGAACAGCAACTTCTAGTCGGGCGCAACAACAACTGGATGCAGCACATATTGGCCATTCAGGACCAAACGGTGGTCATTGCTGTGGGCGCCGGACATTTGGGCGATGACCATGGTCTGTTGAACCAGTTGGAACAGGCTGGATACACGCTGAAACGTGCCGCTTTCTAGGCCCGGCCTTACCCTTCGTCGCAGTTTACGCAGGGGCGGGTGACAAGTGTGCCAGACCACCCTATAAGGCGCCCAAATCTACTCTCCTCAGGACGCTGAAATGACAACCCTCGTATTTGGACATAAATCCCCCGACACTGATTCCACCGGTTCGCCGATCCTGTGGTCGTGGTACATGAACGAAATCAAAGGCGAACAGGCCGAGCCTGTCCTGCTGGGTGAACCCAACACTGAAGCAGCCTTTATGCTGCAGCACTGGGACCTGCCCAAGCCGCGCATCATCACAGACGTAGAGGCTGACGCACCGGTTGTTATTGTCGACACGAACAACCCCGCCGAGCTGCCCGCCAGTATCAACGGCGCCGATATCCGCGCCATTATCGACCACCATAAACTGGTCGGCGGTCTGGAAACCAAAGGCCCGATCGACATCACCGTGCGGCCGCTGGCCTGCACCGCCACTATCATGGTCGACATGATCGGCGACGATGCCGCCAAAATGCCCGATGCCATCAAAGGCGCGGCGCTGACCTGCATCCTGTCGGACACGTTGGAATTCCGCTCGCCCACCACAACCGCGCATGACCGCGCTGTGGCCGAAAAACTGGCCGCGGATCTGGGTCTGGACGTCTCGGCCTATGCTGCAGAAATGTTCGCGGCCAAATCAGATGTGTCCTCATTCTCGGACGCCGAGCTGATCCGGATGGACAGCAAGGAATACGAAGTCGACGGCACCAAATTCCGCGTTTCGGTTCTGGAAACCACAGCACCGGGTGTCGTGCTGGACCGCAAAGACAGCCTTGCGGCGTCGATGGCCGACGTAGCCAAAGAGGACGGTGTCGATCAGGTATTGCTGTTCGTGGTCGATATTCTGAACGAAGAAGCCACCCTACTGGTTCCCAACGATCTGGTCAAAGCCGTGGCCGAGAAAAGCTTTGGCGCTTCGGTTGATGGCGACGCGGTCGTTCTGCCCGGGATCATGAGCCGTAAGAAACAGATCATTCCGAACCTCAAGGTCTGATCCCAAAATCACCAAAGGCGCCTTGATCGGGCGCCTTTTTTGCTAGGCATTGCCCTTACTGGCCAAACACCACACGCACTGTCTTAGGCTCAAACGACACTCTTTCCAGATCAATGGGGGCCCATCATGACGCAGATCATCCACGCATTGCCCGAGGTTTCCAGCCGTTATAAGGCCCTGTTCGTCGATCTTTGGGGCTGTGTTCACAATGGCATCACCGCTTACCCCGAAGCGGTTGCGGCCCTGCAGGCCTATCGCGCGCAGGGTGGCATTGTTGTCCTGGTGACAAACTCACCCAAACCGCGTGCTGGCGTCGCCACCCAGCTGGCGCAATTCAATGTCCCAGACGACGCCTATGACACGATTGCAACCAGCGGAGATTCGGCCCGGTCGGCCATGTTCCGGGGCGCAGTGGGCGAAAAGGTCTATTTCATGGGCGAATGGCAGCGGGACGCGGGATTCTTTGAACCGCTGAAGTTGTTGGACCACCCGATTCATATCGAGCGCGTGCCGCTGGCCGAGGCAGAGGGCATTGCTTGTTGCGGCCCCTTCGATCCTATGGCCGATCCGTCCGTGAACCGTGCTGATTTCCTGTACGCCAAACAAAAGGGGCTGAAGCTGCTTTGTGCCAATCCCGATATTGTGGTGGACCGCGGCGAGGTTCGGGAGTGGTGCGCTGGTGCGTTAGCCAGGCTTTATACGGAAATGGGTGGCGAAAGCCTATATTTCGGAAAGCCTCATCCGCCGATCTATGATCTTGCCCGCCGCAGGTTGCAGGAACTTGGCCACGACATCCCCGATGGGGACATTCTTGTCATCGGAGACGGTCCGCACACCGACATTCTGGGGGGAATGGGGGAAGGCATTGATTCTCTTTTCATCTCGGGCGGGCTAGCCGCGGCCGAGACAAAAACCGAGGCACATCCGCATCATGAATCCCTAACTGATTATATTCAAAAGGAAAAGATAAACCCGACCTATACGATCGGCCGCCTTAGGTAGTCAAAAAAGGCTTGATTTTCTGCAGTTGCAAAGTAATAAAGTTTCCCAACAGGGGTGACTTTGATTTTTTTGTTGCCCGATGAATTCGAGTGAGGGCAACATGTTGGATAATCTTCCACGCGGCACGATCTGTATTGAAGACATCGAGATGGGCATGTCCCGTCACCTTCGTAAAGTGGTGACGGACGAGGATATCGAAATGTTCGCTCAGGTGTCGACCGACAGAAACCCCGTACATCTGGACGACGATTACGCCCGCGACACGATCTTCGAGGGGCGCATCGCGCATGGGATGCTGACCGCGGGTCTGATCTCGGCCGTGATCGGCGAGCAGTTGCCAGGCCACGGCACAGTTTACATGGGGCAGTCGCTGAAGTTTCTCGCTCCTGTTCGCCCGGGTGACATGGTCTATGCCGAGGTCAAGGTGATCGACATTGATTTTGCCAAGCGTCGGGTCAAGCTCGATTGTCACTGCGCAGTGGATGGCAAGAAGGTGCTGGTCGGCGAAGCCATGGTGCTGGCCCCGTCGCGCAAATTCGACTGAGCGTTTCCGGGGGTCTCAGACCCTTGAACAAGCGCGCCTGTCCCGCTAGGCAGTCGCTATGCGCATCATTCGTGACCTCCAATTCATCGAACCCCAAGATCGCGGCGCCAGCGTGGCGATCGGGAATTTCGACGGCGTTCATATCGGCCACCAATCTGTGATTGAACTGGCCCTCAGCGCCGCGCCGAGTGCACCTTTGGGCGTACTTACATTCGAGCCGCATCCCAGAGAATACTTCGCCCCGGACACCCCGCCCTTTCGCCTGATGCGCGGCAATGCCCGCGCGCACCGGTTAGCAAAACTGGGGGTCGAAAAGCTGTATGAGCTGCCGTTCAACGCCGCATTGGCTGGCCTGACGCCCAGGGAATTCGCCCGCAACGTAATCTGCGACGGGCTCGGCCTGTCGCATGTCGTCGTAGGTGCCGATTTCTGTTTCGGCAAAGGCCGCAGCGGCACCGCTGATGACTTGGTGCTCTTTGGGCAAGAGATGGGGTTCGGTGTCACCATCGCTCCGTTGATGGAGCGGTCCGAAAATGTCGTTTCTTCCACTGCGATCCGTACTGCACTAACCGAGGGCCGCCCGCAGGATGCCGCTACTATGTTGGGTCACTGGCACCGGATCGAAGGCGAGGTGATCGGAGGCGAACAACGGGGCCGTGAACTGGGATTTCCCACCGCAAACATGTCCATTGAGGGGCTGCATCCGCCAAGATTCGGCGTCTATGCCGTTCTGGTCGATGTTCTGGATGGACCTCATCTGGGCAGCCATCAGGGCGCAGCCTCGGTTGGGACGCGACCGATGTTCAATGGTGAAGTCCCCAATATCGAAACCTTCCTGTTCGACTTCTCGGGTGACCTTTATGGCGCGACCCTGTCGGTGGGTCTGGTAGAATACCTGCGCCCCGAGATGACCTTTGACGGTCTGGACGGCCTGATCGCGCAGATGGATGCCGATTGCGACAAGGCCCGCGGCCTGCTGGCGGACCGATGACAACGGATCCGATCGACCGCACCGGCCTGGCCCCCAGGTTCTGGGAACGAAAACCGCTAACCCGCATGAACCAAGCCGAATGGGAAGCTTTGTGCGATGGCTGCGGCAAATGTTGTCTGAACAAACTGGAAGATGAAGACACCGGCGAGGTTGCCCTGACCTGCGTCGCCTGCCGTCTGCTGGATGACGAAAGTTGCCGCTGCACCCAATACGATATCCGCCACCAATTTGTGCCGGAATGTATCGTGATGACGCCGGGCAACATCAACGATCACGCCTATTGGCTGCCACAGACCTGTGCCTATCGCCTGTTGTGGGAGGGCAAACCCCTACACGACTGGCACCCCTTGATTTCTGGCACACCGGACAGCGTTCATGCCGCCGGAGTCTCGGTTCAGGGGCGCACGGTATCGGAATTCGAAACTCCGCTGGAGGAGTGGGAAGATCATATCATCGAGGAGCCCAGCTAATGTACTTTGCCTCTGACAATTCGGGGCCGGTTCACCCGGCGGTCATGGAAGCGCTGAATGCTGCCAATCAGGGCTATCAGATGGCCTATGGAACCGACACCCTGATGAATGAGGTCCGGGATCGCATTCGCGGGGTGTTCGAGGCACCTGGCGCCGCCGTGTATCTGGTGGCCACCGGGACGGCCGCGAATTCGCTGGCGCTGGCGACGCTGGCGCAGCCGTGGGAGACGGTGTTCTGCTCACCTGTGGCCCATATCCACGAGGATGAGTGCAACGCGCCCGAGTTTTACAGCGGCGCCAAGCTGACGCTGGTTCCGGGCGCGGACAAGATGGCGCCGGACGCGCTGCGCGGCTCGATTCTGGCCGAAGAAACACGCGGCGTGCATGGACCGCAGCGCGGACCTGTATCCATTACGCAGGTGACCGAACGAGGGTCTGTTTACACCCTGTCAGAATTGCAGGCGCTCTGCGCTGTGGCCAAAGAGTATGGGCTGCCAGTCCATTTGGACGGTGCGCGTTTTTCCAACGCCCTTGTTGCGTTGAACTGCTCACCCGCCGAGATGACGTGGAAAGCAGGCGTGGATGCGGTCAGTTTTGGCGGGACCAAAAACGGGCTGATGGGCGTCGAAGCCGTTGTCTTCTTTGATGAAAGCAAAGCCTGGGAATTCGAATTGCGCCGCAAGCGCGGGGCGCACCTGTTCTCCAAGCACCGCTATCTGTCCGCCCAAATGGCGGCGTATCTGCAGGATGATCTGTGGCTGACACTGGCCCGTCAGGCCAATAACAACTGCGCCCGTCTGACCGAGGGATTGCAGTCCAAAGGTGCCTCTTTCCTGCACGCGCCGCAGGCGAATATGATTTTTGCCCAGTTTTCACGCGCCCAACACAAGCAACTGCATGCCGCAGGTGCTGTTTACCACCTGTGGGGGGCAGAACTGGACGGGGCAGATGACAGCGAAATTCTAGCCTGTCGGCTGGTTTGTGACTGGTCCATCGAGCCTGCGCAAATTGATCGGTTCATCGCGCTCTTGTAACGACGCACCCGAAGCTTCAGGCAGTGGCAGGCAGTCTGTTCCAAAAAGCCTCGATCAGAGTGCCGGTCTCTGTCGGGTGGGAGATCGGAGCCATATGCCCTGCCCCTTCGATCACGGCGCTTTCGGCCATTGGAAGACGGGATTTCAATCCAGAGTTTATCGCGACCATCACTGGGTGGGTGAGCGCCCCATGCAGCAGCAATACCGGCATATTGGCGTGTGCGATCCGCTCGGGCCGTAGCAAACCTTTGGAATCCATTATCAGTTCGTTTTCGACCTCGGATACCAGATGAATTCCACGCACCATCCCCGCCCGTGCAGTTTCGGGCATGTCTGACCAACGCGGTCCCCTATCTCCGGCCCACAACCGGTTGAACAGCCTTGCCGCCAGAGGTTCGTCGCCTGATGCAAGCGCGTCCATACAGGGTTGGGCAACATGCGCGTATTCCGCCACAAGGTCCGGGGCCTCCTGCTGTGCCACGGCAAAATACACCGGTTCTATCAGGACGACACTGCGAACCAATGTTGGGTGCTCGACCGCCAGCCGCAAGGCTATCGCCGCGCCAAAAGAATGCCCGACCACGTCCATCGGCTCGGTCAGATGTTCAAGTGTGGCTTCGGTCAGCCGGTCATACAGATCCCCCTGGCGATCCCAGTCCGGGCTGCGCCCATGGGACAGCATATCCGGTGCAATAAAACTTGCCTGCCCTTTCATCGCCGCGGCTAGGCCTGCCCAGACCCCGGAATGAGCAATGGTACAATGCAAGGCCAGCACAGGGCGATCACCCTGCCCCAGCCGCGTGACATGCAGGTTCTGCGCAACAGCCATTATAGAATCCTATCCCCTCAGATCGGCCAGATGCCTGTCCAGGTCGTCCAACCTGTCCTGACCCCAGAACCGCTGATCGTCTTCCGTTAAATAGAACGGAGCTCCAAAAACTCCGCGTTCCACGGCTTCTTCCAGATTGGCGGTATAGGTCTCAGCCCCGAGCAGCAAGCCGCCAACGGCCAGATCCGGGGAAAACCCTGCGTCAGCCAGGCAAGCGCGGATCACGTCGTCCTGCGCGATGTCCTTTTCCTCGGCCCAGCAGGCGCGTACAAAGGAATGCACCAGCTGCCCCACATTCCCCGACCCGTCCTGAATGGCCGCGATAATGGCATAGGAAGACGGCGCCGCATTGGTGGGCCAATGGGCCGGTTGCAGGTTGAACGCCATACCCAGCTTTTTTGACTGTCGCTGCATTTCTTGCGTCCGGTATTCGATGCGCGAGATATGGCGGTCCTTGGGCGGAACACCTCCCGTACGTCCGAACAGGGCGACGATATCAAGCGGCTTGTAGTTGATTGTCGCACCATGTTTGGCCGCAATCTCCTCCAGGCGCAGTCCCGCCAGGTAGGTGTATGGCGAGAGTGTCGCAAAATAGTAGTCAATTTGGGCCATGTTCACTTTCTCCGCAGCGTTATCTTTGCTGGACGGTAAGGCCATGCTAAGCGGTGTCAACATCACGAATCTGTCACATTTGCCATTGCTGCCCGGGGACCTCAGCCGATGCCGACACTTCACGAACCCAAGTTAATCGCTGGGAACGCTAATCTTCCGCTTGCCGAATCCATTGCACGCCGAATGAGCCTGTATCGCGGCGTCGATCAGGGTCTGGTCGATGCCCGGGTCGAACGGTTTAACGACGGTGAAATCTTTGTCGAAGTGTTCGAGAACGTGCGCGGCGAAGATATGTTCATCGTCCAACCCACCTCGAACCCGGCCAATGACAATCTGATGGAGCTGCTCATCATTGCTGATGCGCTGCGCCGTTCGTCGGCCCAACGGATTACCGCCGTGATCCCCTATTTCGGCTATGCCCGCCAGGACCGCCGCACCAAGGCCCGCACACCGATCAGCGCCAAGCTGGTGGCCAACATGCTGACTGGCGCCGGGATCGAGCGCATCCTGACCATGGATCTGCACGCAGCGCAGATTCAGGGGTTCTTCGACATGCCTGTCGACAACCTTTATGCCTCGCCGATCTTTGCGCTGGATGTGAAACATCAGTTCAAGGACAGCCTCGACGAGATCATGGTCGTTTCGCCCGATGTGGGCGGCGTGGCCCGCGCGCGCGAGTTGGCCAAGCGGATCAACGCCCCGCTGTCGATCGTGGACAAACGCCGCGAAAAAGCCGGCGAAGTCGCTGAGATGACCGTAATTGGCGATGTCAGAGACAAGATCTGTTTGATCGTGGACGACATGTGCGACACGGCCGGTACCCTGTGCAAAGCGGCGCAAGTACTGCTGGATAATGGTGCGAAAGAAGTTCATTCCTACATCACACACGGCGTCATGAGCGGCCCTGCGGTCGAACGCGTGACCAATTCGGTGATGAAATCTCTGGTGCTGACCGACACGATCCAGCCGACAGAAGAAATAACCAAGGCCAAGAACATCCGCATCGTGCCCACGGCCCCGATCTTTACGCAGGCGATCCTGAATATCTGGAACGGCACCAGTGTATCGTCATTGTTCGAGGATAAGACGCTGACGCCGATCTACGAGTCAATGTATCATAGGGATTGATCGAACGCGGCGGCCCAAGGGCCGCCTCTTTTCTTTCTGCAATTCAGGTCGGAGTTTACCGTGACAGCCTCAAAACGCATTGTTCTATCCAGCGACCACGCAGCTATCGAATTACGCCAGGCGGTTGCCTCTCATATTGCGGCCCAGGGATGGGACGTCGTCGATATCGGCCCCAAGACACCTGAGAGCACCCATTACCCTGTTCATGGCAAGGCCGCCGCCCAAGCAGTGGCCTCCGGGGATTGTCAGCTTGGCATCGTTCTGTGTGGAACGGGTCAAGGTATCATGATGGCGGCCAACAAGGTCCCCGGCATTCGCTGCGGTGTCTGCTCGGATGCCTTTTCCGCACGCATGATCCGCCAGCATAACGACGCCAACATGCTGTCTGTCGGCGCCCGGGTCGTGGGTGAGGGTCAGGCGCTGGATATAGTGGATGCGTTCCTGTCAGCCGAATTCGAAGGCGGACGGCATGCACACCGGGTCGCCATGATAGAGGCATTGGACGAGTCCTAAACCCAAGGCTGGCTTCACAGAATATCCCAGTCATCCTCATGCGGCACCTCGCCGAACGCTGTCCAAGATATTCGGATGCGCGCGATGCGGGTATCCGACCAGGTACGGAACACCGCAGCAAATCCCTCGGGCGTGATGTCCTCGGCCTTGACCTCGGCGCGCAATGCCGAAGATGTATCAACATCCCACAGTGACACGCTGATCTGTACAACAGGCGCGGAACGGAATGGCTGGCTGAATTCTATGTCCGACCGTCGTTCGCGCGGCCCCTCGCCTGTCCACATGTCACCGCCATCTGCGAAGTCGGAGAACAGCACAACTTCGCCTTGGTCGATACCAATCGGATGGGTACTAAAAGTCTGCATTTTGTCGTCTTTTATAAAGAATTACGGAACCTTAGACCGCCCTTCATCCAAAATCACCACAAAAAAACGGCCCCGCACAGGCAGGGCCGTTTCTAAATCTACATGTCCTGAAACTTACAGGCTCATATGTGTCCCAAGAGCTTCCATATCGGCCAGCAGCTTGGCCGCATCGTCGACGACTGATTGATCGTCGCCGCCTTTGGCCGCGTCATGCGACGCACGTGCCTCGGCGATCAGATCGTCCAGATGCGCGCGGGTCACTTCAGAGACCGGAATGGCCTTCTCGGCCAGAACCGACATGCTGTCGCCATTGATCTGGGCAAACCCGCCGGTGACCAGGTATTCGCTGGACCCTTCGGGTGCCTCGACCTTTAGCAGACCGGGGCGCAACGTGGTGATGGTGGGGGCATGATCGGGCATCGCCGTCATGTCCCCGTCCGCGCCGGGAAGCTGGACCGCAGTCACCGCGAGTGAAGCAAGGCTCCGCTCGGGGCTGACGAGGTCAAAGTGCATCGTGTTTGCCATCAGGTGTGCTCCTTAGGCGGCTTCTGCGGCCATCTTTTCCGCTTTGGCGATCACTTCATCGATGCCGCCAACCATCAGGAAGGCTGCCTCGGGCAGGTGATCGTATTCGCCGGCCACAACGGCCTTGAACGACGCGATGGTGACATCCAGAGGAACCTGAACACCAGGCGAGCCAGTGAAGACTTCGGCCACGTCAAACGGCTGCGACAGGAAGCGTTCAATCTTACGGGCACGGGCCACGGTCAGTTTGTCTTCTTCCGACAGTTCGTCCATGCCGAGGATCGCGATGATGTCCTGCAGCGACTTATAGCGCTGGAGGATCTGCTGAACGTCAGTCGCAACGGTATAATGCTCTTCACCGACGATGGCCGGGTCGAGCAGACGCGAGGTCGAGTCGAGCGGGTCAACGGCAGGGTAGATACCCTTTTCCGAGATCGCACGGTTCAGAACGGTGGTCGCATCCAAGTGTGCGAACGAGGTGGCCGGCGCAGGGTCGGTCAAGTCATCCGCAGGAACATAGACGGCCTGAACCGACGTGATCGAGCCGGACTTGGTCGAGGTGATGCGTTCCTGCATCGCGCCCATGTCGGTCGCCAGTGTCGGCTGATAGCCCACCGCCGAAGGAATACGACCCAGCAGAGCCGAAACCTCGGAACCCGCCTGCGTAAAGCGGAAGATGTTGTCGACAAAGAACAGAACGTCGGCACCGGTTGCATCACGGAACTGTTCCGCCAGGGTCAGACCCGACAGAGCGATCCGCATACGGGCTCCCGGAGGCTCGTTCATCTGGCCGTAAACCAGCGCGATTTTCGAGTCTTCCAACTTGTCGGGAACGATAACGCCGGATTCAATCATCTCGTGATACAGGTCGTTGCCTTCACGGGTCCGCTCACCAACGCCCGCAAACACGGACACGCCCGAGTGCACTTTGGCGATGTTGTTGATCAATTCCATGATCAGAACGGTTTTGCCAACACCGGCGCCGCCGAACAGGCCGATCTTACCGCCTTTGGCGTAAGGGGCCAGCAGGTCAACAACCTTGATGCCGGTCACCAGAACTTCGGATTCAGTGGCCTGATCCGCGAAATCCGGCGCGTCCTGGTGGATGGAGCGCGTTTCGGTGGTTTCCACGGGGCCTTTTTCGTCGATGGGCTCGCCCACAACGTTCAGGATACGGCCCAGGGTCGCGTTGCCGACTGGAACCGCAATCGGTGCGCCGGTGTCCGTGACTTCGGCACCACGTACAAGACCTTCTGTCGCGTCCATCGCAATGGTGCGGACAGTGTTTTCGCCCAGGTGCTGAGCCACTTCCAAAACCAGCTTCTTGCCGTTGTTGGTGGTGTCCAGCGCGTTCAAAATTTCAGGCAGTTCATCTTCGAAGTGCACGTCAACAACGGCCCCGATGATCTGTGTGACTTTGCCTTTTGCATTCGCCATGTTTCGTCTCCGGTTTGTCTCTACAGCGCTTCGGCGCCGGAAATAATTTCAATCAGCTCGTTGGTGATCACGGCTTGACGCGAACGGTTGAACTGGATCGTCAGCTTGTCGATCATCTCACCCGCGTTGCGTGTCGCGTTGTCCATCGCGGACATCCGTGCACCCTGTTCCGAGGCCCCGTTTTCGAGCAGTCCCGAGAAGATCGCAGTCGCAACCGCCTTGGGCAGCAGATCGGCCAGGATGGCCTCTTCGCTGGGCTCATAATCAAAGACCGCGCCGCTGTCGTCCCCTTCGACATCCTCGAAAGAGGCAGGGATGATCTGCTGTGCCGTCGGGGTCTGGCTTACGACGTTGACGAACTTCGAGTAGAAGATCGTGGCAACGTCGAACTCACCCGCGTCGAAACGGGACAGGACGTCTTTGGCGATGTCCTGCGCGTTGGTATACCCCAGACGTTTAACTTCGCTCAGATCGACATGGCCCACGAACAGATCGCCAAAGTCGCGCTTGATTGCGTCACGACCTTTTTTGCCAACGGTCAGAATCTTAACCGTTTTGCCCTTGGCCTTCAGCTCATATGCTTTGGCGCGGGCCAGCTTGGCGATGTTCGAATTGAAGCCGCCACACAGGCCGCGTTCAGCTGTCATGACAACCAGCAGATGGACATCATCACTGCCCGTACCCCGGAGCAGCTTGGGGGCGCTGTCGCTGCCCCCGACCGATGCCGCCAGCCCCGCCATCACGGCATTGAACCGTGCGGCATAGGGGCGCGAGGCTTCGGCAGATTCCTGGGCGCGGCGCAGTTTTGCGGCCGCGACCATCTGCATGGCCTTGGTGATCTTGCGGGTCGATTTGACCGACTCGATCCTGTTTTTTAGATCCTTAAGATTTGGCATGTGCCCGCCTCTCCCTTAAGCGAAGGTTGCGGCGTATTCGTCCAGCGCAGCCTTGATCTTGTCGGAAGCGTCGCCCTTGATCTTGGGGTCCTCGTCCGTGATCCACTGAAGCAGATCCGCGTGCTTGCCACGCAGATGCGCCAGCAGGCCAGCTTCATAGCGGCCAACATCGGTGACGTCGATCTTGTCGAGGTAACCGTTGGTGCCGGCGAAGATGACGCATACGATTTCAGCGTTGGTCAGCGGTGAGTACTGCGGCTGTTTCATCAGCTCGGTCAGACGCGCACCACGGTTCAGCAGCTGCTGGGTTGCGGCGTCAAGGTCGGAACCGAACTGCGCAAAGGCAGCCATTTCACGGTACTGAGCCAGTTCCAGCTTAACCGGGCCGGCAACCGACTTCATCGAGTTGGTTTGAGCCGAGGAGCCCACACGCGAAACCGACAGACCGGTGTTCACAGCAGGACGGATACCCTGATAGAACAGCTCGGTTTCAAGGAAGATCTGGCCGTCGGTAATCGAGATCACGTTGGTCGGAATAAACGCCGAAACGTCGCCACCCTGGGTTTCGATAACCGGCAGAGCCGTCAGCGAGCCCGCGCCAAAATCTTCGTTCAACTTCGCCGAACGCTCCAGCAGGCGGGAGTGGAGATAGAAAACGTCGCCAGGATAGGCTTCACGTCCGGGCGGACGGCGCAGCAGCAGCGACATCTGACGATAAGACACGGCCTGTTTCGACAGGTCATCATAGATGATCAGCGCGTGGCGGCCATTGTCACGGAAGAACTCAGCCATCGCGGTCGCGGCATAAGGTGCCAGGAACTGCATCGGCGCCGGATCGGACGCGGTTGCGGCCACAACGATCGAATATTCAATCGCACCGGATTCTTCCAGTTTCTTCACCAGCTGAGCAACGGTCGAACGCTTTTGGCCGATGGCCACATAAACGCAGTACAGCTTCTTGGACTCGTCGTCGCCTGCTGCTTCGTTGTACACTTTCTGGTTCAGGATCGCGTCCAGAGCAACGGCAGTTTTACCGGTCTGACGATCACCAATGATCAGCTCTCGCTGGCCACGACCAATCGGGATCATCGCGTCGACCGATTTCAGGCCGGTTGCCATCGGCTCGTGAACCGATTTACGCGGGATGATGCCCGGCGCTTTGACGTCTGCAACGCCGCGCTCGGTGGATTCGATCGGACCCTTGCCGTCCAGCGGGTTGCCCAGGCCGTCAACAACACGACCCAGAAGACCGTTGCCGATCGGCACGTCCACGATCGAGTTGGTGCGCTTAACAGTGTCACCTTCTTTGATGTCACGGTCAGAACCAAAGATAACAACACCGACGTTGTCGCTTTCCAAGTTCAGCGCCATGCCCATGATGCCACCGGGGAATTCGACCATCTCACCGGCTTGCACATTGTCCAGGCCGTATACACGGGCAATCCCGTCACCGACGCTTAGCACGCGACCGATTTCGGCCACTTCGGCTTCCTGACCAAAATTCTTGATCTGGTCCTTCAGGATTGCAGAAATCTCTGCAGCTTGGATTCCCATTTATCCGACCTCTTTCATTGCATTCTGTAGGGAGTTGAGCTTGGAGCGGATCGAGCTGTCGATCATCTTCGAGCCCACTTTAACGACAAGACCGCCGATGAGGCTTTCATCAACGGTCGCATTTATTGTCACGGTCTTGCCCACACGCTCGGACAGCGTTTTGGACAGTTTATCCATCTGTGTCTTAGTCAGCGCCTTGGCCGAGGCGACATCGGCGGTCACTTCGCCACGCTCTTCGGCCAGCATGTCGCGCAGAACCTGCACCAGTTGCGGCACAACGAACAGACGGCGTTTCTGCGCCATCAGACCCAGCGTGTTGCGCAGGATGGCGTTCAGACCCATCTTGTCGGCAATCGCTGTAATCGCGCCTTCTTGTTCAGCGCGCGAAACCAGAGGCGAGGCGATCAGGTCGCGCAGATCGGCACTGTCGCCCAATGCTGCTGCCAGATCGTTGATTCCGGTTTCCAGACCTGCGAGGTCTTTATTCTCTTTAGCGATCTCAAAAATCGCTGTGGCATAGCGCTCGGCGATGCCTGTGGAAATCGAAGCTGGTTCGGACACGTCCACCCTTCCGATATTTTGGGCCCCGAATTCGCGTTGCGGCAGCTACCCGGGGGCGTGAAGAAACCCCGTCCATAAGGCCGGGGATCAAAATCAACGGGGATGTAGCAGAGGTAAACCCAGCTAGCAACATATTATCACCATGGGCACCTTATCCACAAAGCGTTCTATTTCAGATACTTAGCTTGGGTGCGACCCTTTTATACGGCTGATGAGGGTGAAAAATGTTACCAAACCGCAAGGTTTTGCGATTCCTGCAGCCATTTTCGCGTGTTTCGGCCTTATGATGGAAGCTAGTACCGGCGTTGCGCTAGGCTGGCTTGAGCAGGCCATCCAGCGCCTTGATCTGACGGCGCCCTGTCGCTTTGGTGACGGTTCCGCTGGGCGGTCTGATTTGCTTTGTCGCCTCAACCATCAGAACGCCGCCTGCCATGATCGTCGGCAATCGCTGGCCAGTTTTCTCTATCAGGCTGCCGGATTTCAACCAGAACCGACGGAAGGACGGAGGCAAATACAAGGCGGAACAATAGTTATCCGTCATAAAGTGATGCGCCCTTAGCTGGCTTTCCAACTGCGAGGCAGAATAAGGGCGCCCGAATCCAAATGGCGTTCGATCGGTCCGTGACCACAGCCCCGCACGGTTCGGTACGATAAAAAGCGCCCGTCCACCGGGACCAAGCACACGCCAGCATTCCGCCAGCAATTCGGCGGGACGTTGTGACGTTTCAAGTCCATGCATCACCACCAGCTTGTCCACATGGCCCGTTTCAATCGGCCACAAGGTCTCTTCCGTCAAAACAGATACGTTGGGCATTCCCGCAGGCCAGGGCATCACCCCCTGCGGCCCGGGCATCAGCCCGATGACGCGGCGCGCATCTTTCAGGTAGGGCCGCAACAACGGCACAGCAAAGCCAAACCCTACGACGGTTTGACCTTTGGCCTCGGGCCACAGATCAATCATTCGCCCACGAATGGCCGCCTGCGCTGCACGACCAAGAGTGCTGCGGTAGTAGAAATTCCTCAGATCCTGCACATCAAGATGCATTGCGGACACCTGGCCAATCGGATTAGCTGAGCGCAGTCTAGCAACGAAAGGGCAAAAGGCCATGCCTCTTGAGATCGTCACCATCCCATGTCTCAGCGATAACTACGCATTTCTGGCGCATGACGCGGTTAGCGGCAACACCGCATTAATCGACGCGCCCGAAAGCGATCCGATTCTGTCAGAACTGGAACGACGTGGCTGGGGCTTGTCTCATGTGTTGCTCACGCATCACCATTTCGACCACATAGACGGGTTGCCGGCCATTTTGGAACAGCACCCGGCGACGGTGATCGGCGCGGCAGCCGACGCACATCGCCTGCCACCCTTGGATCAACAGGTCAATGACGGCGACAGTTTTGAAATCGGCGGGGAACCCGTCCTTGTTCTGGACGTTTCGGGGCATACTCTTGGTCATATCGCCTTTCACATGCCGCAAAGCGCGGTGGTCTTTACCGCCGACAGCCTGATGGCAATGGGTTGTGGACGCCTGTTTGAAGGCACCGCACCGCAGATGTGGGAATCGCTGTGTAAACTGAGCGCCTTGCCGGATGACACGCTGGTTTGTTCAGGGCACGAATACACGCAGTCCAACGCCAAATTCGCTCTCACCGTCGATCCAGGAAATTCTGCGCTGCAGAAACGCGTCGCAGAAATTGACAGCACCCGAGCCGCCAAACAGCCTACAGTTCCCTCCACTCTGGCGCTGGAAAAGGCCACTAACCCCTTCCTGCGCGCCGCTGACCCGGCGATTCAGGCGCATCTGGGTATGGCAGGCGCCGAACCAGCCAAAATTTTTGCTGAAATCAGGGCTAGAAAAGATCGGTTTTGATACCTATTTCACCTACTTCACAGCCACGGTCACAACAAATGTGACTGTCAAGAGCAAGAAAACCCTTGAAGCCGGGCTCTGATCAACCAAACTCTAATAGTATGAGGACATGGTTGGGATGGGGATCCGGCCTTCAGCCCGCCCCCTTCTGACCCAAGACAGAGGAGCACCCGCGTGCCTTCATTCTCGAGCACACTAGAACAAGCCATCCACGCGGCCCTGGCGGCTGCGAATGAACGGCGACATGAATTCGCAACGCTGGAGCATCTGCTTCTGGCATTGTTGGAAGAGCCCGATGCGATCCGCGTGATGAAAGCCTGCAGCGTCGATCTTGACGAATTGCGCAGCACTCTGGTGGAATTCATCGACGAAGACCTATCGAACCTTGTCACCGATATTGACGGGTCCGAGGCTGTACCGACAGCCGCTTTCCAACGTGTGATCCAGCGCGCTGCGATCCATGTTCAAAGTTCGGGCCGGACCGAAGTGACCGGGGCGAATGTTCTGGTCGCAATCTTTGCCGAACGCGAAAGCAACGCAGCCTATTTCCTGCAGGAACAGGATATGACCCGGTACGATGCGGTGAATTTCATCGCCCATGGTGTGGCCAAGGACCCAGCCTACGGCGAAAGCCGTTCGGTATCGGGCGCGGATCAGGCGGAAGAGGAATCTCCGGCCAGCACTGCCGATGGCGAGCAAAAAGAAAGCGCGCTGGGGAAATACTGCATCGACCTGAACGCGAAATCGCGCGCGGGCGATATCGACCCGCTGATCGGTCGTGCTGATGAGGTTGAGCGCTGCATTCAGGTGTTATGCCGCCGGCGCAAGAACAACCCGCTTCTAGTCGGTGATCCGGGCGTTGGCAAAACCGCAATCGCAGAGGGACTGGCATTTAAGATCATTTCTGGCGAGGCCCCCGATGTCCTGTCAGAAACCACCATCTATTCGCTGGATATGGGTGCATTGCTGGCGGGCACCCGCTATCGCGGTGATTTCGAAGAACGCCTGAAAGCGGTCGTGACCGAGCTTGAGGATCACCCAGACGCGGTTCTGTTCATTGATGAAATCCACACCGTCATCGGTGCCGGTGCCACCTCGGGCGGGGCAATGGATGCCTCGAACCTGCTGAAACCGGCCCTTCAGGGTGGAAAACTGCGCACTATGGGTTCGACCACCTACAAAGAGTTTCGCCAGCATTTCGAAAAGGACCGCGCGCTCAGCCGCCGGTTCCAGAAAATTGACGTGAACGAACCTTCGGTCGAGGACAGCGTAAAAATCCTGCGCGGTCTGAAGCCCTATTTCGAAAAGCATCACGAGATCAAATATACAGCCGACGCGATTAAAACCGCGGTCGAGTTGTCAGCACGGTACATCAATGACCGCAAGCTGCCCGACAAGGCGATCGACGTGATCGACGAAGCCGGTGCGGCCCAGCATCTGGTTGCTGAAAGCAAGCGCCGCAAGACCATCGGTGTCAAAGAGATCGAGGCCGTTGTTGCCAAGATCGCCCGGATTCCACCCAAGAACGTCACCAAGGACGATGCCGAGGTTCTGAAAGACCTTGAAAAGTCGCTCAAACGGGTGGTCTTCGGGCAAGACGTGGCGATTGAGGCGCTGTCCAGCGCCATCAAACTGGCGCGCGCCGGTCTGCGCGAGCCGGAAAAGCCCATCGGCAACTATCTGTTTGCTGGCCCAACCGGTGTGGGTAAGACCGAGGTCGCGAAACAGCTGGCGGATACGCTGGGAGTGGAACTGCTGCGTTTTGATATGTCGGAATACATGGAGAAACACGCGGTCAGCCGCCTGATCGGTGCGCCTCCGGGCTATGTCGGGTTCGACCAAGGCGGTTTGCTGACTGATGGTGTCGACCAGCATCCGCATTGCGTTCTGCTGCTGGATGAGATCGAAAAAGCCCACCCGGACGTGTTCAACATCCTGCTGCAAGTGATGGACCACGGAGAGCTGACCGACCACAATGGTCGCACGGTGAACTTCCGCAACGTGGTGCTGATCATGACCTCGAATGCAGGGGCGCAAGAACAGGCAAAGGCGGCCATCGGCTTTGCCCGCGACCGCCGCGAAGGTGAGGATACCGCCGCGATCGAACGTATGTTCACGCCGGAATTCCGCAACCGTCTGGATGCCGTCATTTCCTTCGCGCCGCTGCCGAAAGAGGTCATCCTGCAGGTGGTCGAGAAGTTCGTGCTGCAGCTTGAAGCACAGCTACTGGACCGCAATGTGACCATCGACCTGACGCCAAAAGCCGCCGAATGGCTGGCCGACAAAGGCTATGACGACAAGATGGGCGCACGCCCATTGGGGCGCGTCATTCAGGAACACATCAAGAAACCTCTGGCCGAGGAGCTGCTGTTCGGCAAGCTGGCCAAGGGCGGTGTCGTTCGCGTCTCGGTCAAGAAGGGAGAGCTGGATCTGGACATTTTTGGCCCCGATCAACCGCGCATCCCTGGCGACAAACCCCCGCTTCTGACTGCAGATTAAAAGCAGCGCATCAAATCAAAGCCCGGCTTCTACGCCGGGCTTTTTTCTTGCCTAAGCCGTGTCACCTGTCTCAAAAGAAAATCTCAGGGGCGCCCGGAAAACCTCCCAACTCTGACAATGGGCCTTCCTTGCTGCAATCAGCGCTCGGTTAGCTTCAATTCGATCCGGCGATTCTGAGCGCGCGCTTCTGGGGTGTTTGCGGGGTTGAAGGGTTGGAATTCACCAAAGCCATTGGCCGCCAGACGCTGCGGTGGAATACCCAGCGCATCGACCATATAACGGACAACCGACAAGGCGCGTCCCTGGCTGAGCTCCCAGTTGTCCCGATAGCGGCCAGTTCCGGCCAGCGGGACATTGTCGGTATGGCCGTCCACGCGAATAACCCAGTTCAGGCCTTCGGGAATTTCAGCCGCGACACTGCGCAGTATATTGGCCACCTTGGCGATCTCAAGCTGACCCTTGGGCGACAGCACTGCTGATCCTGTATCGAACAGTACTTCGGACGAGAACACAAACCGATCGCCTTCGATCCGAACCCCTTCCTGATTACCCAGCACATCGCGCAACCGACCGAAGAATTCAGAGCGATATCGCTGAAGATCCTCGGCCTGCGCCGTAAGTTCTTGGTTCTGACCCGAAAGAGCCTCGGCCTCGGCCTCAAGCCGGGCGCGCTCGGCCTCTTCCAACAAACGGCGGCGACGCTCTTCCGAGGCGGCGCGGGCGAGTGCGGCGTTCAGATCCTGACCCAATGTTTGAATACGAATATCAGCGGCGGCGTTGCGGTCTTCGTAATCGTCCAGCAAGGCCTGCAATCCACCCAACTGCTCGCGCAGGGCTGCCATCTGCTGGTTCAGCAAGGCAGTCTGACGCTGCGCCTTTGCTGAAACGGCTTTCTCGGCAGAGATTGCCTCACGCGCAACGGCCAGCAAGGCTGCGCGTTCTTCGGCCAATGTACGCTGTATCTGTTCCGCTGTCAGAGCGTCGGTTTGGGCGGCCAATGCCGCTTGCAGCTGGGCCTGCAACTCCTGACTATCAAGCTCACCAAACTGCCGCTCCAGCTCGGCCTTAGCAGCTTGCGCAGCGGCCAACAGGGTCAGGGTTTCTTCGGCTTGCTTGCGTTGCGCTTCCAGAGCCAGCGTCATAGCGGTCAGTTCCGCATCCGCGTCCTGCAGACGATTGCGCAGGTTTTCGGCCGCCGCAGCTTCGGCCAGGCGCGCGGCCTCTTCGGCGTCAAGCTGGCCTTCAAGCTCGGTGACCAATGCGGCCTGCGCGGCCTCATTTTGTTCCAGATCCGCCACCAACGCTTCAAGCGCTTCGCGGCGGGCAGCATCAAGCCGGGCGGCCTCGGCCTGGGCATCGACCTCGGCACGGCTTTGGGCAAGGGCCCGGTTCAGGGCCTCTTGTTCATTCAGCAATTCCGAACGCTCAGATTCCAGTGAGGCGATAACCCCCAGCGACCGCTCCTGATCGGCCAACAAAGATGCGACCTGTGCTTCGAATGACGTGATCCTGGTTTCTGCCTGCGCCAGATCTTCCTCGGCCTGCGTCAGGGTCGCATTCAGCGCCCCTAACCGGGCCTGAAGGCGGCTGTTTTCCCTTTCTTCCAACCCAAGCGCACCGGCAAGGGCCGCCACTTCGCCGGACAGGGCGGTCAGTTCATCCTCTTGCCCCGAAATCGTCTCGCGCAGCACGAATTGCACCACCATGAAGATGGTCAACACAAAGGTCAGCACCATCAACAGCCCGGTCATCGCATCCACGAAACCCGGCCAGACCGACCCCTGAAACCGCTGACCTGTGCGACGGGACAGAGCCATGGATTACTCTCCTTCCGGAGCGGTTCGAACGGCGCCTCGGGGCAATGTAAGAGCTTTGACCAACAGTTCGATGTCCTTGCGCAGCTCGCTCATGCTTTCTTGGCGGCCTGCAGAAATTTCTTCGAGGATACGCAGCAACTGAACATCCATCGAGCGCAGGCGCATGCGGCTTTCTGCGTCTATTCCTTCGCTGGTCCCCTGTTCCCGCAGATGATCCAGCAGAGCGTCCTGCCCCAGTGCGACACGTTCCAGCGCAGCGGTGACATTCTCGGTCTCAGACTGACGCTGGTTCATATCTCCGATTGCGCCGACAAGATGCCCTAGCTTGCCCGACAGCTCGGCCCGGTCGGTTTCCTGCGCCGAAAACAGGTCCTGCAGGGCGTTCATCTGTTCGGACATTGCATCCAGAACCGGTGTCAGAACCGCCAGTTCGGTGCTGCTGCCGTCATCGCCGGCTGCAAAGCCGACACGGGTGATCGAGGACAACCATTCTTCGAGCTCTCGATAAAACCGGTTCTGCCCGTGGCCCGCGAACAGTTCCAGCAACCCCACAATCAGCGATCCGGCAAGACCCAGCAACGAAGACCCAAAGGCCACGCCCATTCCCTGCAGTTGCGTTTCAAGGCCAACCATCAGGCGATTGAACACCGCCAGCCCTTCTTCGCCATCCTGCGGATTGAGACTGCGGATCGTGTCGACAATAGCGGGGACCGTCGTGGCCAAGCCAAAAAACGTTCCCAAAAGCCCAAGATAGATCAGAACATTGGTGATATAACGCGTGATCTCACGCTCTTCCTCGACCCGTTCGGCCACCGAATCCAAAATAGACCGGGTCGAACTGGAACTGATCTGCGACCGCGCACCCCGGTCCCGCAGCAGCGACGCCAGCGGTGCCAAAAGCTGAGGTGTGCGCGCGTCCTCATGAACAACGCCACCAACGAAGGACTCGATCCAGCGCACCGAACCGATCAACTGTGTCACCTGATAAAAACAGGCAATTACGCCGACAAAAAATACCAGAAGGATAAAACCGTTCAGATACGGGTTTGCATAGAAAACCGGCAAAACGTAAGGCAGCGCCATGAAGATGCCCATACCAGCCAGGCCGATCGCCACAAGCATCGTTACGATCTGACGAATGGGTTGCGAGAAATGCGGTCTCGCGCCCTGTTGTGCCTGCGCCATGCGCGTTTTTCCCGGTTCTTTTCTGCTCTGACGCGAATCTACCGAAAATCTGCCGGTGACGCCAAGGGTTTATGAGGTAATGCTTCGCACCCGTTGCGCTAACCACTCAAGATCGGGATCACGCAGACCAATCTCGGTCAGATGTTCAGCAGTGTTATAAAGGTATTCGGTATTTGGACCACGCCCGCCAACAGCATGGGCAATGATCTGCGCCTGGTCTTCCAACGGCATGCCCCCGCAATACTGCACGTGATCTGCGTCGATAACATAGGTGACGGCCGTTACTACCTCGTCCGTTTCCAAATGCACATCCAGCATCTTTTCGACATAGGCCGACGAGATCAGCTCGCGCTCGCGCAGTTCATGCAAGGTACGCTCTTCGTGGCCTGCTTCGACGGCGAGGGCCAGACCTTTGCACAGGGTGTCACGCTGTTCATCCAACGCCAGAACAAGGCCGGGTTTCTCTTCGGTTCCGCGGTGATGAATCGAACTCATGCAGAAAGACCGCGCGTATCCATTCAGGGTTGCGCGTTCGCTGCGGGACACGGGAAAGCCGGGATTCCACAGCAACGACCCATATCCGAAAACCCACATCGTCATAGCACTGGTCCTTGCCCGTTTGCGCCTATAAACATCAATTTCAAGGCGGGAAAAAGGGCCATTAGCAATGCGTGGGCTGATACGAGTAGTCATTTTTATCACTGCGATCTGGAGCGCCTATTGGTTCGTCGCCGGATATGGATTGCGCAACGCGATCACAACATGGTTCGACAACCAACAAGAAAGAGGCTGGCTGGCCGATTTTTCGGATGTAGCAACAGCAGGCTATCCGTTCAACCACGTCACCCGACTGAACAGCCCCGCACTGGCCGACCCGGTCAACGGCACCGCCTGGAGCGCCGACTGGATCGAATTCCAAAGCCCTGCGATCTGGCCGGGTCGGCAAGTTCTGCGTTTCGCGGAAACGCCGCAGCTGCTGTCCTATTTCGATCAAACGTCGACCATCGTTGCAGCTGACCTGCAGGCCGAGCTGCAGCTGCAACCTGGTGTCGCGCTGGTGCTAGAGAAAATGTCTCTGACTGTCGGACCATGGTCCGTTGCCAATGATGCTGATTTGCTAGCAGCGGGAACCACGCTTGGTCTGGTAATGGAGCAGACCGAAAATCCTCAAGCCTATGCGATCAGCGCGCGGATCGATGGCTTTTCCCCCGGCGATGATCTGCGCGCCATGATGCATTCCGCCACCACACTGCCCCAGACATTCGATGCGCTGGAAATGGATATGGTCGCCACCTTTGACAAACCGTGGGATCGATCTGCACTGGAACAAAGCCGACCTCAGCCCACCCGGATCGACCTGCGTCTGGCTGAGATGAAATGGGGTGCATTGCGCCTGTTCGCTGCCGGAGAGCTGGACGTGGACGATCAGGGTATTCCTACCGGAGAGATTTCGATCAAGGCCGAAAATTGGCGTGAGATGGTTGCCATGGCCAACGCCGCAGGGGCCCTGCCCGATCAGGCGGTAGACCCTGTGACACGTGCCCTGAAATTCATGGCTGGCTTGGGGGGCAATCCCGATGCGCTGGATCTGCAGTTGAACTTCCGTGAGGGCTATGTGGCGCTTGGCCCGCTACCCCTTGGTCCGGCCCCGCGGTTGATCCTGCGTTAACGGCAGTACGGGCCACGGCGATACCGGGCTGTGTCCAAGTGAAAATGATCCCGGTGATACCGGTCCGCATTCGGGCCAAGTACCGTTCCGAACGGCCCGCAGGCGGCGCGCCAGATCTTGGTCAGTTGCTTCTTTGACGGGTTCTTGCGCCAACCGTTCAGAACGGTCACAACCTCGCCATTCGCCATCTTGAAACCTGATATGTCTATGGCCCGGCCCTTTCCATGTTCCGATATCCGCGCACCCTTGCGGTTGTTGCGCGTTCGGCATGCGTAGTGGGCCGCGACCTGCAGTTCGACAACGGGACCGCGCCTTTTGAAGGTGGGCTTCACGCTTTTCTCGACCCATTGGTTCAGCGCAATTGCTGTGCCGCAATCCATGGTGGACGGACGGCTAAGCGCCACACCAGAAACTGAGGTGATCTGTACCGCTTCTTTGATCCCGCAGGCTTTGATCTTGCCGGGAACATTACCCACCGGCTTGCCCTGAATTTCGATATTCCCGCAGACCGATGTTTTGCGCAGCTTACGCTTTTTGAACAGCACCTGCTGTACCAGCGTATTCGGCTGCAACTCTGGCTGCGTCCCGACCGGAGCGGCAAAGGCCAGAACCGGTTGGTCATCGGGGGTCAACAGGTGTTCAGATGGCGTTGCATTCCCCATTGTGGCACCAAGTACCAACCACCCAATCGACAGACCGCTCCAGCCGCGCCTCATGGGTTGGTATTCCCGCGACCAAAATCCGGCGCGTCCGTATCCTGCCCGGCATCAATGATCCCGCGCCGGATCGCACGTGTGCGCGTGAAATAATCGAACAGCTGATCGCCGTCACCTGTACGAATGGCCCGCTGCAGCGCAAACAGTTCTTCAGTGAAACGCCCCAATATCTCTAGCGTCGCATCCTTGTTGGTCAGAAACACATCGCGCCACATAGTCGGGTCCGAGGCCGCGATCCGGGTGAAATCCCGAAAGCCCGCGGCCGAGTATTTGATGACCTCGCTATCGGTCACACGGCGCAGATCATCCGCTACGCCAACCATCGTATAGGCGATAAGGTGTGGCGCATGGGATGTCACTGCAAGAACCAGATCATGGTGATCGGCATCCATCTCATCAACATTCGAACCCAAACCCGTCCACAATGAGCGTAGTCGCGCAACGGCCTCCGGGTCCGAGCCCTCTACCGGCACCAATAGGCACCACCGATTATCGAACAGCTCGGCAAATCCGGATTCAGGGCCGGAATGCTCGGTCCCGGCCAGCGGATGCGCGGGGATGAAATGAACACCCTGCGGGATGTGAGGTGAGACATCTTGAATGACATGCCGCTTGACCGAACCCACATCTGACACGGTCGCGCCCGACTTCAGGGCAGGCGCAATCTCCTGCGCTACCGCACCCATCGCGCCAACAGGCACGCACAGAACCACAAGGTCTGCCCCCTCAACGGCCTCTTGCGCGGTGTCACAGATCCGGTCGCACAGGCCAATCTTGCGCGCGGTGTCGCGCGTGGCCTCGGACCGGGCATAGCCGGTTACTTCGGCGGCCAATCCAGCACGTTTAATCGCCCAGAACATCGACGATGCGATCAGGCCCAACCCGATCAGCGCAACGCGGTCATATACCTGGCTCATGCGGCGCCCCCTTTGAAAGCGGTTATGGCCGCAACGACACGGCGACAAGCCTCCTCGTCCCCAACCGTGATCCGAAGAGCATTTGGCAGGTTATATCCCGCGACGCGGCGCACGATCAAACCCTGTGTCTTGAGGTAATCGTCGCACGCTTCGGCCTCGGCCTGATCCTTAAAGCGGGCGAGAATAAAATTGGTGCTGGACGCATCCGAAGATACGCCGATTTTGGACAACTGGGCCGAAAGCCAAACCCGCAAGCGTGCATTTTCGCTGTGGCAAAAGGTCAGGTACTCTTCGTCCTTTATGGCGGCTTCGGCAGCAGCCAACGCAGTCAGCGACAGGTTAAAGGGCTGGCGTACCCGGTTCAGCACATCAATGATCTCTTGCGCCGCATAGCCCCAACCGACCCGCATCCCGCCCAGTCCATAGATCTTGGAAAAGGTCCGCGTCATGATCACATTCTCGAACCGATCCACCAGAGCGCGGCCTCCGTCGAACCCTTCGACAAACTCGGCATAGGCGCCATCAATCACCATCAGACAGGTCTGCGGCAAGCTTTCGGCCAGTCGGATAAGATCAGCCTCGGGGATCATGGTCGATGTCGGATTGCCCGGATTGGTCACGAACACGATCCGGGTCTGGTCAGTCACAGCGGCAAGAATGTTGTCCACATCCACGTGACGATCGGTTTCAGGCACCATCACCGGAGTTGCCCCCGCCATCCGAGCGATGATCGGGTACATCGAAAATCCGTGTTCGGTATAGATAACCTCATCCCCCGGACCGGCATAAGCCTGTGCCACGAATTGCAGCACCTCGTCACTGCCCACGCCGCAGATAATTCGCGCCGGGTCCAGCCCGTGGCGTTCGCCAATAGCCATACGCAGACTGGCGTGATCTGTACTGGGATACCGGTTCAGGGTGGCCGCACTGTCACGTACTGCCTCGATCGCTTTGGGGCTGGGGCCAAAGGGGTTTTCGTTCGAGCTCAACTTGATCACATGGTCGACCCCCGCCACCTTCGACTGGCCGCCCTGATAAAGCGCGATGTCCATAATGCCGGGTTGAGGGGTGATCTGGGTCATAAGAGGCTCCGTATTTAGAAGCCCCTCATACCCGTCTCAAAGCGTTGAGAAAAGCGGCAATTCCCTTATGCCGCCTTGAAGCGGGCTGTCGCCGGGTCGGCGTCGTAAAAGGGAGTAAACTCTTCGGTCCGCCGGGACAGGTCATTGACGCTGTCGATGATGAAGCGGACAGTCTCTTGGGACATCAGGTATGAAAAGTTCAGACGCACCCAACCGGGTTTTTTCAACTCTTCACCAGCACCAAGCGCAGCATGCAACTGCTCCGAGGCTGCACGATCAATACCCAGCAACCGATGCGCATAGGGCCCGGCACAAGCACATCCGCCCCGCGCTTGAATGCCATAAACATCACTCAGCATCCGGGTGAATAACTGCTGGTGCACCGGCTGACCTTTACTGTCATGAACAAGAAAGGAAAAAATCGGCAACCGATGTGGATTGTCCGCGCCCAACAAGGTCAGACCTGGGTTATCTCCCCACCCTTCCAATGCCATCTGGTTATAAAGCGCCTCGCGCCTTGCGATTTCGTCTGCGCCAACCGCATCCTTGACCATGAAAGCCAACGCGGCACGGATGTCGCCTATGACATTCGGCGTTCCCGCCTCTTCGCGCGTTGCAAGATCGGCGCTGTAGTCATGCCCCCAAGGGGACACGAAACTCACAGTGCCACCACCGGGCCAGCTGGGGCATGTGCGCTGCACAACGTTTTGATTGACGATCAATACACCAGACGCGCCGGGTCCACCGGCAAATTTATGAGGAGAGACCACGATCGCATCCTTGGGCGCATCCGCCGGGCCCATTTCCATTGGCAGATAAGGCCCACCGCCCGCATAATCCCAAACCGCTACAGCACCATTAGCCTTAAGCAGCCGCGTAACCGGGTCGGGATCAGTGATTATGCCCGTCACATTCGAAGCGGCCGAAAATGACCCGATGATCAGATCCGAGTCCGCGTTTTCAACCAAGGCACGCTCTAAAGCCGACAGATCGACACCCCCTTCGGGTGCTTCGGGGATTTCAATCACCAGCGCTTTGCTTTCCCGCCACGGCAGGATGTTCGAATGGTGCTCATATGGGCCGATCATTACCACTGGTCGTGCTGCGGCCTCGATCCCCAACAGATTGACCAGCCGGTTGAGACCCGCTGTAGCGCCCGATCCGGTAAAGATCACCGCATCATTTTCCCCGGCGCCAACAATCCGGGAGATTTCCGCACGGGCCTCGCGGCGCAGTCGGGTCATGTAGGCTCCGCAATAAGACGCCTCGGTGTGGCTGTTGGCATAAAACGGCAACACATGAGCGGCCACAAAATCCTCGACCTGCTTCAATGCGCGGCCCGACGCAACATAATCCGCGTAAACCAAAGGTATGTCCCCGCGCAGCCCCGGGATCATAACATTCTCGCCGATTAAGCCATCGCGCAACGTGTCGCTGCGAACAGCAGCTTCAATGTCAGAACGAAATTGGGAAAGTGTCATTATACGGACTCCGAAGTTTCCCAACAAATATGATTGATATGTGTTGTGTATATAATGCGTATTTTTAGATGGTTTTCATAAATCATGTGTCATATGATTTGGAATGTCAAAAAATCTAGATCATATTGACCACCGCCTGCTGCGTGAATTGCAAACCGACGCTACGCTGTCCCAACGAGAACTGGCCGACCGCATCGGGCTGTCGCAAAACGCCTGCTGGCGTCGGCTGAAGGCCCTGAATGATCAGGGCGTCATCATCGGATCGACGGCGCAAATCGCGCGCGAAAAACTAGGGCTGAGCCTTGTAGTCTTCGTCATGCTGCGTACGCGGCACCACTCGGCCGAGTGGTTACAGGCCTTTCGCAGGCATGTTCTGACGATACCAGAGGTCGTGGACTTCCACCGCATTGGCGGCGACTACGACTATCAGCTCAAGGTTGTTACGCAGGATATGGCTTCGTACGACAAGGTCTATCAACGCCTCATCGAAAAAGTCGAGCTGGACAGCGTAACTTCATATTTCGCGATGGAGGCAATTGCAGAAGGACGACCCTTGCCAATCTGATCCGCTCTTTATTTGGCCAAAAAATTGCTCGGGGGGCATCGCGACTGGTCGTGATTGGGGGCAGAGCCCCTAAAAAGAAAAAGACCGCGCAAACGCGCGGCCTTTCGAATTTCGATTTCGGCGAAGATTAGTTCTTCGCGTAGAATTCGACAACCAGGTTCGGTTCCATCATGACCGGGTAAGGCACATCGCCCAGACCCGGTGCGCGCACGAAAGTCGCGGTCATTTTCGAGTGGTCGGCGTCGATGTAATCAGGAACATCACGCTCGGCCAGAGCAGCAGCTTCAAGAACAACGGCCAGTTGCTTGGACTTGTCACGTACTTCGATGACGTCGCCTTCTTTGACACGGTAGCTAGGGATGTTGACCCGCTTGCCGTTCACTGTGACGTGGCCGTGGTTCACGAACTGACGCGCGGCGAACACGGTCGCGACGAATTTGGCGCGATAGACAACGGCGTCCAGACGGCGTTCCAGCAGACCAATCAGGTTTTCACCGGTATCGCCGTTGACACGAACAGCTTCGGCATAGATGCGGCGGAACTGCTTTTCGGTCAGGTCGCCATAGTAGCCCTTCAGCTTCTGCTTGGCGCGCAGCTGCAGACCGAAGTCAGACAGTTTGCCTTTCCGGCGCTGACCGTGCTGACCAGGGCCGTATTCACGACGGTTGACCGGGGATTTCGGACGACCCCAGATGTTTTCGCCCATCCGGCGGTCGATTTTGTACTTGGCAGACGTGCGTTTGGTCACGGCTGATCTCCTTCTTAAGGTCGAGGCCCTGATAGGCCACTATGAAGGGCGTTGTCCTCTTGAGGTTTCCCTCATGACAGGCCTCCCCTTGCGGGGGCCACCAACACCAATGAAGCCGCGCTTATATCCGCAGCGCTGGCAGAGTCAACATGCCGAACGGAAGGAACCGAAACTTTCTGAAATTCGATTCAAAGACGGCACCGCTAACGGGATTTACTCCGCTAAAGTGGCACCGTTTACAGTTGCGCGTAGGTTCGCGACACCAGTGTACTGGAACTGAGTGGCCTTGCGATGAAACGCGACGACAGTTCCGTCCTGCTCTGCAACTTCACCACTCTGATGCTTGATCTGAGTATATGCGCTGATCCAGAATTCCTGATCGCGTGAAGGACAGCCGCTTTCAAACACCAGCGACGGGCTTTCATCATCATCGGAAACGACCAGTAACGCTGAAAACCGTTGCGCCCCGTTCATAAGCTCGAGCGTTCCGACGACATTATCCGAAAAAGTCGTGCCAGGAATAACGCGCCCGATTGTACCAGATGCAAATGCGTTTTTACGCCCGGCAACTTCAGCGCTGCTTGCCAGCATCGATGCCTGACCGCGCCAGGACCAGGCCGACCCTACATTTAAAAATGCCAGAGGCGCCGCCTCTAGCCCATCAATCTCTGTCTGCGACCATGAAATGGCAACACGACCGTTTACCCCGGTATTCATTTTACCGCCCGTACCCCTCAACAAATCACTGCCCGATGGCCAAGGGTTTATCAGTGACGATTCCGGCAGAAAAGGGACGGAATTGCAGCAATCACGAGAATGTTGCAGAACAGAATCAGAATCCGGGTGCAGAAATCCGCGTTTCAAAGACCTAAAGGATCATACTGAGCCCGAATGTCGGTCTGCCCTGCATTCGGTCTGATCAGGCTTTTTTTTCGATTCGCCAATCACAGCGGATTTAAATTTCAAATGCGTGCGCCCTAATCGGCACACTGCACGAGCTGTCAGTTCACCAGCCCCCGATCCGCCATTCCACCGGAAAAGCGGAGGCTGCGGATATCTTCCGGCATCGTCTTGTACTGGTCTCGAAAAGCACGTTTTAGTGACGTTGTAGACGAAAACCCTGTGGCGGTGGCAATCTCGATTTGTGGCAAATCCGTAAACCGCAGCAGGCTATGCGCACGTTCCAGACGCAATTCTCGGTATGTGGCCAAAAGCTTTGCCCCCGTCTTGTTCAGAAACCGTCTCTGAAGCTGCCGGGTTGAAGTGCCGACCATGTTCGAAAGATCCGTGATCCTGAGTGGCTCTTCGACATGGTTCAGCATTGCCTCAACGGCTGACATAACCAGGTGATCCCCGCCCGCACGATGGATCAAGCGATTGGCAAGCTGGCTTTCGCAGTCCCGCTTGGGTTCGGACAGGCCGATAAACCCGCGTAGGTTATCAGCCATGTTCTCACCATGGTCCAACGAAACAAAATCCGCCAACAAACGCAGCGTACTCAGACGTGTCGTCGCGCTATGCGTGCGCCCGCGCGCCGCCAGATATGTGCCTGTACCACAGTTGGTCAAACCTGCTTCACGCGCTGCCGCATCGAAGTTGGGGTGAATGGCCGCGACTGTTTTTTCCGACAATCTAATCTGGGCCAGCACAAGCACGGCACCACCGACAAGAACGGTCCGTGGCGAAAGGTTCAGAACTTGTGAGACCCATGTTTTTTCGGCGTCGGACAACGTCCAACAATCCGAAAAATCGCCCCAGAAAACAGCGGCTCTTCCGGTCCAGTACTGCGGTCCTCCTACGGACCCCGCACCAGCCAAACGCAGATTAACAACGTAGGAGTGGTCGCCGGTCAGGTCGCTCAGGGCATGATAAAATTCCCTGATCATCTCGGTCGAGGCAAATGCACTACTATCGCGCACGATCACATCGATGTTGTGGGTTCGCACGAACGCAGCAGAGGTTGGCTCAGCCAGATAGGCTTGGTCATTTTCGAAGATGCAATGCTTCATGTCTCCCCCGCTGAAAAGCCTGGGCCACAGGCAAAGGCATATGGCCCGGGATGGATCAGCCCCTGGCCAGTGCGGGGGCTGATCTGGTTGTCGTCTGTTTACTCAGCTGCGTCTTCGTATTCGGACATTG